>JBBRZL010000059.1:0-19125 GCA_038236735.1 Holophagales bacterium | reverse complement strand
TGGAACCGTTTCAGGATTCCAGCGCCTTCCTCATGGCCGCCATGAGATCGGAACGCAGGAAGGGTTTCTGCACGAAGCCCGCCAGCCCCTTGCCCAGGAAGTCCTGGACGGCTTCTTGCTGGTTGTAGCCACTGGTGAGTACGACCCGGCAGCCGGGATCCAGGAGTTTCAATTGACGGAAAGTGTCCACGCCATCGAGGTGGGGCATGGTCAGGTCCATGAGGACGGCCCGGATAGGGATGCTGCTTTGCCGGAAGCGATCCAGGGCTTCGAGCCCGTCCGCGGCGAGGATCACCTCGAAGCCCATGGAGCGCAGGAGGGCCGCCGCCACGTGGAGCACGCCCTCCTCGTCATCAACCACCAAGATGGTGCCGCTGCCCACCCAATCGGCTTCAGGAGGAAGCTCGCTCGCCTCTGGCACCCCGCCGCTGCCCGCGGGGAAGATGAGCCTGAACGTGCTGCCCTTCCCTGGCTCGCTGTACACCCGGATCCCGCCCTTGTGGCCGCGCACGATGCCCTGCATGGCCGACAAGCCCAGGCCCCGTCCCGTGAACTTGGTGGTGAAGAAAGGTTCGAAGATCCGGGCCTGCACTTCCGGAGTCATGCCCTGCCCCGTATCTGATACTTCGAGGGTGAGGAAGGCCCCCGGAGCGATGGCCTGGTGGGGAAAGTCCCGGGCCAGCTCGTCCAGGCCGTACTCTCTCACTCCGGTGCGGATGGACACCATTCCTTCCGCGTCGCCGATGGCTTCGGAGGCGTTGGTGACGAGGTTCATCACCACCTGCTGGATCTGGGACACCTCGCCCATGAGGAGGGGCAGTCCTTCCTGGAGGTGATACCGCAACGCCACCTTCTTCGAGATGGACACGCTCAGCAGGTGCGACATCTCCTCGACCGCCTGGTTCAAGTCCAGGGGCCCCACCGTGAGGCGGCCCAGGCCCGAATAGGCCAGCATCTGACGGGTGAGATTGGTGGCCCGGTGAACGGTCAGCTCCATTTTTTCCAGGAAGGGCCATGCCGGCGACACTTTCGACAGGCAGAGTTGGGCCAGGCCGATGTTCCCCAGGATGGCCGTGAGCAGGTTGTTGAAATCGTGGGCAATGCCGCCCGCCAGAACGCCGAGACTCTCCAGTTTCTGGCTCTGGAGCTGGGCCTGTTCCTGCCGCCGCCGCTCCGTGATGTCCGTGATCACGCCAAGGATGCTAACGACCTGGCCCGCATCATCCGTCACGGGGGTTCCCGTCAGGATGGCCCATACCTCGGTGCCGTCCTTGCGACGGAACCGGAAGTCGTACTTGGCGCCCTGCCCTGCGCGCCGGTCCGCCAGGTTCTGTCTCCCCTGTTCGAGCTCGGCCTCGAACAGGAAATCGAGCAGGGACTGGCCGACCATCTCGGCGGACTGGTAGCCCAGCATTTCCGCCAGGCGGTGATTCACGAAGGTGATCGTGCCCTGGGCGTCCAAGACCCACAGGCCTTCGCCCATCACCTCGATGAGATGACGGAAACGAGCCTCGCTCTCGCGCAGGGCCTGGCCGTCCCGCTGGTGGCTTGCCATCTCCAGCGCCAACTCCCGGGTTCGGAGATCAACCTGGGTGCGGATCTCCGCCTCGCTGGCCATCAAAGTGTGCACGAAACCCGTCAACAGGAGCGAGAAGGCCAACCCGGCCAGCAGCACCACCCAGGTCCGCCAGGGTGTTCCAAGGTCGAAGTGGCCTCCTGTGGGATCCACCAGGACCTTCCATTGACGCCCAGCCAGGTCGAAGGTCCGTACCAGGTGGAGGCCATCCTCCCGCGACCGGCCGACGACGGGCAGTGGTGACGGTTCCTCGTGCAGCACCGACTTCGATTCAGAAGTACTCGCATCCACCAGCCTCAAGTTGACACCCTTGGGCTCCATGACTGCCAGAGACTTCTGGACCAGGTCCCCCATGCGGAAGACCCCTTGCACCACGCCCATGGGGCGACCACTCCGGTCTCGCACCGGGCTCATCACCAGCACGCCTGCCTGATCCCCAGGTTCCTGGATGAGGCGGACTCGCCCACTGGCCGCTAGGCCACCCGTCCTGAGAGCCCTGGCCAGGGTTTCCTGCCGAGTGGCCAACGCCTCGGCCGCAAAGCCAAGCGAGACCTCGTTGCCGCGGAACGGGGCCACAAACTGGACGGCATGGAAGGATGCGCCCGACTCCATCTCCACGGTTTTCCCAGCGGCATCTCTCTTGAAGAACCGGAACCCGGGATGTACGCGCCGGGCTTCCTCTTCCAGGTGGGCCCGGTTGTGCGGAGTCACCTCCGGCAGCCACTGCAGGGCCTGGATGTAGGGATGGCGCGCCAACAAAGCGCCAGTAAAGGCGTCGAAGTCGGCCCGCGTGACCTCATCGCTGGCCTCGTAGAAACTCCGCAGGATCGTGACGTCTTCGAAGCCGAGCCGAATGCCCTGGATCACGCTCTCAGCCCGGTCCCGGGCCGCGGCGGCAAACTCTGCCCCTACCTGGCTGCGATGGACCTCCCGGGAGAAAAAGAACCCGAACAAGGACAGGGCCACCCCGATGGTCATCACAGCCAGGCTGCGCAGGCGACCCCGAAGCAACAGATGGGTAGAGGTATCGGTCACAGTTCGCCTTGGCACGTCTGATGATGGGAATGGGTGGGTTCCTGCCTGCCACAGAGCTTACCTTCGGGAAGCTCCTCCCCCTATTCATCGACAAGAAGATCCCAAAGCCTGACCTGTGGGAGAATTCAAACGGACCGCAGGGTCTTCAGGAGGTGCGCTTGAACCGCAACATCATGTTTGCCCTGGTCGGCGGTCTCGCCGCTGGATTCCTCGCGGGCTACTTCGTCTTCAGCGGCGGTTCCCACGAAGCTGCCCCCATCGTGGCCGCACCGACCAACGCGGCCCCCATCATGCCGGCGCCCTCCCTGGCCGGCGGCATGCCTGGCGCCATGGCAGGTGCCATGCCGGTTGGTCCCACCCTGCCCAACGCCGAGGCCCAGGCCCGCATCGGCCGCATTGAGGCAGCCGTCCTGAACGATCCCAAGAACCACGACGCCTGGGCCGCGCTCGGCAACGAATACTTCGATTCCCATCAGTACCAGAAGGCCGTGGACGCCTACAGCCGGGCCCTGGCCCTGAAGCCCATTGATCCCAACGTGCTCACCGACCAGGGTGTGATGTACCGGGAGCTGGGCCAGTTCGAAAAAGCCATCGCAAACTTCCGCCAGGCGAACAAGCTCGACCCCAACCACCTCCAGAGCCTCATCAACCTCGGCGTGGTCTACTCCAGCAATCTCAACAAGCCCGACGAGGCCGCCAAGGCCTGGAACAAGATCATCGCCCTGGCCCCCACCAGCGAACAGGCCGCCCAGGCCCGCCAGATGCTGAGCCAGCTGAAGAAGTAGCCCCCAGAATCCCGCTCCGCCTGCTGCCTGAATGACGATGCCGGAATGATGTTCGGTAGGCGGTACACTGGCTGCTTCCCGGAGTTCCCGATGAAGCTGGTGACCTTCCTGCAGGCTGAAATCGAGCGTATCGGCGCCGTGCTGCCGGATGGTCGCATCCTCGATTTCGCCGCCGCCGACGGCCGCCTCGCCGTGGATATGCTCACCCTCATCCGCCGGCAGGATGAGCTCATGCCCGTGGCGCGGGACCTTCTGGAGCAGCCTCCCTACGCGGCCCTCATCGAGGCGGCTTCCATCCGGTTGCTGGCGCCCCTCCCGTGGCCTGTCTCCATGCGGGACGGCTACGCCTTCCGCCAGCACGTGGCCACCGCCCGCCACAATCGGGGCCTGGAGATGATTCCCGAGTTCGACCTCTTCCCCGTCACCTACTTCACCAACCACCTGGCCGTCACCGGCCCGGGCGAAGTGCTGGTGCAGGACCAGCACCTGGCGCGCCTTGACTTCGAGCTCGAAGTCGCCATCGTCACCGGACGGCCGCTGAAGAACGCCACCCTGGAGGAGGCGGACGCGGCCATCTTCGGGTACCTGGTGATGAACGACTGGAGTGCCCGCATGCTCCAGATGGAGGAGATGAAGCTGTCCCTGGGGCCTTGCAAGGGCAAGGATTTCGCGACCAGCCTGGGCCCCTGGCTGGTGACGAAGGACGAGCTGGAGCTGGAGGCCTCGGCCCAGGGCAACCTGCTGCACGCCGCCATGACCTGTCACGTGAATGGACATCTGCTGTCCAGTGGCAATGCCGATACCATGAACTGGACCTTCGCCCAGATTCTCCAGCGCACCAGCTACGGCATCCAGCTGCAGCCCGGCGAGGTCATCGGCAGCGGCACCGTGGGCACCGGCTGCCTGCTGGAGCTGAACGGTTCCAAGGTCACCGACAACCTCTGGCTCAAGGCCGGGGACGAGGTGGTGATGGAAGTCCAGGGCATGGGCCGATTGGTGAACACCATCGTCCACGCCCCCGAACGCCTGGTGGGCGTGACGCCCAATCTCCTGGGCGGCACCCTGCCCGACCTCTACGCCGGCTCCCCCGGGGGCGAGGCTGGGGACTGATCCAACCAGGGCCTCTCGTGGCCATTGCGAGGGGCCGTCGCCTGCACCATGATGGCGGCATGCTGCACACCCTGCCCCTGCGCCCCCTGTTCGGCCTCCTGCTGGGCTTGGCCCTTTCCGCCCAAGCGCCCTCACTTGTCCGGGCAGGCCGCCTGCTGGACGTGCGGACGGGTCAGGTCCGCACGGACCAGGGCCTGCTCCTGAAGGACGGCCGCATCGCCGCCAGTGGTCCCTGGTCCCAGGTGGCTGCCGCGGCCCCGAAGGACGCGACTTTGCTGGACCTCTCCACCCAGTTCGTGCTGCCGGGGCTCATCGAGGCCCACACCCACGTGCTGCTGCAGGGCAACCGCTTCAGCCAGGACTACGCCGACCAGATTCTCAAGGAGAGCATTCCCTACCGCGCCCTGCGCGCCGCTGCCTCGGCGCGGGCCGCGCTCCTGTGGGGCTTCACGACCATGCGGGACCTGGGCAGCGAGGGCGCCGGCTACGCCGATGTCGATCTCAAGAAGGCCATCGAGGCCGGCGTGGTGCCCGGCCCGCGCCTCTTCGTGGCGGGCCGGGCTTTCTCGGCTACCGGTACCTATCCGCTGCAGAACTACGCCTGGGAGCTGGACCTGCCCTCGGGCGTCCGCGTGGTGGATGGGGTGGACGCCATCCGCGTGGCCGTGCGCGACGAGGTGCGACGGGGCGTGGACTGGGTGAAGGTCTACGTGGACCGGTCCATCAGCCTCGGCGCCGATGGCCGGCTGCGCTCCCTCTGCAACTACCGGCCCGAGGAATTGAAGGCCTTCGTGGAGGAGGCCCATCGGCTCGGCAAGCGCACCTCGGCCCACGTGAAGGGCTGGGACGGCATCGACGCGGCGCTCACCGCGGGCTTCGATACGCTGGAGCACGCCGACGGCTTCACCGATGACCTGCTGGTCCGCGCCGCGCGGCAGAGCACTTATTGGTGTCCCACCATCTATGCGGGCCTTTGGGTGGCCGAAGGCCGCGGCCCCCTGGGCCGCAAGGCGCCCGAGTTGCTGGCCGTGGCCTTCCGCAAGGGGCTCGCCAAGGGCGTGAAGATCGCCCTCGGCAGCGACATCGGCGCCTTCCCCTGGACCGAAAACCCGGCCAAGGAACTGGCCCTCATGGTGGAGCGTGGCATGACGCCCCTGCAGGCCATTCAATCCGCGACGCTGGTCGCTGCCGATCTGCTCGGCGCTAAGGACCTGGGCACCTTGGAACCCGGTACCCACGCGGATTTCGTGGCCCTATCCAAGGATCCACTCCAGGACATCACCGAGCTGCAGCGCCTGAGCACCGTCGTCAAAGGTGGCATGGTGGTGCGCTAAGAGCCTTGAAGGAAATCTTGCTGGAGCGACTCGTTCGCGGTAAGACCTTCAGCACCCTGCCGAGGTCCCCATGCGCCGTCTCCACCTCCTGCTGTCCGCAGCCCTGCTCTGCGCGCTGTCCGTCCGCGCGCAGACAGCGGCGCCCACGCTCAAGTCCTACTTCGCCGATGCCTCGAAGCTGCGCGAGGGCGGCGTCCAGCTCATCCCCATCAAGACGCCCAAGGGCGATTTCAAAGTCTGGACCAAGCGCTTCGGTCACAACCCGCGCATCAAGGTGCTGCTGCTCCACGGCGGCCCAGGTGGCACCCACGAGGCCTTCGAGTCCTTCGAGGGCTTTCTGCCGGCCGAGGGCATCGAGTTCATCTACTACGATCAGCTGGGCAGCGCCTATTCGGACCAGCCCAAGGACAAGGAGCTCTGGACCACCGAACGGTTCGTGGAAGAGGTCGAACAGGTGCGCGTGGCTCTGGGCCTCGACAAGCACAACTTCTACCTGCTGGGGCACTCCTGGGGCGGCATCCTCGCCGCGGAATACGCCCTGAAATACGGCGCCCACCTCAAGGGCCTGATCATCTCCAACATGATGATGAGCATCCCCGACTACAACCACTACGCCGAAGAGGTGCTGGCCAAGCAGATGGATCCAGCGGTGGTGAAGGAGATCCACGAGCTGGAGGCCAAGGGCAAGTACGAGGACCCGCGCTATTTTGAGCTGCTGCTGCCGAACTTCTACGCCAAGCACCTGTGCCGCCTGCCCGAGTGGCCCGACGCCATCAACCGGATGTTCGGCCACCTCAACAAGGACATCTACGTGCTCATGCAGGGCCCCAGCGAGTTCGGGGCCTCGGGCCGCCTGGAGCAGTGGGACCGCAAGGCCGACCTGCCAAAGCTGGCCATGCCCACCCTGGTCATCGGGGGCAGCCACGACACCATGGATCCCGCCCACATGCGGTGGGTGGCCACCCAGGTGCAACAGGGCAGCTTTCTCCTGTGCCCCGAGGGCAGCCATTGCGACATGTGGGATGACCAGGCCCACTACTTCCCGGGCCTCCTGCGCTGGCTGAAGGCCACCGACGCCGGGAAGAAGAAAGTGGCCTTCGCCAACCCATGAGCCACCGCACGCTCCTCCCGGCGGACCTGAGCCCCATCGAGACCAACGCCCTGTTGTGCGGGGGCGTGGCGCCGCGGCCCATCGCCCTGGCCAGCACGGTTAGCGCCGAGGGCCTGCGGAACCTCTCGCCCTTCAGTTTCTTCAACGCCTTCGGCTCGAATCCGCCCACGGTGGCCTTCGCGCCCAACCGGCGCGGCCGCGACGGCACCGTGAAGCACACCTACCTGAACGCCGTGGCCACGGGCGAATTCGTCATCGCCGCCGTGAGCCACGCCATGCTGCACCAGATGAACGTGGCCAGCGCCGAGTGGCCCGACGGCGTGGACGAGTTTCCCAAGTGCGGCCTGACACCCCTGCCCGCGCGCCTCGTGCGGCCGGCCCTGGTGGGCGAGAGCCCCTTCCAGCTGGAGTGCCGCCTGCAGCAGGTCGTCGAGCTGGGTCAGGGCCCTGGGTCGGGCCTCATGCTCATCGGCGAGGTGCTGGTCTTCCACGTGCGCGAAGACTGCTTCGTGGACGGCGTGCTCCATCCGAACGCCCTCGACCTGGTGGGCCGCAATGGCGGCGCCTTCTACACCCGGGCCAGCGGGGCCGCCGTGTTCACGGTGCCCAAGCCCGCGGGGCAACCCCTGGGCTATGACGCCCTGCCGGAAGTCCTGAAGCGCAGCCGCATCCTCACCGGCAACGACCTGGGCCTGCTGGCCAATAGCCCGGGCCTGCCGGACGAGCTCTCGACCATGGTCCGCAAGGCCAGTGACCCGCCCGGCGTGGCAGGTCTGGAACACGCTCTCCGCCGGGCCCTGGCCGACGGCGACCTGGACGAGGCTTGGCGGCTGGTGGGCCTCCGGGTGCGGGTCTGATGGCGGCGCTCCGCTTCGGAATCATGTCCCTCCTGCTGCTGGCCGCCACCTGGCGGTTCACCCGGGGCGGCGCCTGGATGTGGGCCCCCATCCTCGTCAGCATCAGCCTGGTGGCCATCTCCGATACCCTCGGCCCCGAGGAGACCTCGGACCTCTCCGCTGGCAATCCTTGGCTCTTCAACCTCTGGCTCTTCCTCACCCTGCCCATCCTGCTCGGCATGCACAGCGCGCTGTGGTGGATGGCAGGGAGCCGCGACGCCCTGGGCCTGGGGGCCTGCCTGCTTCGCCTCGGCGGGCCCGACCTCTTCGCGGCGCGCCTGGCCAGCGGACCCTGGTCCTGGCTGGGCGCGGCGCTGGGCTGCGGCTTCCTCACGGCCGCCGCGGGCACCACCGTGGGCCACGAGCTGGTGCACCGCACGCGGCAGCCCCTCCACGTGATCTGGGGGCGCTGGCTGCTGGCTCTCACCTTCGACGCCGGCTTCGCCATCGAGCACGTGCATGGCCACCACGCCCGGGTGGCTACTTTCGAAGACCCGGCCTCCGCCCGTCGCGGCGAGCGGGTCTACGGCTTCATCCTGCATTCCTCGTTGGGCCAACTGGGGGGCGCCTGGCGACTGGAACGCGAGCGCCTCCGGCGCAAGCAACTCCCGGTCTGGGGGCCCGCCAACCGCTTCCTGCGGGGTTGGCTCTTCTCTGCAGCCTGGCTGGGACTGGCTTGGCTCCTCGGCGGCAGTCGGGCTGTGGTCTTCTTCCTCGTTACGGGGCTCTGGGGCAAGGCCATTCTGGAGATCATCAACTACATCGAGCACTACGGCCTGGTGCGGCTCCCGGGCAGCCGCGTGGAGCCCCGCCACAGCTGGAACAGCAACGCCTGGATGAGTAGCACCATCCTCTACCACCTCGCCCGGCACAGCGATCACCACGCCGAGGGCGGCAAGCCCTTCTGGAGGCTCCGCCCCCTGCCCGAGGCCCCCATGCTGCCCGCCGGCTACATGGGCATGCTGATCGTGGCCCTGGTGCCCCCCTGGTACCAGCGGCTCATGCGCCCCCGCCTGGCGGACTGGGACGCCCGGTACGCCAGCGAAGCCGAGCGCGCCCTGGCCCAGACCGAAAGCCTCCGCGCGGGCTGGGTCAGCCCCGTGGCCCCTTCCCGTTGCCCCCTGTAGGAGCCCCCATGCGCACCCCTCCCCTGCTGCTGAGCCTGCTCCTGCTGGCCTTGCCCCTGCGGGCCCAGCCCGCGCCCAGCCCTGCGCCCAGCCCCGGGCCCGAGATCCGCCGGTTCCTCAAAGTCGATGCACCCCTGGTGGCTCTGGTCCATGCGCGCGTGGTGGATGGCACCGGCGCGCCCGCCCGGGAGGACCAGACCCTCATCCTGCGGAACGGCCGCATCGAGGCCATGGGGGCTGCTTCCGCCCTGACGCCTCCCAAAGAGGCCCAGGTGCTGGACCTCAGGGGCCACACGGTGCTGCCGGGCCTGGTGGGCATGCACAACCACCTCTTCTACACGCACTCCATCCACAGCGACGAGAAGGGCGCGGCCGTTCCGCCCGGCCGGATCTTCGCGGAGATCCCCTTCTCGGCGCCCCGCCTCTACCTGGCCTGCGGCGTCACCACCATCCGCACCACCGGCAGCCTGGAACCCTACACCGACCTCAACATCAAGCGCCAGATCGACGCGGGCCTGATGCCGGGCCCGAAGATGGACGTCACCGGTCCCTACCTGGAGGGGTTCGAGCCGATGACCCCGCAGATGAACGCCCTGCGGGGCCCCGAGGATGCACGCCGCTTCGTGGCCTACTGGGCCGATGCCGGGGTCAGCTCCTTCAAGGCCTACATGAACATCACCCGCGCCGATCTCGGGGCGGCCATCGCCGAGGCCCACAAGCGCGGGCTGAAGGTGACCGGCCACCTGGGCTCCGTCACCTGGCCCGAGGCCATGGCGCTCGGCATCGACGACTTCGAGCACGGTCCCGTGTACACCGACACGGAGTTCACGCCCGACAAGAAGCCTGACGTCGGCCCGCCGGTATCAGCCTCCTGGGGCTCCTGGCTCAAGCTCGACATGGCCGGGCCCGAGGTGCAGGGACTCATCAAGGCGCTGGTCGCCAAGGGCGTGGCGGTGACCTCCACCCTGCCCGTGTTCGAGCTGGGCATTCCCGGCCGGCCGCCCCTGTCGCCCCGGATGCTTGCCAGCATGTCCGTGGAATCCAAGGCCAGCTACCTGGCCGCCCGGGCCAGGGTACCCGTGGTTCCGAACGGTCGGGCCGAACAGTTGCTCAAGCGGGAAATGGCTTTCGAACTGGCCTTCGTGAGGGCCGGGGGCCAGCTACTGGCGGGGCCCGACCCCACGGGCATGGGCGGCGTACTGCCGGGCTTCGGCGATCAGCGCGAACTGGAGCTGCTCGTGGAGGCGGGCTTCAGTCCCGTGGAGGCCATCCACATCGCCACCGCCAACGGCGCGGCCTTCCTGGGCCGCCAAGACCGCATCGGCACGATTGCGCCCGGCAAGCAGGCGGATCTGGTGGTGGTGAAGGGCGATCCCTCGCGGAAGATCGAGGACATCGAGAACGTGGTGACCGTCTTCAAGGACGGTCTCGGCTACGACTCCGCCAAGCTCATCGAGTCGGTACGGGGCCACGTCGGCATCCGCTGATGATCACCCCAAATGACTCATCTATCGTGATTTAGCCGCGCTTTTCCAGGCGCCCAAACGGCCGGGAGCCGAGGTATCCTGCCCCACCACCCTGGAGGATCCGTTGATCGGTGAGGTTGTCTCGCACTACCGCATCCTCGCGCGGCTCGGTGGGGGCGGCATGGGCGTGGTGTACGAAGCGGAGGACCTGAGCCTGGGCCGACGGGTGGCCCTGAAGTTCCTGCCGGACACCCTGGCCCGGGACCCCCAGATGCTGGAGCGCTTCCAGCGCGAGGCCCGCGCGGCCTCGGCCCTCAATCACCCACACATCTGCACCATCCACGAAATCACCGAGCACGAGGGCCGCCCCGTCCTCGTCCTGGAGCGCATGCAGGGCATGACTCTCAAGCACCGGCTGGAGCAAGGGCCCCTGGCCCTGGCCGAGGTACTCGCCCTGGGCGACCAGATTGCCGATGCCCTGGAGGCGGCGCACCGGGCGGGCATCATCCATCGGGACCTGAAGCCTGCCAACGTCTTCGTCACCGAGCATGGCGAGGCCAAGCTCCTGGATTTCGGTCTGGCCAAGCAGGACGTCCGACCAGCGGTGGACTCCGACTCGCACCTGGCGACCGCGGTCGTGCCGGAGCACCTCACGAGCCCGGGCATGCTGCTGGGGACCGTGGCCTACATGTCCCCGGAGCAGGCCCAGGGCCTCCCCGTTGATGCCCGCTCGGACCTCTTCTCCTTCGGCATCCTGCTCTACGAAATGGCCACGGGCCGCCACCCGTTCCCGGGCGAGAACAGCGTCTCCATCCTTTCCTCCATCCTGCGGGACACGCCCCCGCCCCTGAGCCGCGTCCTGCCCTCCGCCCCGGCGGCGGTGGACCGCATCATCCGCCGTTGCCTGGCCAAGAACCCTGCCGAGCGTTACGCCAGCGCCGCAGAGCTGCGCCGCGACCTGCAAGCCTTGCGGGCGTCATTCCTGCCCACCGGGCCCGCCCGCCACCGCCACCCAGCCCTGTGGGTTGCCGGAGCCCTCCTGCTGGCGCTGCTCGGTGGCTGGTGGCTGCGCCACAACGCCCGGGAACGCTGGGTCCACCGTGAGGCCCTACCAGCCCTGGTGGCCATCGTGGAGCGCGTCCAGTTCTTCGAGGAAACGCGAGAGAGCTGGGACGCCTTTGTGCTGGCCCGGAAGATCGATGCCGTGGCGCCGGGCGACCCCCTGGTGGCGCGGTTACGCCCCAGGTTCACCCGGGAGGTCACCATCACGTCTGAGCCGCCCGGGGCCGAGGTGCGCGTGCGCTACTACGACGAACCCGGCAGCGAGCCGATCCTGCTCGGTCGGACCCCGCTCAAGAAGTTCGCCTTCCCTCGCGGGTTCACGCGCCTCAGCCTCACCTTCCCGGGCCGCGAACCCGTGGCGGATGTCACCGCCCACCCCTACTTCGTCGGCTCCATCTGGCACTATCGCTTGCCCGCCCCTGGCCAGCTGCCGGAGGGCATGGCCTACATTCCCGAGGGCGCCAGCGAGCTGCTGTTGCCGGGGCTGGATGATCTCAAGAAGGAGCCCACGACCGCCTTCCTCATGGACCGGTCAGAGGTCACCAATCGGGCGTTCAAGCGCTTCCTGGATGCAGGCGGCTACCGGGAGGCTGCGTACTGGCGGGAACCCTTCCAGGCAGGCGGGCAGACTGTCGCCCTGAAAGAGGCACTGGCCCGTTTCACCGACCGCACGGGGCGGCCCGGACCGGCCACCTGGGAACTGGGCAGCTTCCCCGAAGGTCGAGGGGAATTTCCCGTCTCCGGCATCAGCTGGTACGAAGCTGCCGCCTATGCCGCCTGGGCCGGCAAGCGCCTGCCCACGATCTTCCACTGGAACCGCGTGGCCCTTACAGGGGGCAGTCCCCGCATCGTCCCCCTGGCCAATCTGGGCAAGGCCGGACCCGTGCCTGTGAACACCACCCATTGCGCCAACCGCTTCGGCGTATCGGACCTGGCGGGCAACGTGCGCGAGTGGATGTGGAACCCGAGCGGCAAGACCAGCGACCGCTTCATCCTGGGCGGCGGCTGGAACGACCCGGACTACGCCTTCAACGACGCCTTCGCCCAGCCCGCCTTCGATCGCTCGCCCACCAACGGCTTCCGCTGCATCCAGCTCGTCGATCCGGAACCCAACCTGGCCGCCCTGGAGCGGCCCCTGGCACGGCCCTTCCGGGACTTCCGTTCCGAACGGCCCGTGGCGGAACCCTTGTTCAACCAGTTCCTGCGCCAGTTCACCTACGATCGCCGGCCCCTCGACGCCAAGGTGGAGGAGGAGCAGCTGACCTCGGACGGCCTCCGCCAGAAGATCACTTTCTCCGCCGCCTACGGGGAAGAGCGGATGATGGCCTACCTCTTCCTGCCGGCCCACACGAAACCCCCCTATCAGGTGGTCCTGGTCTTCCCGGGCTCCGGCTCCATCGACATCCGCTCCAGCGCCACCCTCGATCTGGGCCGGGCCGACTTCTTCCAGAAGAGTGGTCGCGCAGTGCTGTTTCCGGTCTATAAGGGCACCTACGAACGGGGTGGAGACCTCCACTCGGACCTGCCCAGTGAGACGGCCACCTACCGGGACTACCTGGTGATGTGGGCGAAGGACCTGGCCCGCTCCATCGACTACCTGGAGACCCGGCAGGATCTCGACGCCAGCCGGCTGGCCTACTACGGCCTCAGCTGGGGCGGGGCCCTGGGGGCCATCCTCCCGGCGGTGGAGAAGCGCATCAAGGTGAATGTGCTGTACGTCGCCGGACTCTCCTTCCAGCGCGCCCTGCCCGAGGCGGACGCCATCAACTACCTCGGCCGGGTGAAGCAGCCCACCCTGATGCTCAACGGCGAATTCGATTTCTTCTTCCCGGCCCAGACCTCGCAGAAGCCCATGTTCGACCTGCTGGGAACCCCCGCCGCAGAGAAAAAGCGGATCACTTACCCGAACGGCCACTCCGTGCCCCGCACGGAACTCATCAAGGAAGCCTTGACCTGGGTGGACCACTACCTCGGCCCGGTGGAGAGCCGCCCGTGATCCCCCTCCTCCTCGCCATGCCTTCCCTGCAGCGGACCCGAGCGCCCCGCGCTCACCGCCGTCGTGATCTACGAGATGAAGGGCCATGCGATCGCCAGGGCCTGGCTGGTGCGCTGAGTCATTTGAGCCTGCCACCCGCCCGATGGCCGCTCCTGCCAGCCGACTCCGGTCACTCCCCCGGGTCCTCCTGGCTGACCGTTGAATCACCCCGATGGTGCACCACCCGCTGGGAGTAGGGGATCTGGATGCCCGCGACGCGAAAGGCCAGCAGGATGCGCCGACGCAGCTCGCGGGCCACGTCCCACTGTTCGCCCGGGGCGGTCTTGGTGAGGGTGCGGATGAGGAAGCCGTTGGGCCCCAGGGTCTCGATGCCCTTCACCTCCAGGGTTTCCAGGACTTGATTGGGTCGATCCTCGTGCAGTTGCCGGCCCGTCTCCCGAAGCACCTCGAAGGCCCGGTCCGGATCCGTGGCCAGGTCCACTTCCACCTCCACCAGGGCCCGGGCAAAGTCCTTGGAGAGCACGATCACCCGGACGATGGAGCCGTTGGGCACGTAGTGGGCGCGGCCTTCGGGATCCCGCAACTGGGTGATCCGCAGGGTCATGCGCTCCACGGTGCCGATGTGCCGGTCATCCACGTTGATGATGTCGCCCACGCCGAACTGGTTCTCCATGAGCAGGAAGAAGCCGCTGATGACGTCCTTCACCAGGCTCTGGGCGCCGAAGCCCAGGGCCACGCCGGCCACACCGGCGCCCGCTACCAGGGGCCCGATGCTCAAGCCGAATTCCTGGAGCGTCATCAGCAGGAAGAAGGCCACGAGGAGCACTCGGGCGGCGTTCATGAGCACCGCGCCCAGGGTCCTGGCCCGGCGCTCGGCTTCGGAGGTCACACCGTCGGTCCCAGCATCCACCGCTCGGCGCACCGCCCGGGTGACGAGCTTCACCGCGCCCAGGAGGGCGAAGCAGGCGCTGGCCACCAGCAGCAGGTGACCCAGGCGGGACCAGCCCGTGCGGTCCACCCAGCTCAGGAAAGCCCTCGTCCATTCCGGGGCCTGCATCATCAGCGTCATGTCTGCGAACCGTTCCATCGTGTGCTCCGGATCCAGCCTAGCAAGAACCTGGGCTCTCCCCGGCGGACCGGTCCAGTATCAAGGCTGGTTCAGGACAGAGCTTTCAGGGCAGCGGCCATGCGGCGGGCCACCTCTTCCAGTTCGGCTTCGTCGTGGTTCGCGAAACCCAGGCGCAACCCCGGCACCGCGCCTGCCTCGAACGCGAACTGGCGACCGGGCTGGAAAGCCACACCCTGTTCAAGCGCCTGGGTGGCCCACGCATCCACCTCCAGATCCCCGGTCGTCCTGATCCAGAGGGCGAGTCCGCCGGGTGGAATATCAAAAGCTACGCGATCGCCGAGCCAGCGATGGAGAGCTTCGCAGGCCGCATCCCGGCGCCGCCGGTAGACCTGGTGCATGCGGTTCAGGTGACGCTGGATCTCGCCGTCTTCCATGAGCTCCGCCATGGCCCGTTCCAGCACCATGTCGCCCTGCCGGTCGAAGACCAGCCGCAGCTGCTTCATGCGCTGGATCAGGGGCTCCGGTCCGTGGACGAAGCCCAGGCGCAGCCCCGGGCTGAAGATCTTGCTGAGGGTGCCCAGATGGATGACGACGCCAGCGGGGTCCTGGGCTGCCAGCGGGGCGAGGCCCCGGCCCTCGAACTGGAATTCACTGTCCTGGTCCACTTCCAGGACCGCGAAGCGGTGCACCCCGGCCAAGGCCATCAGCCGCGCCCGACGCTCCGGTGTCAGCACCGCCAGCGTGGGGTACTGGCGCCGGGGTGTCACCAGCACGGCCCGGAGCGGCGTGTGTCCCAGCAGCTCCTCCAGGGCATCGACATCCAGTCCATCCGGGTCCACGGGTAGGGGGAGGCAGCGGGCGCCGGCGTGGGTGAAGGCTTCCCAGGCCTTGCGATCGCCCAGGGCCTCTATGGCCACCACGTCCCCGGGCCGGATCAGGGCCTGGGCGCTGAGGAAGGCGGCCATCTGGCTGCCCCGGGTCACCAGGATCCGCTGCGCCGTGGCCGCGATGCCACGGGTACCCGCCAGCATCCGGGCCAGGGCCTCGCGCAGTTTCGGATGTCCCTGGGAATCCTCCAGGCTGAGCGCGCTCTGCCCGTGCTGGGTGAGGGCCCGGCGGTAGGCCCGCGCCAGTTCGGCCCCGGGCAGGAGCCGCGGATCGGGAATGCCGGTGCCGGCCCGGAGCAGACCCCGCCCCGATGATGCTGCGCCCTCGGAAGGACCGTCACCCAGGTCGAAGCCCATGCCCTTTGGAGGCGGCGCAGCCTGAGGCACGATCTCAGCCCCTTGGGGCAGCCGGGCGGGCGGCGCAGACGCTACCTGGCTGCCCTCTCCGGCCCGGGAGACAACCCAGCCCTCGGCCTTCAACTCGTGATAGGCGGACATGACCGTATTCCGACTCACCCCCAACTGCTCGGCCAGCGTCCGGTAACCCGGCAGCGTATCGCCGGGCTGGATGCGGCCACGGTGGATCTCCTGCATCAGGGCGTGGGCGATCTGGAGGTACACGGGATCCCGGCTCTGCGGGTCGAGGAAGAGCGCGAGCGTCCAGCCGCTCAAAGGAACTCCGGAAGATGGGTCGGGGAGGTTCAATTGTAAGCGGTCCTGCTCTGCGGGAGCGGTGCAATTGCAGCCTTTCAGCTGCCTGCTGTCCGGCCAGGAGCACCGCCGCTGTCCCGCAACCGAAGGTGGCCCAAGCCCTTTCTTTGAACTGGACCTGTCGGGGCGACGAGGCAGCCCTGAGGCTGAGGTGGCATCCCTGCCGGAGGTTCCATGTTCCGCCAAGCCCCGTCCCCCATCCGCCTGACCCTGCTCGCCGGGCCCGCCCTGGTGCTCCTGTTCGCCTGCGGGGGCGGCGGCGGTTCTCCTGCGCCCATCCCAGCCCCTTCGGGCCTCAGCTACGCGGTGAATCCAGCGGTCTACACCCTCGGCACCACCATCGCCGCCAATGTGCCCGCCAGCGGCGGCGGGGCCATCACCTCGTACGGCGTCACGCCAACCCTGCCTACGGGGCTCAGCCTCAGCACCACCACGGGGGTGATTTCGGGAACGCCCTCCGCCATCACGCCGCTGGCCACCTACCTGGTGACAGCCACCAACGGTACCGGATCCACTCAAGTGACGCTGTCCCTGACGGTGAAGGACCGCGCACCGAGTTTCAGTTACGGGATCGTGCCCACGGCCTTCGGCAAGGGGCTCGCCATCACGACCCTGACCCCCGCCAGTACCGGCGGCACTGTCCTCTCCTGGGCCGTGGCACCCGCCCTGCCCGCCGGGCTGATCCTCAACCCGGCCACGGGCGTCATCAGCGGCACCCCCACCGCCGGAGCCGCCTCTACCGCCTACACCGTCACCGGCACCAACAGCGGCGGCACACTGGGACTGGCGCTCACCTTCGTGGTGGTGGATGCCGTGCCCGCCATCACCGCGTTTTCCGCCTCGCCCGCGGCCACTACCTTCGGGGGCAGCAGCACCCTCAACTGGACCCTGGGCAGCGGCACCAATGACGCCACCGGCCTGGCCATCAACGGTTCGCCTGTCTCCGGCATCCCCAGCGGCAGCGCCAACGTGATTCCCGTCCGCCGCGCCACCTACCAGCTGGCGGCCACGAACCCTCTGGGCACCACCCCAGGAACCCTTTCCGTGGCCGCCAAGGGCCTCGACCTGCTGGCCGGGAACATCGACGGCCCCGGGTCTCTCGATGGCCCGGCCCTCATTGCCCGCTTCTACAACCCGAGTTCCCTGACCGTGGATGCCAACGGCTCCGTCTACATCGCCGATACTTCGAACAGCACCGTCCGGAAAATCACAGGCGGGGTCGTCAGCACCCTGGCTGGTTCAGCGGGGCTCTCCGGCTACGCGGATGGCACCGGCCCCGCGGCCCGGTTCGGCTATCCGAGCGGCATCGGCGTGGATGCCAGCGGCAATGTCTTTGTGTCGGATCCCTACTACCAGGACATCCGCAAGATCACCCCGGCTGGAGTCGTGACGACCCTGGCCGGCCAGCCAGGTGCCGCGGGCAGCACGGATGGCACGGGCTCTGCAGCACGCTTCAACTGGCCCGCCCGGCTGGTCGTCGATGCCAGCGGCAACTTGCTGGTGGCGGACACCAACAACTTCACCATCCGCAAGATCACGCCCGCGGGCGTGGTCACCACCCTCGCTGGTTCGCCCGGCGTGTCCGGCAGCTCGGATGGCACCGGTTCGGCCGCCCGGTTCAACGGCCCCACGGGGCTGGTCTTCGATGCCGCAGGCAATCTCTATATCAGTGATCAACGCAACCACACCATCCGCAAGATGACCCCGGCGGGCGTGGTGACCACCGTGGCCGGGTTGGCCGGCACCGTGGGTTCGATCGATGGCACTGGATCCGCCGCCCGGTTCTACTACCCCGATGGCCTGACCCTGGACCGCAATACGGGCGATCTCTATGTGGCCGAGGTGGGCAACCAGATCATCCGCAAGGTCACCACCGCGGGAGTGGTGACCACCCTGGCCGGAGCGCCCGGCGTTCTCGGCTCGGCCGATGGGCCCGCCAGCGCCGCCCGCTTCACGTCGCCTGGCGGAGTGGCCCTGCTCGCCAATGGCAGCCTGCTGATCGCGGACACAGGGAATCACACCCTTCGCAGCCTCGCGGCCGGCACCGTGACAACCACCGCGGGGCAGCCCACGCACACGGGTGCCACGGATGCCTCCGGAGCCCTGGCCAGCTTCCGGACCCCCATAGGCCTCGCCGTGAACTCGGCGGGGGCAACCTTCGTGGCGGACAATCAGAACCACACCATCCGGAAGATCAGTGCCGAAGGTGTGGTCACGACCTTCGCCGGCACCGCGGGCACCGCGGGCAGCACCAACGGCACCGGCTCCGGCGCCAGTTTCTTCTCGCCCAGCGCCCTGACCGTGGATGCCGCCGACAACCTCTACGTGATCTGTGACGACTACACCATCCGCAAAATCACACCGGGCGCGGTGGTGACCACCCTGGCCGGAACCCCCTGGACCAGCGGCAGCGCGGATGGCACCGGCGCTGCGGCGTCCTTCCTCCAACCCCAGGGCATCGCCGTGGACAGCGGCGGCAATGTCTACGTGGCGGATTACGGCAACCACACCATCCGCAAGGTCACCCCGGCTGGTGTGGTGACCACTCTGGCGGGTCTTGCCGGCAGTTCCGGTTTCGTGGACGGGGCGGGCAGCGCCGCCCGGTTCTGGAATCCCTCGGGCCTCACCGTGGACGCCAGTGGCAACGTCTACGTGGCGGATACTGGCGGCAACAACGCCATCCGCAAGGTCACTCCCACCGGTGTGGTCACCACCCTGGCCGGCCATGGGATCACCGGCTTCCTGGATGGCACCGGCCCCGGGGTGTGGTTCGATTCCCCCAGCGCCATGGCCTGCAGCCCCAGCGGCGATCTCTATGTCTGCGACCGCTTGAACCACGCCATCCGCAAGGTCACACCGGCCGGCGTGGTCACCACGCCCATCGGCATCGGCCAGGTGCCGGGGGCGGTTCTGGGTATTTTCCCGGGCGGGCTCTTCTTCCCCAGGGGCATCGCCTTCAC
>JBBRZL010000058.1:0-19178 GCA_038236735.1 Holophagales bacterium | reverse complement strand
GTTGGCATGGGTCGAGTCTAGTCAGTCACTTCCCAGAACCCCTTTACCTTGACCTGGTTGTCCACGGAGTAGACGCCTGGAGCCGACCAGGCGACGCGCTCGGCCTCCTCCCGTTCGTCGCTATTCCGGACGATGCCCCGGAGCACCACTTTGTTGCCGGTGGTCTCCACCTTGATCTTCCGGGCATCCAGCAGGTAGTTGCGCTCGAAGGCCAAGTAAATGGCCGCATTGATGTCCGAGGCGTTCTGCGCCGCTTTGAGGGTGATCAGGTTCGTCACCGCTTTCACGCCTACCAGGTTCTGCAGGACGCTTTCAGCGGCGTGCTTCTGGTACCACCACTCCAACTGGCCCTCGAGGGTGACATGGCCGTCCCGCACGGAGACCTCCACGGCCCCGGTCGGGATCTCGGTGGACCAGTCCATGCGATTGGCCACCGCCAGGGCGATATCGCCATCCGAGCGGTACTGGGAATCCAGCAACTTGATGACGATGTCGTCGGCGACGGCCCGGACGCCGGCCACGCGCTTGGCGGCCCGCACGGCGTTCCACTTCTCACCGTAGTTGGTGGCAAAGCCGTTGAGCGTCACCACGCCGTCCTGTACCAGGACGCCGATGTCTGTGACTTTCACGGAGGGTTCGTACTGCAGCTCGGCAAGTACGTCGGTCTTGATTTCGGTATCGCTCTTGTCTACGGTGGCAGCCATTGATTGCTCCTTCACTGCGGTTGGTATTCGGTTCGTGAACCTGCCATTTTTCTTGCTGTCTTGCGTGGCTCAAAGCCAGTAGGAAAGCAGCCGCGCCAGCCATTCCTTGAAACGCTGGGCCAGCGGGCGCTGTTTCCACTGCGCCAGCGTGATCTCTTTGGAGTCATGCAGATCCTCGTCGAAGGCGTTGTCCATCTCCTTGCCGAAGCCGTCGCCCATCACGACGACATTGACTTCCTTGTTGTGCAGGAAACTCCGCATGTCCATGTTCGTGGAACCCACCGTGGACCAGGTGCCGTCGATGACGGCAGTCTTCGCGTGCAGCACGGCCTTTTTCAGTTCGTAGATCTTGATGCCGGCTTCGAGCATCTGGAGGTAGAAGGAATGACCGGCATGGGAGGTCAGCCAGCTGTCAGTGAGGCTGGGCAGGATGATCTTGACGTCCACGCCGCGCCGGGCGGCGTCCAGGAGAGCCGCCATGATCTGACCATCCGGCACGAAGTAGGCCGCGGTGATGTGGATCGTAGTTTTGGCCCCATTGATCGCCAGGAAGTAGGCCTTGAAGATCTCGTGGTTGCTGTCGGGCTGGCTTCGGAGCACCCGCACAACCTTGTCCCCCGCCGAAGTCAACGGAGGGAAGTAGTCCAGATCAGGAATCTCACCTTCCTTCTGGCTGGCCCAGTTATCCAGGAACATCCATTGCAGCGCGGCCACGGCCGGGCCTTCGATCTGCAGGTGCGTGTCCCGCCAGCCGAACTTCTTGGCGGCCGCGGCGCGTCGCCGGAACAACGAACTCTCGGTATAGGCAGCCGCGATGTTCACGCCGCCGGCAAAGGCCACCTTGCCATCCACCACCAGGATCTTCCGGTGGTCGCGGTTGTTGATGCGCCAGCGGCCGACCTTGTGCATGGGGCTCACGGGCTGGAAGGGCAGCAACCGGATGCCTGCCGCCTGCATGCGGTCGAAGAAGGCCTGGGGCGTGCCCAGCGTGCCGACGCAGTCGTAGATGATGTTGACCTGGACGCCCTCCTTCTGCTTGGCAATGAGCAGATCGGCAAACTTCATTCCCAGGGGATCCTGATCGAAGAGGTAGGTCTCGAGGTTGACGGAGACCTTGGCCGTGGACACGGCAGCCATCATCGCTGCGATGGTGATGGGCCCGTCGAAGAGCAGTGTGACCTTGTTGCCTGCAATCAAAGGTCGGCCCGTGGCGGCCTCCTCGAGGCCCGCCAGGAGCTTGGCGTCGACCTTGGAATGACCCAGCCGTCGGGCGAGCACAGACGCGGCGTCCTTGTCGCTCAGGGCCCCCTGCGCATTCACCACATGGGGCGTTTCAGGTGTGATGATGGGGGCCTTCAGGTAGTCCAGATCGGGCAGGCGGGCACAGCCGGACAGCCATAGACAGGCCGCCACGATGGGGACCCAGAGGGCCCGACCCGCGCCCCTGACGGCACGAAGCGGCGCAGCATTCCCCGCCGGGACTCGATGGACAGATAACCAGTCGTTGTTCATGGCGACAGCCTCTTCTTCTGAATCGCTTCCGCCAGGAGCTTCAGCTGGTCCTTCTGGCTCTCCTGCAGGTCCGCGCGCTGCCTTTCGTAGACCAGGTCCAGCTTCTCGTGGAGCAGCATGATCTCCAGCTCGGACTTGAGGTTGACCTCGTAGCTGTGTTCCGCGTGGAGGCGGTCCTTGTCTGACTGTCGGTTCTGAGACATCAGGATGATGGGGGCCTGGATGGCGGCCAACATGGAGAGGAAGAGGTTGAGGAGGATGTAGGGATAAGGGTCGAAGGTGCGGCCCCGCTGCAGGGCCAAGTACCCGTTGAGGCCCACCCACAGGATCATGAAGACGGCGAAGAGGCCCACGAAGGTCCAGGACCCGCCGAAGGTCGTCACCGCATCCGCGGCGCGCTGGCCGAAACTGCTCGCGGAGTCTGACTCCGCCGCGACGTTGCGGGCCACGAGCTTCCTCGCTGCGACCAACTGCGCGACCTTCCTGGCCCGCGCGTCCAGCGCCTCGTAGGGCATGCCCAGGAGCTTCGACAGGGTCTCTTCACTCTGATCCATGGCGGCTTCCTAAGTCACGCTGGCCAGTTCGCGGCAGACTTCGGGATGGATGCCGATGTGCTCGGCCCCAGCCATGTGGAGAATGCTTTTCGCCGTTGACACCTGCTCCTCGGTGCCATGGGCGATCACGAGGAACTTGGCCGATTTGACCGCCGTCTCGTACTGCAGACAGCTGTCCTTGGGGATCCCGATGCTGTAGAGCGCCGCGGCCAGGGCGCTCAGGCCGCCGACCACCACGGCGCCTTCCAGCGCGGCCACCATCCAGATCACCAGGGGGCCGAACATCACCAGGGAGCCCAGGCCCGGAATGACGAACAGGGCCGAGCCGAACAGCAGGCCCCAGAAGCCGCCCCAGAAGGCGCCCAGCTTGCCCCACACCTGCATGCGGTCGCCAGCATTGTAGTACCCGACGACATGTTCCTCGGTATGGACATCCTTGCCCACGATGGACAGCTTCCTCATGTCGAAGCCCGCGTGCTGGAGTTCCTTGATGCTCGATTCCGCCTCGAGGTGGGAGTGGAAGATGGCTACCACTGCGTTTCGTGCGTTCATGTCGTGCCTCCGGTGGGGGTGGATGGATCAACCGGTCGTCGGACTGGCCTGGTGGCCGAGAGATTGATCTGGTCGGCCGGGGGTTCCCTGGAGCCCCAAGCCAGCCAGCCACTCAGGGCCTCGTTGAAGGCCACGGGTTGCTCGAAGGCCACCAGGTGGCCGGCCCCAGGGATCAGGGTCAGCTGGGCATCAGGGATGGCCTTGGCCAACGCCTGGGATTCGCTGGGCAGGATCAGAATGTCGTCGACTCCCGCCACCACGAGGGTTGGCACCCGGATCGTCCCGACCCAGCCTCCTGCATCAGGCCGCTCGGCCATGCCCAGGAGGGCACCGATGACGCCCTCCGGACTGGCTGGCTGCATGAAGCCCCGCACGGCGGCCGCCATGCCCGCCTCGGTGTTCGCAGCCGAGAGCATCTTGGGCGCCATGGCATCCACCACGGGCGCGATGCCTTCGGCTCGCACCTTCTCGGCGGTGGTGCGGCGCGCAGCAGCCACTTCTGGCGCATCGCCGCCCGCCTTGGTGCCCACCAGGACCAACCCCCGGAGCAGGTCCGGAAAGGCCTTGGCGAAGGCCAGGGCCACGTAGCCGCCCATGGAATGGCCCACGAGGATGACGGGTCCCGTGCCCAGGTGCAGCAGCAGCGCGTGAATGTCCTCGGCGTACCGACTCATGAAGACCGCGCCGGAAGAGGTTCCACTCTCACCAAACCCGCGCAGGTCCGGAGCGATCACCCGGTACTTCCCCTGGAAGGCGTCCACCTGCTTGGACCAGGCCCCGCGACTCAAGGGAAAACCATGGATGCAGACGATGGGAAGCCCCTCGCCTGCATCGGTAAAGGCGATCTGAACACCGTTGGCCATCGCGATCATCGGATACCTCCCCAGTCATGGCCCCATCGTCGCGGGGCGATTTCGATGCTAATGATGCAAAGTGACGAACATCCCCACGGCCGCCAGGAACATGACGGCCGTGGCGAGCCAGCCGAGCCTCCGGAGCCACCCGGACACCAGGGTGAATTGCCCCATGACCTTGGCGTTGCCCACCATGAGCATCACGACGATCATGATCGGCACGGCCACCACCCCGTTCAGGATGGCGCAGAGGAACAGGGCCTTGATAGGGGTCACGTGGAACAGGTTCTGGAGGGTGGGGAAGTTGAGGGCCAGACCGATGACCGTGGCGGCGATCAGAACAGCGTAGAAGCCCTTGGCATCCAGTGGCTTCCGATCCAACCCCGTGGGCCATTTCAACGCCTCACCCAGGGCGTAGGCCGCCGAGCCCGCCAGGACTGGTACTGCCAGGAGGCCCGTGCCGATGATGCCCACGGCGAACAGCGAAAAGGCGAACCGGCCCGCGAGGGGACGGAGGGCCTCGGCCGCCTGGTTGGCGGTCTGGATGTCCGTGACACCATGGGCATGCAAGGTCGCAGCCGCAGCGAGCACGATAAAGAAGGCCACCGTGTTCGACAGGAACATGCCGGTCACCGTGTCGAAGCGAATGCGTCCGAACTGGCTGCGGGCCTGCAGGGGCTGCTCCTGCAGGGCCTCTTCGTCGGTATGATCACGGATTTCCTCGGTCTCCTGCGAAGCCTGCCAGAAGAACAGATAGGGACTGATGGTCGTGCCCAGGATGGCGATGAAGGTGGCCCAGTAGTTGCCTTGCCGCGAAAAGGTCGGCAAGAGGGTGCCCATGGCCACCTGCCGCCAGGGGATCTTCACGAAGAAGGCGGTGAGGACGTAACTGAACAGGACCAAGGTCAGCCACTTGAGGTAGTGGGAATACTTCTCGTAGGTAATGAAGACTTCGAGCACCAGGCAGAGCGCAGCAAAGCCGATGGCATAGAGCAGGGCCGGACCTCCGATCAGCAGTTGCAGGGCCGACCCCATGGCGCCGATGTCCGCGCCGATGTTGAGGGTGTTGGCCAGCACTAGGAGGAAGACCACGGGATAGAGCAGCCAGGGCGAATAGGAGCGGCGGATGTTCCCGGCGATGCCGCGGCCGGTGACGCGGCCGATGCGGGCGCTGATCTCCTGGATGGCGCACATCAGCGGAAACGAGAGCAGCATCGTCCAGAGCAGCGAAAAACCATAGGCGGCACCGGCCTGGGAATAGGTCGCGATGCCGCTCGGATCGTCGTCGGAGGCCCCGGTGATGAGCCCGGGGCCCAGGCGTTCAAGCAAGGTCCTGTCCGCCGGAGCGGCAGCTTCTTCGTCTGGGGGCGCTGCCGTTGTCTTCAAGGAATCACGTCAACTGCTCCGAAGGGGACGCGGGATACCGGTCAGCTCGACACTTTCTTCGCCGGGACGCGTTTGCCCTGCTTCTGTTCCTCGGCGGCCAAGCCGGCGCATTCCTTGAGGTCATCCCAGGATTCGCCAAGGTCATCGGCCACATCACCGGCCCTTCGCTTGACGCGATTGGCCAGGACTCGCATGTCCCGACGGAGCTGGGAACCGGTCTTGGGCGTGGTGAGCGCCATCACCACGGCCCCGACGGCAGCGCCGGCGAGGAAGGTGAGCAGCATGGGTGCGATGGGGGCGTCTTTGTGGCTCATGAGGGTGACTCCATTCCTGAATCATTGCTGAGGGTTGCATCGGGGAGGTACCATCCATCGCGCAGTCTCACGAACGGCGCGATGGAAGGTGACCACCACTCTGGTGGACTGCGTGGTTATTCCCAGTACGGCGACCGCCCGTAGTACTTGTAGACGTCGCGGTTCCACTTCTCGTCGGACATGGAGGGCCAGTGCCCAGGATCAAAGCCTGGCGCGGTCTCCAGTCGCTCCTTGGGAACGTGGAGGACGTATTCGTTGTTCACGAGGTTGTACTCGAAGGAACTGAACGGGATGGCGAAGAGCTTCTCGCCCATGCTGAGAAAGCCACCAAAGGAGACGACGACATAGGCCACCCGGCCCGTGCTGGGGTCGATGACAATCTCCTTGATGTCGCCCAAATTCTCGGCCTTGGGGTTGACCACCTTGGTGCCGATGATGCTCGAGGCCTTGACTGGAGAATTGGAGAACATGGAAAGCTGGGACATCGCAGTACTCCTATGGATGATTGCCGTGAATGACAAAGTTCGAGGGTGAAGCTGATCCAGTGCGAACCAAACCTAGAGACCAGCGGCCTTGGCAGGCGTGATGCCTTCGCCCGAAACCACCAGTTCCACCCGCCGGTTTTCCTGGCGACCAGACGAGGTGGCGTTGGAGGCGATGGGGTTCTGTTCCCCCAGCCCCTTGGAGGAGATTGCAGAGGCGGGAACGCCCTGGCTGATCAGGTAGTCCATGGTGTTCTTGGCCCGCTGCTCCGAAAGGCGCTGGTTCAGGCCGCTGCCGCCGGTGCTGTCCGTGAAACCCTCCGCTTCAATGACCAGGCCCTTGTGGGTGGCCAGGATGCCAGCGACCTTCGCCAGCTTCTCGCGGGCGATGGGCAACAGGGTAGCTTGGCCGCTCTGGAAGAGCACGCCGGACATGTTCACGATGAGCCCCCGGGCGCTGGCGCGGGTCTGCAGGATGGTATTGAGCTGTTCCATCAGCTGGGCGCGCATCCCCTCGTTGTTCGATTGCAACCCTTCGTTCCTGGTTTGCAACCCTTCGTTCTTGGATTGCAGGCCCTCATTCTTGGCCCACAAGTCCTGGTTCGTGGAGCGCAGGGCGTCATTTTCCTTGGCGGCCACCGCGTTCTGCCGGTTGGCAGCCTCTCCGGCGGCAGCGGCTGCTGCAGCTGTCCGGTTTGCAGCGTCGAGCTTGTCCTTGGCCACCCGCTGTTCCCAGGCCAGTTGTTCCTTCGCCTGTTTCTGGACGGAGATCAACCGTGCATCTTCAGCCCTCTGGACGGTTTCCCGGGCCACTTGGATCCGGGCCTGCTTGCCGCCATCGGGGTTGTCCGCCTGTCTCAGGAAGTTCTGGGCCTTGCCCAGCGCTTCGGGCGCATAGGTCGCAGCGCCTGCGGCCTCAGCGATGCGCACGGCATTGCGGGCCTGGTAGACGTCCGCGGGGACCTTCTTGTCCATGATCATGGGCTCGGTACCCGTCAGGTTCAGGGTGTACTGGCCCCGCTTCAGCAGCTCGTACTTGGCATCGATGAACTCGAAGCCAAAGGCCTCCTTGCCGATGACATTCTCGAGGACCACCACGTCACTGGGCTGGCTCACGGCGAAGTAGGGTTCCGCCGTCACGACCAGACCGAAGGTCTTCAGCTGCTCCCTGACCTTGACCTTGCCCTTGCCGTGCTCAATGACGAGCTCGCCCAGGTTGGTGGCCCGGCCCTCGGGTGAAATCCCCCAGACCACGAAGGTCAGGAATTCTCCGCCGAAGCTGGAAGGTGGCGGCAGGTTCTTGACCTTCATCTTGATCTGGATCGCTCCATCCTCGCTGCTCATTTTCACCGAACCGGACGCATTCGAGGCAAGCACGGTACCCACGAGGTCGATGGTCGCGGAGCGGGTGAGGTTGCGGTAATTGATGGCCTTCGCCGAACCCTGGACGACCACCACCCGGTAGAGGGGGACGGTACCCGGGGCCACAGCCTGGGCGGGAATCTGGCTGGGTGGCGTGATCTGAGTGTCGCCAGCCTGGAGGACGAGCAAGGCGGTGGCGAAAGGAAGTGTTTTCCACATGTTCATGGTCATGCCTTTCAGTTGTAGTGAGGTTGATTGGGTTGAAGAGGTTGATGGATCCACTCGCGGGGTTCAGCCCCGCAGGTCGTTCGCCGCATCAGATACGCCCCGCTTGAGGTCGTCCACGGCCAGGACAGCGCGGTCCTTCAGATCCTCCAGGGCCTCGCTGGCATCATCGGCGTAATCGCCGACTTTCCGCTTGGCGCGACGGGCGAGATCCTTCAGGTCGCCGCGCAGCTCGGGGCCGCTCTTGGGTGTGGTGAGGGCCATCACCACGGCACCCAGGGCGGCGCCAGCGATGAAGGTGAGGACCATGGGGCCCTTGGGAGTGCAGGAATTCGCCTCGCTCATGATGGGTGTCCTATTCAGGTTCTTGCTGGGTTGGTGGGCGCTTGAAGAAGGACAGCACGGCGCTGATCCCTCCGAGAATGCCTCCGAGGTTGCGGGAGGCCGATTCGATGGTGCTGTGGAACTGGTTGTGGAAATTCCTCACCATGCCGCCGACTTCGCCCATCAGTTGGGCGAAGACCGAGATCTCATCCAGGGACGCCTGCAGCGAGACTGCCAGATGGTCCATGCGCATCCGCGAAGCGTGCACGTCCTCGGCGATCTGACTGAGGTCCCGTCTCGATGAAATCAGGAAGGCATCCAGCCCCTGGGCTGTTCGGCGCAACTGGAAGAGCAGTGGCACCAGGCCAACGCCGATGGCGATCAGTACGACGATGAGAGTGATCTGGAGTGCGGTGGACATGATTGGCTCCTGGTCGGGACTCAAACTTCCTGGTGGGCGGTCAATATCCAAAGGGTCTTGTCCATGGCCCAGCTGACGCCTGTATAGAAGTGGGCTGTGTCGTGATGGCCCAGCTTGTTGGAGGTTCTGATCGCCTTGCGCATCCGCCCGGCGTACTCGCCACAACTTTCCACCAGAGCGTTCAGAAGGACCGGTTCCGCCGGCGCGTCCAGACCATGGCTGGCCTTGGCGGCCAACCCATTCTGGATGCGGAGGGTGCCCAGGGTGCGACCGCCCAGGCTGAGTGCCCGGTTCTCGAAGTCGTCCACGTAGGTGGACAGTTGCTGGTGCAGGTGCTCGAAGACCATTCGCAGCTCGTCAGAGTTCTTGCCCCTGACCGAACGGTGAGCGCGCTGGGTCTGGTAAGCCAGGTCGAGCGTCTCCGCCGTGGACTGGTTCAACAGGGCCACCAGGCTCTTGGTCGTCCCGCCCTTGGGTGGGAAGTCATCGGCAAACATCAAGCTGGGGTTCATGGCTGGCTCCCAGGACCTCGAACAGGCCCTGAAGGGATTAGGGTTTCTCGGCGGAACCATGGAACATGGCCTTGAGTTCGTGCCAGGATTTTTCGGTCGCTTCCTTGGCACACTCCCAGGCCTCGTCCGTGGCGGCCTTCAACTTGCTCAGGTGAACGCCCGCTTCGTCATGCTTGCGCTGCAGGGCGTCGATGGCCTTGTCGTAGTTGACCATCGCATCGACCTCGGCACGCCGGGCCTTGGCCTTGAGCACGTCCAGGTCGGCATCCCACTGCGCCAACTGGGCGTCCAGCTTGCTTTCATAGGCTTTCCGATCTGCGAGCACGGCGACTCCCTAGAGAACCCGTCGACCCGAGATGACCCGGACGAGGATGACGACGATGGCCAGCACCAATAGGATGTGGATGAAGCCGCCCATGGTGTAAGCACTGACGAGACCGACCGCCCAGAGGACGATCAGGATGACTGCGATGGTCCATAACATATGGGCCTCCTGGCGAGAGATTGCGGAAAGCTGACCCCCCGGATAGACCAGGGGGCCAGCGGAAAAAATCAGGACTTCTTCACCGTCATCTTGTTGTGCACGTGCGTCACGCCATCGATGTCCTCAGCGACCTTGGTCACCAGATCACGCTCGGCGGCGTTCCTGGCTTCTCCGTGCAGGGTGACCACGCCGTCCTTGGTGGTCACCTTGGTGGCCAGGGCATGCGTGGACTTGCGGAAGAGGAGGGTCGTCTTGATCTGGGCGGTGATGGAGGCGTCATCCACCTTCTCACCCACGGTCCGATGGGCCTTGGCTGGCTTGTCCACCACGAGGTTGTTGCGTACCTCCATGGCGCCATCCACATCCTTGGCGTATTCGCCGGTCAGATCCTTCTGCGCCTGCGAATCGGCCTTGCCGCTGAGCGTGACGACGCCATTGGTGGTGCTGACGTCGGTGTCGGTGGCGCTGACATTCTTGTGGAAGGCCAGTACCGTCTTCACCTTCATGGTGACCCAGCCATCGGAACGGTCAGCGGGCTGATCGCCGATGACGGAGAGCTGGTTATTGACGCTCTTCACGCCCGGCAGGCCGGAGACGGTCTCCTGGGCCAGCAGTTTGTGGTACTCGAAGGACACGGTGCCCGTGAGGGTGACCACGCCATCCGAGGAGGCGACCTTGATGCTGTCGTCCTTCAGGTAGGTCTTGAAGTTGTAGCTGTTCTTGGCAGAGGTCTCGATCCGGTTGTCCAGCTCGGAAGCCTGCATGGCAACGCCACCCGCGAGCAGCAGCGCGGCTGAAGAGACGATGGCGGTGGGGTGGTTCAAGTTGAACATTCGCATGGTGACCGTTCCTTAGTGATTGCCTTTGCAGGCGGGTTGGTTGCGGGGACTTCCATGCAGGTCTGCCCTTGGCAGGCTTGCCGTGACTTTCAGGCCCGAAGAGCGGCCTGGGTGGATTTCACGCCTGGCGGCGGCCGGTTTCCGGTGGGCTTGACCCAATCCAGCGGCTTTTCCCGGGCATTGGGCTTCCGCGTCAGAGGCTCGTCATGCCTGGCCTCGTGGCGGGAGAGGTCATCGACCTTCTTAGAGGCGTGGAGCGCGTAGAGCGCATAGAGAGGCGATGCCTTCCGGTTGCTCTCGCTTTTCGGTTCCTCGCCCGGATTAGCGGGTTTCGGATCCCCGGTCGGGACCGGATTGATCTCGGGCTTGGGGGGCTGGGGGTCCCCGATGGGCTTGGGATCAGGCTCGACATTCCGGGTGGTAGGCATGAAACCTCCCCTATTTTTTGGGATAGTTGATGAGGATGTTGATGCGGCGATTCTCCTGCCGGCCCTCGGCGGTGGTGCTGTAGGCATAGCGGCGGGTCTTGCCGAAGCCCTCGGCGGTCAGTCGGGACCGCTCGATGCCGAAGTTGTCGACCAGGTAGGTCACCACGTTCTCGGCACGGCGCTTGGAGATCGCCATCGCATTGGCGGCGGGCTCAAGCATCTGCCCGGCGTGGCCCTCCACCGTCACGGTGACGGAGGGATGAGCCTTCATGAAATTCGCCACTTTGCGGAGTTCTTCCTTGTGGGCGGGCAGCACTTCGTCCTTCTTGGGATCGAACTCGATATCCAGGGCCACGGTCGTCCGGGCGGGCGTGACCGTGAGGCCCTCGATGTCGTCCACGCAAGCGATGACGGCGTTGATGCGGCGGTTCTGGCGCTTGCCTTCTTCGGTCGCGTTGTCGCCCAGGGGGTTCGTATCGCCGTAGCCCACCGCCTTGAGGCGTGTGCGGTCGATGTGGATGTCATTCACCAGGTAGGTGACCACGCTCTCGGCCCGGGCCAGGGACAGCTTCATGTTGTGTTCGGGGGTGCCGACGTTGTCGGTGTGGCCCTCGATCACGGCTGTGGTGGCGGGATACTTCGTGAGGAAGGTGCCCACGACCTTGAGCTTCTCCTTGTCGTCGCGCTCGATGTTGTCGCGATCGATGTCGAAGGTGAGATCGAGCACCGTGCAGTACTGCTGAGTCTGGGCCGGCGCTGGCACAACCACTGCCACCGGCGCTGCTACCACGACTGGCGCCGGGGCGACGTAGGGCTCCGGGGCCGGCGCATAGGCGGTGGCCACGGGGGCTTTCCGGCCGAACCGGAAGAGCACGCCAATGGACGCGAGATCGACGTCACCCTTGCCGCCAACGGCATCGTTGATGCGATAGCGTTCCACCTCGGCCCGCATCCCGAAGGAACGGGTGAAGTCGTACTGGAGCCCGGCGCCGTATTTGTAGTTCGTTTCGCGCTTGCTGGGGTTCGGGTTCATGACGAGGACGGCGCCCGTACCACTGAAGGTGTCCTTGGTATCCGCATTGATCACGCCGGCCCGGAGGAACCCGGAGAATTTCTGCGTGAAGGGCAGACTGAGCACCGCGTCGAAGTTGAAACCATCCACTTTCAGATCGCCATTGAGGGTGCCCAGCGGCAGGGTGTTGGAGGTGAAGCCGAACTTGCCGAGGTTGAAGTAGCCGCCCTCGAAGGCGAAGTACCGGTTGAACTGGTAGCCGCCGAACACCTTGAAGCCGGTGTCATGGTCGCGGTCGCTCATCGTGGTGGTGGACAGACCCGCGCCGAGGAGGCTGTTGGTGATCTGCGCATCGTCGATCTTGGATTTGGCCTGGCCGACGTTGGCGCCGAGATACCAGCCGGAATCCTGCGCCGAGGCCAGGGGGGCCGCGATGATGGTGAGGGCCAGGAGACCCAGTTTCATGGTCGTTCGTGTGGCTTGCATGTGTTCTCCAAAGGAAGGTGGGCCGTCGTCAGGACGGTGGTTAGGGGGCGGGGACGTTGACGGTGTTGGTGTCCAGGGCAATGGTGCCGCCCGTGATGGCGCCGGCCAGGATCCGGCCGTTGATCACGGCGCCGGTCTTGGCCGTGGCATCCCGGCCCGTCACGATGGTTCCGTAGAAGGTCGAACCGACGCCGATGGTCGCGTCCTGGGTGGGCACCCAGAAGATGTTCTTCGCCTGGGCACCATTCACGAGGCTGATGTTGGCCGTGGTGGTCAGGGAGGAACCGATCTGGAAGACCCAGACGGCATTGGCATTGCCGCCGGCATCCATGATCAGGGGCGTCGATACCAGGATGGTGCTGCCCGAGGTGTAGGTTCCGGGAGGAATGCCCAGGGGATAGACGGCCGACAGATCGGCGCCGCCCGTCACGGTGGTTCCGGGAGGGAGGTTCTTGGCGAAGTTGTAGGCCACCAGCAGGTCGATCCCGGCCTGGTGCGACACGGTGTCGTTGATATGGATGGCGCCATTGACCTGGACGGGCAGCAACCCATTGGACGTGCCGGGTTCCAGACAGACATTGCCGTTGATCATCGTGGCCGCGCCGGTGTTGGTGATGGCGGCGGTGGCCATGATTCCGTTGATGCCCGCCGAGCCCAGGGCCACGGCACCAAGTGCGACGCCAGTACCCGTGGTGAAGGACCAGGGATTCGGCACCAGTCCGGCAGCCAGGAGGTTGCCCGCCAGGTCCTTGGCGCCCACGATCGTGGCGGTGTACTTGGTGCTGGCCGCCAGGGGGCTGGAAGGCGTGAAGGTCACGACCTGGGTGGCGGCGTTGTAGACGACGGAGCCCAGGAGGCGCGGACCGGAAGGGGGCCCACTGGCCTGAACGCTGAAGGAAGCCGAGCTGAGGGAGGTGGCGTCCATGGCCTTGCTGAAGGTGGCATTGACGGTGGTATTGATCGCGGCACCGATGGCCAGATCAGCCGGGTTGGTGAGCGTGATGGTGGGCCGCACGATATCCGTCGTGGCGCCGGTGGTGAAGGTCCAGATGTAGGCGCTGGCCGCCGGCAGGGCGGCCTGGTTGCCGGCCAGCTGATTGCCGGCCAGATCGGTCACCGCGGTGGTGAGGGTGGCGGTATAGGTGGTGTTGGCCAGGAGCACGGCCGAGGGCGCGAAGGTCGCGGTGCGCTGGGCGTAGGATACGGCCCCCAGGACGGGCGTCACGCCGGGGCCAGTCACCGTAAAGGAAGCCCCCGTCAGCGAGGCGGCAGCCATATCTTCGGTGAAGGTGGCGTTGATGGCCGTGTTCAGTGCCACGCCGGTCGTCGGACCGGGCAGGGTGGTGGTTGGCACGGTGAGCGTCACCCGGGGCCGGATGGCGTCTGCCACGAGGCCGGTGGTGAAGGTCCACACATAGTTGCTGAACGCGGGGAAGGCGGCCTGGTTGCCTGCCAGTTGGTTGCCGGCCAGATCCGTCGCCGCCGTGGTGACCGTGGCGGTATAGGTCGTGCTGATGGTGAGCAGGGGCGAGGGCGTGAAGGTGGCGGTGCGCGAACCGGAGGCATAGGTCACCGTGCCCGTGACGGGCGTGGCGCCAGGTCCCGTCAGCGTGAAACTGGTGCCGGAGATCGTGGCGGGGGCCATGTCCTTGGTGAAGGTCACCGTGATGGCAGCGTTGGTGGCCACGCCCGTCGAAGCGGGAGTCGCCGTGGCTGGAACGGTGAGCGTCACCTGGGGTCGGGACAATGGACCATTGGCCGGGTCCACGCCGCTGAAGATTGGGGCGCGACTGCCCTTGCCGGTACTGCCGCAGGCGATGGCCAGGGCGATGGATAGGACGGCCACGGACCACAGCAGGGGCCGAGTAACTCTTTGATCAATTTGCATGGGTTTCTCCACATGGCATTGCCTTGGATCCGGGCAATCGGCCCAGAGCGACCCCAGACCGGCGCGCCCATGGGCGACCGGCGGCAAGGCGGGGGATGGGACCTGCGTGCGTTTCCTTCTACGGCTCGACTTCTAGGGCTCGACGGGGGGTGGCTGGAGCAACTTCGCCTCGAGCAGAACTTCCGGGGCTACCTTCTTTACCGCTGGTCGGGACTCCGACCAGCCGGTGGAAACCCGTTCCAGCGTGGGCTCCGGGCTAGGTACGTAGCGCCTGCTGGCATGGGGGAAACCCGGGGCGGATAGCTTGGACTGAGGCTGGGCGCAACCGGCCAACATGCCCATGAGGGCGATGCCGGTGGTCAGGGCGGCCGCATAAAGGACCTGGCGGGTGATGGTGGCAGTGGGGCGCATGGGCAGTCCAATCAACTCCTGCTTCAAGGCGAATTGTGTGCCGTTTTGTAGATTGCTTGTTTATATCTAGTTACATCGAGGTACAGAAAATCGAACAGTGGCGCATCCAATCAAGATGAAGTAACCTTTCCTTCAATTCGAAGGATGGTGGCAGCCCATGCGCGCCGACAGTCTGGACCCCAAGGAACTGCTCCAGCTGGATCCCGAGGGTGGCGTCATCCGCTTCGCCGGCCAGCGGGCCATTCTCATGGATGCCGTGGCCATGGGGCTTCTGCGCAAATACCTGGTCGAGAATTTCGGCCTCACCGCGGCCCGGACTGTGCTCACCCAGTTCGGTTACGCCCACGGCTGGCGCATGGCCAAGGCCATGGATGCCGAGTTCAAGTGGGACAGTGACGATGAATGGCGCCGCGCCGGCCCCCGCATCCACTCCCTGGCTGGCCTGTTCGGCATCGAGGCCCAGGACCGCGATCCCCTCTCCCGGGAGGGCATGACGCTCGTGGCCTCGTACGAGGCGGAGCAGCATCTGCTTCATTTCGGCCAGGCCGATGCACCCATGTGCTGGACCATCAGCGGCCTCATCAGCGGCTACCTCAGCAAGACGACCGGCAAGGAGATCTTCGTCCTCGAGGACCGCTGCCAGGGCAAGGGGGATGCGGGCTGCCACCTCTTCGGCCGTACGCGCGAGGAATGGGCCCCGGAGCGGGCCGACGAGCTGCGCTTCTTCAATCCGAACCGCCTCGCGGACTGCCTCGACGTGTCCATGCACCGGGTCACCGAGACCCTGAAGGCCGCGGAGCGGAAACTTCACGAGCACAGGCGGGCCATCGTGCGCGTGGCCCATGAAGTGGAAGAACCGCTGCTGGGCGTCGTGGCCAAGAGCCCCGCCATGCGCCAATTGGTGGAGCTCGCCCGCCGCGTGGCCAAGGTGGATTCCACGGTCCTCATCACCGGTGAGAGCGGTTCGGGCAAGGAGCGCATCGCACGGCTGGTCCATGACCAGTCGACGCGCGCCTCGGGCCCCTTCATCGCCGTGAACTGCGGGGCCATCACGGAGACGCTGCTCGAGAGCGAGCTGTTCGGACATGCGCGGGGCGCCTTCACGGGCGCGACCCACGACCGCCCCGGCCTCTTCGAGGCAGCCAACCGGGGGACGCTGCTGCTGGACGAAGTGGGCGAAGTCTCGCCCGGCATGCAAGTCAAGTTGCTGCGGGCCATCCAGGAACGCGAGATCCGGCGCGTGGGCGAGAACAAGGAGCGCAAGGTGGACGTGCGCATCATCGCCGCCACCAACCGCAACCTGGCCCAGGGCGTCGCCGATGGCAGTTTCCGGCAGGATCTCTACTACCGGCTCAAGGTCGTCGAGCTGCACGTGCCCGCGCTCCGCCAGCGCAAGGAGGACATCCTGCCGCTGGCGCGGGTGCTGCTGGCCGGCTCGGCCTTGTCCATGAAGCGCAAGATCACGGGCCTCACGCCGGGGGCCACCGATCAACTGCTCCGCTATGGTTGGCCCGGCAACGTCCGCGAACTGGAGAACGCCATGGAGCGCGCCGTTGCCCTCGCCCCCGGGGGCCGGGTGGAAATCGAGGACCTGCCGGAAGAGGTCCGCCAGGCCTGCCCCATGCCCATCGCCCATCCCGGGGCCGTGCAGCCCCTGGAAGACATCGAGAAGAACTACATCCTGGCGGTGCTGGCGCTCAATGGCGGCAACCAGACCCGCACGGCCGAGCAGCTCCAGATCGGCTCAGCGACCCTCTACCGGAAGCTCAAGAGCTACGGCAAGATCCGCGGCGAGCGCGGCGCTCCCAAGGAAGCCTGAGTTCTAAAGGTCGTACTGGTTCTTCAGCTTGCCGAGCTTGCCCTCGCTGCTGTCCAGGCCGATGCGCACCTTGAGCTTGTAGCGGCTCCGCTCGTTGAAACGGTCCAGGGCCTCGACCAGGTCCAGGGCCTTGTGGACGGCCTGGATGGAGTGGTCCGCCACGGCGGCGGGCAGGTCGATGGCAGCCAGGTAGGCCTCGCCGGTGGTGCCTTCCCGGTCCAGACCGGAACCCTCGGCCAGGCTGTCGAAGCGGTCGGAGATGGCATCGAGCACGCCCGCGAGGACCCTGGCGCTGGCGCCTTCGGAGAATTTGGTGAAGGCCACGAGGTCGGCGAACAGCATCGTCACCTCCGCGTAGCCTTCGGAAATGAGCCCGGCTGGCGCAGCGGCCGTTCCCTCCGGGGGCTGGCGCATGATGTCCGCCATGGCCTGGGGCAGGACCTGGAGCAGCAGCCGCTCTGAAACCTTCTGCTCGGCCACCACCCGCTCGTAGAGGCGCTTCGTCTCCTGATGCAGCAGGCGGACTTCCAGCATGTTGTGGACCCGGATCAGCACTTCGCCCAGGTCGAAGGGCTTGCTGACGAAATCCTTGGCGCCGGCCTTCAGGGCCCGCAGCTTCTGGTCCGGCTGGGCAGTGATCACCAGCACCGGGAGGTAGCTGCCCTGCTCGATCTCCTTGAGGTTCTCCATGACCTGAAAACCGTCCATGCCGGGCATCATCAGATCCAGCAGAATCAGGTCGTAGTGATGCACCAGGTGCAGCTCGCAAACCGCGCTCGAATCCGTGGTGGTCGTGATGTTGACATAGCCCGCCCGGCGCAGCATCTGCTCCAGCAGGGCGACGTTGGGCGCCAGATCATCGACGATCAGGATCTTGCCGTTCAGGATCTCCACGGTACTGCTCACTACTGCCTCGGTTCTGGCCTTGCCTTCATGTGTTCACGGTAGGGGATTCCAACGCGATATCCAGTGCTTCCATGAACTCCACGACATTGATGGGCTTGGTGATGTAGCGGAAGAAGCCCGCCTCCAGCCCCTTGGTGATGTCGCCCACCATGGCATTGGCGCTGATGGCGATCACCGGGATGGCCAATGTCAGAGGGTCCAGCCGCAGGAGATCCAGGGCCTGAAAGCCATTGAGACCGGGCAGGTTGATGTCCATGAGGATGACATCAGGTTGCTGGGCCCGGGCGATCTCGATGCCCAGGGTCGCATTCCCCGCGCTCAGCAGGTGCAAGTCGGGCCGGCGGGCGATGAGCTGTTCCACCAGGCTCAGGTTGGCGGGATTGTCCTCTACGTACAAAACGGTCCGGTGCCGGGTGACCGCCTGGAGCGGACTCGACTCCAGGCTCTTGGGTGCGTTGTGAGTGTCCCCAAGCTCTTGCGGCGAGGCTGAGTGGAGTTCGAACCAGAACAGGCTGCCCACGCCGACGGAGCTTTCCACGCCAATGGAACCCCCCATCAGTTCCACCAGGAGCTTGCTCATCACCAGCCCGATGCCGGTGCCATCTTCGGCACTGTTCTCCTGGCCGAGGCGATTGAAGGGCTGGAAGAGCTGACGCAGCAGGTCCGGAGCCAGACCGTGTCCCGTGTCCCGGACGCTGATGCGAGTGCGCCCGGAAGTGACCGTGGAGCAGGTGACGGTGACAGTGCCCCCCAGGGTGTTGTACTTGATCGCGTTGGAAAGGAGATTGATGAGAACTTGCTTCAACCGTACCCGGTCGGCATGGACAAAGACAGGGATATCAGTTCTCGGGAAGACCAGTCTGATCGAGCGCTTTTGCGCCTGCGGCTCGATCATGGCGTGGCAATCGACCAGGACTTCCGCCAAGGCCACCGGCTCCGGTGACAGAGACAGCTTGCCGGACTCGATCACCGCCAGGTCGAGGATCTCATTGACCAGGTCCAGGAGATACCAGCCCGCGTGGAGGATCTGATCCAGACTGGCCTTCTGAGCCAGGGTGGGCGCTGGAATCTCGGAATCCATCAACTGGGCGAAGCCCAGGATGGCGTTGAGGGGCGAGCGCAGCTCGTGGCTCATGCTGGACAGGAATTCCGATTTGGCCAGGTTGGCCTTCTCGGCCACGATCTTGGCTTTCAACAACTCGGCGTGCTTGCTCTCCAGCGCTTCGTCCAGTCGCGCCCGGTCTGCCTCGACCTGCTTGCGCGCCGTGTTGTCGGTGCCGATGAGCAGGTAGCCGATGATGCTGTCCTCGGCGTCACGCAGGGCCGTCACCGACACCACCGCCGGGAAGCGGCTGCCGTCTTTGCGGATGTAGGTGAGTTCGTAGATGTCCTCGATGCCCCGGGAAGCCTTGAACACCAGGGCCTCAAAACCGGGCATGATGGGAGTGCCCAGTTCCAGGCTCAGGGACTTGGCTCGGGCGATCACTTCAGCGCCATCGGAGATGTTGGCCGGCGTGACCTTGTTCATCACCTCGGCGGCCTCGTAGCCGAGCATGCGCTCGGCGCCCACGTTGAAGATCTGGATGACGCCCTGGGCGTCCGTGGCGATGCTCGAGAAATTGGCGCTGTTGAAGATCGCGTTCTGCAGAGCGCCAGCCTGGCGGAGCGCCTCCTCGGCCTGCTTGCGCGCCGTATTGTCGGTG
>JBBRZL010000057.1:0-19551 GCA_038236735.1 Holophagales bacterium | reverse complement strand
CTGCCTGGTTGAAGGAAGTGACCCGCCAGTCCAGATCAACCGTGAACACCCCTTCCGACAGGGCATCCAGGATGTGTTCGTGGTGGATGAGCAGGCGGGTTTCCATGGGCATGGTCAAACCGGTTCCCGGCAGGGCAAGGATGGGACGTCCTGGAAAGGAGTGGGTGCAGTTTGTTCCCTCACCACCTTGGGCGTCAAGGTCCGGGGGGCCGGTTCCTCCCCAGATCCCGGTGGGAACGGGATGGAGGTGGAACGGGAACGGAAAATGCTCGGGCGATTCTCTGCCCCTCCCGTAGGCCCCCCAATGGCAGCAACCGAAAAAAACGGCAGAAACCCCTCACCGAGCCCTAGAGGCACGACCGTCCAGCGCCGATGCCTTGCCATTCCGGCCTTCCAGGGCCGGGTGGCTCCGGTCCTGGACACCTGCACCCACATGTTGGTCATGGATCCGAAGGGCACGTTGACTTCGGGGCACAGGGTCAGGATCGTCGCAGGCCCCCTTCTGGAGCGGGTCCTAGAGTTTCGACACTTGGGGATCCAAATAATCGTCTGCGGCGCACTAAGCGAGCATTTCTATGGCCTCCTCCTGGCGGAAGGCGTTCGGGTGGTAGGCGGAATCGCCGGGGATCTGGAGGCGGTGGTCGCAGCCTTCAAAGCGGGAACCCTGGCCCTGCCTGCCTTCCGGATGCCGGGTTCAGCGGAGACCCCGTGGGAACCGGATGAACCCTATTGCGAAGTGCCGGGTGCAATCGGTTCCCGCCGCTGCAGCCCCCGAAGGCGAAAGCCCTTGTCCGAGTGAAGCTTGTGGCCCTGTAGGCGGTTGGCATCTCTGTTGCTCCTCCCTGGATGTCACGCACCGGAATTACGAGAGACCGGCACCATCGGATGCCGCACCCGGAAAGGTATGCATGAATCCCGCGCTCCGCTTCATCGAAGGATGGTTGATGGGCACGGCCGCCAATCCCGTCGATGGCTCGGCCTGCCCTCGAGAATTCCCGATCGGCGAACCGGTCATCGGGTTCACGGAACTCAGCCCTGCCCTCCTGGCCATGGAGGCCGAGCGACTGGGGCTCCCTGACGCCATCCGGAATCCAGAACTCCTCCGGCGACAGATCTACCTGCAGATGAGACAACAGGCGCCGGTCCACGGCCCTGCCCCGGCCACCGACGAATAGCCCAAGGAGACGCGCATGGAACGTTACGGAACTGGATTCCTGGAGGAGCGCAAGCTTGTGCAGCGCTGGCCGCAGCCCATCCCGGCGCTGGTGTCCCTGGTGCTCACCCTGGTCATCTTCTACGCTACCTGGTGGATTTTCCAGGACCCGCGTGGCTGGCTGCGCATGTACACGCCCTACGTGGGCTACATGTACACCCGCTGGTGGCTGATCATGCTCATCTGGATGGTCTATATATTCAACTACTGGCCTTTCAAGCGGGCATGGCTGGAGAACACCCACCCGCTCGTCAAGGGCGCCGTGCTCACAGGCATTTCCGTGGCGATCCTGCTGGCGGTCATCAAGGGCTTCTTCGTGGGCCTGCTCGGCAACTTCGGCATCGCCTACTTCAACCCCGCCATCCTCATGAAGCTCCCCAAGATGACGGAGTTCTTTGCCCTGGAGTACTCCTCCCTGGCCTGCCTGATGTTCGCCGCCATCGCCTCCTGGCTGAGTCCCGCCTGGGTGGTGGCCTGCGAGGAGGTCCCCTGGAAGGGATTGAACCAGCCCGCCAAAGGCTTCAGCATCCTGGTCCTGACGTTCTTTATGAGCACGCTGGTCTTCTTCATGACGATGCATTCCCATATGGGGATCCTCTACTATCCATGGCAGTACTTCACCGCCATCACTCCGCCCTACTGGGCCAAGTTCGCCAACACCGTCTCGGGCAACTTCCACGTGTCCTGGATCATGTGCTGCACAGTGGTGGTGTGGGTCGTGGAGACCATCTGGGAGCGCTTCCCGTTCAAGCTGATCCGCACCACTTGGCTGCGTCGGGTCACGGCCTTCTTCGGGATCATCGCCATCGCCCTAGCCATGCACTTCTTCCTGTACTTCGTGCAGGAACTCACCTGGGGCCAGGCCATCCGCGGTACGCGCCTCATCTATGCCCCTGACTGGCGCTGGCTCCACGTAGGCGAAATGGCCGTGTTCTTCCTGGTGCCCGCCCTGTTCCTCAAGTTCTACTGCGGCAACTGGCCCAGGCGCTTCAGCCTGCCGGTGAACGTGCTCGTCCGGACCCTCCTGGTCACCGTAGCCGCTTGCCTGCTCTACGTCTTCTACTACAAGACCTCCCACATCTTCCTGGGCACCCAGAAGGGCTTCATGCACGAACAACAGTTCCCCATGATCCCTACCATCTGGCTCATCAACATCTGGCTGGTCCACCACTGGTTCATGGACAATTGGCCGGCCTGGAAGCTGGCCCCCAAGACCGCAGATGAGATGGCAGCCGACGTTGCGCACGAAGAGGCCCAACTGGCCGAACTCCGCTGGCGTCCGTCGCTGGCATGGGGGCTTAGCATCGGCGCAGTGACGGGCGTGGCTGCCTACTTCCTTCTCCTGAACATCCTTCCCTGGGCCTACAAGCACATAACGATCATCAAGTGAGAAAGGGGGACAGCATGTCCGAGGACAGCAAGATCAGCCGCCGCACGTTCTTCCGGGGGGCTTCCATGGGCGCCATGGGCGGGGCCCTGCTGGGAATGGGCCTGTATTCCTACTCGCCCCTGCGCAAGAGCCATTTCCCGGAGGTCAAGCGTAAGCTGGCCGATATTGGGACGATCAAGTCGGTCAAGGTCACCAACATCTCCGAGACGAGCTGGTTCGAGAACGCGGTACTCATGGGCGACATCAAGGCCGCCGGCGGGCTCCTGGTGAACCAGTACACCTACAACTGGCCGCCCTTCGGGGACGGTTCCGGTCTGGGCAAGGGCAGCTTCGAGCGAGGCCTCGCCAAGATCAAGCATCTGCTGCCCCACGACCTGGAGGCGGCTTGGGCCGTCACCGAGAAGCTCTCCGTCAGTCCGAAGAACGCCGGGGGCTTCGCCGCCCTCATTGAAATCGAGGAGTTGGACGGCCGCAAACGGAAGTTTCTGCTGGATAGCGGATGGTCCTACCAGTGGATGGACGAGTGCTTCAAGCGCGAAGGCATCGACCAGATGCTGAAGAACCGCGAGATCGAGGCCCTGATCATCTCCCACGAGCACTTCGACCACTTCTGGGGCATTCCAGTCACCTACAAGTACGACCCCACCATCACCACCTACATCCCGGAGGGGTTCTACGCCGAGGGCTTGGAGTACATCAAGGCCGCGGGCCACAAGGGCAAGCTCATCAAGGTCAAGAACGGCCTCAACCGGATCATCCCCGGCTTGGCGACCTTCAACTTCCCGGTGCCGATCATCTGCCGGGTCTACGGCGAGCAGTCCATCTACGCCAACGTCAAGGACCTTGGACTGGTGAGCATCACCGGGTGCTGCCACTTCGGCATCATCCAGTTCTCCGAAACCGCCTTCAAAGAGATCAAGTACGAAAAGGATCAGCTTTACGGTATCTACGGTGGCCTACACATCTCACCTTTCGATGACTGGGATCCAAAGTACGACGATCTGGTTCTTTCTCTTGGGAAATATGGTTACCAGAAAATCGGCTGCAACCACTGCACCGGGCTCGTGTGCGCCAAGAAGTTCGTGGACGCGGGGTATCCGGTGATCAAGGGAACTGCAAGGTTCCGCACAAAGGAAGCAAACTACCTGGGCAATGGCGACAAGATTGGATATGGGATCGAAGTATAGAAGTCACGCAGCTATCGGTGGCGGATGGTAGGCAGTACCTTCGTCACCAAATTTACGGGGAGGAAGCCATGGCCAACAGTCATTGCGCGACAACGAAAACAATGCTGGTGAGTCTCTTCTTGGCTTGCGCCATGGGTTGTTCCCCTTCGGGGGTCAATCCAGAAATGAACGAGGTGCTCAACAATTTCACCAACCGTGTCCAGCGCGAGACCGTGTTGAACAAATATGCTGCTCCGGGCGTGGTGCCACAGGAACTCAACCTCTGCGAGATGGCCAAACCGGTGGTGACCAAGATGGAGGAGAAGAATGGCATCACCTACTACACATTGGAGTCCCGCGTCGAGAAATGCGAATCCTCACCCGCAGCCGTCGGCACGGTGCGCATCTTTGTCATCGGTTGGAAGAACGGCAAGATCGCCAATTTCGTCTGGGGCGGTCCCAAGGGGGGTAAAGTCGAATACTGAGCGGGGTCGTGCCATCGCGCTCCAATTTATTTGGAGGAGGTCGGCCACAGGTCCTTTAATGGACGGAGGTGGCTGTGATCTTCATCTCACCGCCCTTCAGGGCCTGTTAGAAAATTGCCCGTGATCATGTCTTCCTTTTTTCCTGGCAACCTGAAGGGCCGCTCAGAGGCTGGCCTCCAGGAACTTCTGCGGGCCATCCTGGTGCGCACCAATTTCGTGCCCGTTGTGCGTCATATCATCGGGTGGCGTGGGCTGAAGCAATCCGCGGCAGCGGTGGAGTGCTGGACCGCGAAGATCCAGGGCGCCGCAGGCGTCTTCGGGCTGGCCTACGACGGCCTGGAACCGGCACCAGGCTGGAGCCGGGGCCGGTTCTCCCTGTACTATTTTCCTGATGCAGAGGAGGAACTGGTCGAGCAGTGCTCCCTCCGGGCCGCCGGGCAGACCCAGGAACCGGACTACCTCCAGCGTGTCCGCGACTTCATGAACCATGCCGAGTTCGCAGAGCTTTTCCGCGTCGGCACCTTGATCCTTTCGGTCGACGACGCCGGAGAGGCCCTGGGCCTCGCCCTGGAAGCCGCCTCCCGCCTGCGTTGCCTGAGCGAGGCTGGCGTCCGACTGCCCCTTGACGGCCGCCTGGTCCAGCTCATCGAGCCCGGCGGGTTCGACGAGGACTTCCCGGCTTATGAAGTGGCAGCCCGCTTCTTCGACGTGCTGGCAGCTTCCGTCACCTTCAACCTCGGCCATCCGCCGGCGTGCATGGGCGAGCAGCGGTGGCCGGGCAGCCATGGGCTCAGAGACCAGGCCGGTTCTGTGCTGAACGTGGCCGACCCCGGCCTATGGAACAGCCGGCTCGCCCTGGGGTATGGCCTCGCTCGCCGGGAAGACCTCGCCCGACCCGGCGTGCCCTTCCTCCAAAGTTGGACCGAGGGCGCACCCCTGCCCTTTCCGGACCGTCTGTGGTGGCGGGCCCACCAGGTGCAGGGCGCCACAACCATCGATAAAAAAACTCTGGGTGTGGACGAGCGCCCCCCGCTCATCCTCCTCACAGGCTTCCTGGGCGCGGGCAAAACCAGCTTCCTGAAGCACTTCATCGAGTACCAGACCCAGCGGAGCCGCTTCGTGGCGGTGATCCAGAACGAAATCGGAGCTGTGGGGCTGGACGGCAAGCTGCTGGACTACACGGTTACGGAGATCGACGAAGGCTGCGTGTGCTGTAGCTTGGCCGGCAACCTCAAGCACGCCATCCAGGGCATCCTGAAATCCTTTAATCCCGATTGCATCATGGTGGAGACCACCGGGTTGGCCAACCCCTTCAACCTCCTGCCGGATCTCCAGGAACTCGAGGATCTGGTGCGGTTCGATTGCACGGTGACCGTGGTGGACGCCCTGAATGCCGAATGGACCCTGGCGCAACATAGCCTCGCGGCGGACCAGATCCGCGGAGCGGACGTGCTGATGCTCAACAAACAGGACCTGGTCGAACCGGACCAGCTTGCCTCTCTCACCCGGCAGGTGCGGGAACTGAACCCCCGAGCCCCCCTCTTCCTCACCGTAGACGGGGATCTGAACCCAGCGCTGGTCTTTGAGGCGGCGGACCACCCGCCTAGCATGGCGGGGCGGGCCGGCCCGGAGCATGTCACCCATGATCGGGATGGCCTTTGGTCTCATACCCTCCGTCCTGAGTGGCCGCTGGAGCGAGCGACATTTCTCCATGCGGTGGCCCAGCTTCCGCCGTCCGTCTTCCGGATGAAGGGTGTCCTGACGTTCACGGACTCCCCCGCCCCGATGTTGTTTCAATCCGTGGGTGGGCGGTACGATCTTGGCCCGTTCCCTGGCAAGGACGAAGGTGAGCGTTTCCTGAATGTCATTGGCCATGGCACGAAGAATCCAGACGTCCTCGCCCGGCTTACGGCCCACCCGGCCTCGTCGCCGCCATCCCCGCCATCATGCGTCTGAACCAGTGCGATTGGACAGGCAGCCGGCCCTGACAATCAGGACCGAGTTGTATCTCCCTTGCTAGCGGATCCGGAGCAGGGGGCAGATCCAACTCATCGATGTTCGTTTCCTAGGTGTGACTTTTGGGAACCACATCTTGATAACCCAAGGATTCAAATCCGATTTCGTTCATCCGATTGCTAGGGCATCTTGCTACCCCTCAGACCCCTGGGGTGAAGGTGGGTCGAACCGGCCGTTCGATCCCCGGTTTATGTCATTCGGTACTCGCTCGGTGCAATCCGGGGAATCAACCTCACCTTCAACGTGGAGTCGGGATCTTATGAGGTGGACGGATGCCCCGCCCTCGTCAACCAGGAGATTCCCATGAACACCCGGTCCCTACGCTTTGCCTCCGTTGCAGCGGCCCTGCTCGCAATCGGCGCTTCCCTTTCCGCCCAAGGTCGTGGACCCGGGTTCGGCCATGGCCAGTGCGCCCAACGTGGCGAGGGTCGCGGCTTCATGGGCTTGAACCTGTCTGGGGACCAGCAAGCCAAGGTGCAAGCCATTCACGAGAACCACCGCGCCGCCTTCAAGGCCAAAGAGGAGGCCGCCAATGCAGCCCGGCTGGCCGTGCACGAGGCCATGGTGACCGGAACCGCGGACACCAAGACCCTCAAAGCCCTGCACGAGAAGGCCACGGCCGCTCAGTTCGAGCTGATGCTTGAGCACCGGGCGGTGCGGCAGGAAATTCTTCCGCTGCTCACCGCGGAGCAGAAGACTCAGTTCGAGAAGCGCCCAATGGACATGATGGGACACCGCGGCGGACGTGGCATGGGCCGCGGCTTCGGCCCCCGGTCCGGTGGCATGGGCCCCGACTGCCACCGTATGCAGCCCTCCTGATCCCGCTATCCTGAACCACCATGCTCGCTTCAGCAGTCAGCCAGGCCACCTGGCAGCGGATGCGGCGCCCCCGGACCTGGGGCGCCGCGTTGCTGTTCGGCGTGGTGTGGAACGGTACCCGCTTGTTGCTGGGACTACCTGGACCGGGCTTCCTCGAATTGTTCACACCCTCGGTGTGGGCGGCGCTCTTCCTGGTACTGGCGCCCCTGCCCTGGCAGTGGACTGGCGGCGAATCACCCATGGCTGGACCTCTGCGCGGAGCGGCTCAGGCTGTCCCCTTCATGACCGCGCTCACCCTTGGCGTCTTGTTGTTTCTTGGCGCAATGGGAGCGGACCAGCCCCCTGGCCATGGCATGGGGATGCCAATGGGGATGGGGATGATGGGACGGGGAGGCCCGCATCGAGGCATGGGCCTCCGCCCGGAGGGGGCAAGCTGGCTGCCGATCAACCCAAGGCTGTGGATCCTGGGGGTGGCCCATCTCTCCTTCGGACTGCTGATCGGGTGGATCCTTGCAGATCGGGAACGTGCGGAGATCCAGGAGGCTAAGGCGAAGCTTGGGGCGGATGAGGCCCGGGCCCAGGTCCTGCAGGGCCAGATGAATCCCCATGTGCTGTTCAATGCCATCAGCGGGCTGACCGAACTGGTTCGCGAGGACCCGGTGGCAGCCGAGGCCGCCCTCGTGAATCTGTCGAACCTGCTGCGGGCCCTCATGGACCATGGCTCCCGCTTGCTGGCTCCCCTCGGAGACGAGCGCCGCCTGGTGGGACATCATCTGGCCCTGGAGCGCCTCCGGCTGGGTCACCGGCTGCGTGAGACCTGGGACTGGCCAGAGGCCCTGGATGACTTGGAGATCCCACCCCTCATGATCCAGCCGCTGGTGGAGAATGCGCTCAAGCATGGCGTGTCCCAGGCTGTGGGCGGTGGTGCGCTGGATGTAAAAGTGCAACGTGCGGGTGGTCGGCTCATCGTCCGTGTCGCTAATACCGGCCCTGAACCTGCTGCCACTCCAGGCCAGGGTCTTGGCCTCCGGAACCTGCGAGAACGCCTTAACCTCATGGGGGCCTCAGCGGACGCCCTCAGGCTTCATCGGGAGGGCGATTGGACGGTCGCCGAGCTGAGCCTTGAGGTGAAGGCATGACCGGGCATCCCCTGAGGGTGCTGGTGGCCGAAGACGAGCCATTCAACCTGCGGCGTCTGACGCGACTGCTGCGTGAAGCGGGTTGCGAGGTGGTTGCCCAGTTCGAAGACGGCCCCTCCGTTCTCGACTGGTTGGCTCGAGGGGAGGCCGTGGACGCCCTATTCCTAGACATCCAGATGCCTGGCCTGACGGGATTGGACGTGACCGCAGACCTGCCCAGGCCCATTCCCGTGGTGTTCGTAACCGCCTTCTCCGAACATGCAGTCAAGGCCTTCGAGCAGGCTGCGGCAGACTACCTCCTGAAGCCCGTGACTGCGGAACGCCTGTGGACCACCCTCCAGCGGTTGCGCACACTGATCGAGCGCGAACCTGGGACACGGCCTACGGGCCCCTTCCGATTTGCGGTCAAGGCGGGCGAGGGTCTGGTACTGGTGGATCTGACTAAGACTACGCACTTCACCTTCGAGGATGATGCCGTCTGGGCTTTCGCGGGTGACCGCCTCCGCACAACCTGGAAGACCCTCGCGGAGGCGGAAGCGGCCTTGGGCCTTCGGGTCGTCCGCGGCCATCGCCACCTTCTGATCCGGCCCGAAGCCGTCATCGGCGTACGGGCCGGCGATTCAGGCCGCTTACGCGTGCGCCTGATCGGTGGTGCCGAACTGGAGGTGAGTCGGGGTGCTGCACCGGGCATCAAGACCCGCCTTGGACTCGCCTGAGCCCAGGGGCTAGAAGGAAGGTCTAGGGTAACGATCGCCCGGCAGATCCGGGGACCTTCCATCGATGGCCCCTCAAAGGGGCCTGTACGAGGGTCTTGAGCGTGGCTGTGATCAAGGTCGCGTGATTCATCGCACAGGATCGCTCGGCGGGAATTTTTGTACCTCGGCGCCGCGGTGAGGATGGTAGCCCATGAGAAACCGCCCCTTCTCGGCCTTGTCCGAAAAACTGCTGCCAGGAATGAAAAATCGTGCAGCGTTGCGGGCCTTATCGTTGGACCAGCCCTCAAATTCCATGCGATAGAGAGCAGCGAAGAGTTCGGTCCGCCCGACGCCGTGATAGCAATGGATGAGGATCGGCCGGTTGGCGGGGTCGGCCATCACGGTCAGGAATTTCTCGACGGTGGCGTCGCTAGGGACCTGAGACGTTGGCAGATGGATGTGGCGAACCCCCTCAGCCGCCAGCGCCTCCCGCTCCGCGTCGATGTTTTCCAGGGGAGTCGTGTTGGTGGAATCCTGCCCCGGACGGTAGGTCCTGAAATCGATGACGGTGCGAAGGCCTAGTTTCTTGGCCACGGCAGCCATCTGGGCGGGCGGCATGGCACCCGACTTGTAGACCTGCCCTTCCGTGACCACGCCCAGATGATGGCGAACCTGGGTGTCGTAGAGTTGCCAGGCTCCTATGCTGACGGCCAGGGCGAGGAATATCCCGGGAATGAGCCGCCAGCGGAATCTCCGGTGAGGTTCGTTCGACACGATTTCGGTCATGGCATCTCCATGGAGTCGATGAGAGGTGGTCATGGAAGGATCAAACGGACCGTGGTGCCGCTTCCTAGGCGGCTGGTGATCGTGACATCGCCTCCGTGAAGACGCGCTATGGACCGAACGATGGCAAGGCCAAGGCCGGTTCCAGCGGCTTTCCTGTGATGAGTGTTCTGGGTTCGATAGAAGCGATCTAGCAGGTTGGGGATCTCCGCTTCAGGGATACCCCGCCCAGAATCTTGGATCGCTACCACGGTCCGTGTATCTTCGGACCGCAGGCTGAGGAGGATGTGGCCACCTCGGGGCGTGGCGTCGAGAGCGTTCGAGAGGAGATTGGCCAGGGCTTGCCGGAGCATGTCCACATCTCCAAAGAGGGGGGCCGACACCTCTTGTTCCAGGGTGACGCCCTGTTCCTCTGCCACCGCCTCGTAAAAGGCGAGGACCTCGTCCACCAGCTTCTTCGCGTCGATGGGAATTCGCGCGATGGCGGTCTGTGGGTCCTCGGCCCGAGCCAGAAAGAGCATGCGACTGATCAGGCGGGAGAGCCGCCTGAATTCCTCCAGGCTGGATTCCAGGACTTGTTGGTACTCCTCCACGGGACGGTCCCGGGTGAGGGTGACTTCGGCTTCTCCCATAAGGTTGGTGATGGGTGTACGCAGCTCATGGGCAAGGTCCGCCGAAAACTGCGACAGCCGAGAGAAGGCATGGTCCAGGCGATCCAGCATGTCGTTCAGGGCCCGCACGAGGTCCCTCAACTCCTGCGGAACGCGCCCCGGCTCCAGGCGATTCCGCAAGCGATAGGCCGTGATCCCACGCGTGGATTCTGTGATTGCTCTGAGGGGTCTCAGGCCACGATGGGCTGCCCAGAATCCGAAGGCGGCGCAGAGAATGGAGCCAGTGATCAGCGTATAGATCAGACGGCGACGGTAGCTGAAAATCATCCTCTCGTCGTCCTTGATATCCAAAGCTCCCTGAATGATGAAGGCGCCCTCGGTCCGCAATGTCATCAGATATCGGCGATGATGCCGCCGGGTCTTGGCCTGCCCCACGAACCAGGTTGCTGGGAGTCGCTCTGCCATCCCAGGCGTCTCTAGCAACAAATGGGAACCCGAAATGATTCGGAAGGATGTTTGGGGTTCGAATGCCGGGGATCCCTCCCCTTGAACCTCCTCCTGCAAGGCGGCGAGGTCGCCTGGGTGACGATTTAGGATCGTGGCAATCTCCTCAACTCTGGCATTCAAAAGGAGACGGTTTCGAAGGTTGATCTCTCGTTGGAACGTCCAATATAGGAACCCCGAGACCACGAGCAGGGTGCCGAGGCTCCCGGCGACAAAGATCAGTGCCAAGCGCAGGCGTAGGCTGGTCCGCAATTCATTCAACATCGAGTGTGTATCCAAGGCCTCGAACCGTGTGGATGAGTTTCACCTCATAAGGGTCATCCACTTTCCTGCGAAGGCGGCGAATGGCGACATCTACGGCATTGGTCTCGCTGTCGAAGTTCATGTCCCAAACCTGTTCAGCGATGAAGGCTCGCGAGAGCACCTCGCCCTTCCGTCGAACCATGAGAGAGAGAAGAAGGAATTCCTGGCGCGTTAGGCCGAGGGGCTTCCCACTTCGACGGGCATCGCTCCGGGACAGGATCAACTCAAGATCCTCGACCACGAGTTGTTCAGGAGTCCGGAGACTCGGGCGTCGAAGCAGGCTCCGTACCCTTGCCAGGAGTTCCGAAAAGGCAAAGGGTTTGACCAGATAGTCGTCGGCCCCCAGTTCGAGCCCTTTTACGCGGTCTGGCACCGTATCTCGAGCTGTTAAGAATAGGACGGGAAGGTCGCGCTTTCCCTTGCGAAGTTCCTGAATCACCGACCAGCCGTCGCGCCCGGGGAGCATGACGTCCAAAATAATGAGGTCGAAGGCCCCCTCCCGAGCCAGGAAGAGACCTTCATTCCCATTGACCGCTACTTGAACCGAAAACCCGCTCTCCGCCAGTCCCTTCTGAAGGTAGGCGGCGGTCTTGGATTCGTCCTCGATGATCAGCAGCTTCATACTTTCCTATTCGGGATCCCTGATTTTCCTACTTCTTCTTCGTTCCGGGAGCCTTCTCTTGGAGCACTTTGCCCGAGGCATCCAAACTGAGTTCGACCTTCCCCTTGGCGGACTTCAACGCCACGCCGTAACTCACATCTGTTCCCTTGAGGACCTTCTCGACCTCAGTGATCTTCGCCTTGGGGTACTTGGAATTCACGGTGGTCTTTATTGCTTCGGGAAGGTCTGCAAAGGCCATCCCCTCCTCGATTTCGGCTACGCTACCATCGGCTTGGTAGAGCAGATCACGGGATGTTTTCCCATCAAGACTCTCGATCTCATAGTAGATTTTGCCGTCCTTCCTCTCCTCGGCGATACCTTTGATGGTCGCCTTGGGATAGGACTTCTGGAAGGCCGAAAGGACGGCGGGAGGAACTTCCTTCTTAGTGATCTTCTTTTCCTTTTCCTGGGCCCCAAGCGTCAAGGTGAGGAGAAGGGCAGTGAAGATGGCCTTGGTGGTGTGTCCCATGGGGACCTCCTTGGATTTGATGAACGATTTGGTCGCAGGGAAGTCGAGATGTCATCCCCGTGCAGTAGGGTCCTCGGAATGATCGAACAATTCCCCGACATGGACATGACAGTTTTGTCATCTTCGCGACCAGCCCTGCTGACTCCGTTACGCTGTGGCCAATGTTAAGGAGCCTTCGTGCCCATACTCTCCGCTTTTCTCGTTGCTCTCAGTCTTTATGGCCAGGCAAAGCCAATTCAATCCCCAACCCCGAAGGTTTCATCGACGCCATCCTCCAGCATGGCCGTCTTGAAATCGATGAAGGTTGGGGCCGAGGGCGGCTGGGACTACGTGACCATCGATGAAGCCACTGGACGCCTCTTTGTGCCCCGTTCGACTCGGGTCATGGTTCTTGATGTGGAGGGAAAGGTCGTCGGAGAGATCCCCAACACTGCCGGCGTACATGGTGTGGCCCTCGCGAGGGATCTGGACCGCGGGTTCACCAGCAATGGGCGGTCGAACACCATGACCGTGTTCAAGCTCTCGACGCTGGAAGTTCTCAAAGAGGTGAAGACCACCGGAGATAACCCGGACGCGATCCTCTATGATCCCGCCACCAGACAAGTTTTCACCTTCAACGGGCGAGGGAAGAACGCCACGGTCTTTGACGCGACTACGCTCGAGGTGAAGGGCACCATCCCCATGGGGGGCAAGCCAGAGTTCTCTGTATGCGATGGCAAGGGCCGCGTCTTCGTGAACGTGGAGGACACGGCAGAACTCCTGGCCATCGACGCCAAGACCCTCAAAGTCGCGGGCAAATGGTCCCTGAAGCCGCTGGAAGAACCCACCGGTTTGGCCATCGATGCAGTGAATCAGAGCCTTTTCGCCGTGGGCGGCAACAAGCTCATGGCCGTTGTGGATGCCAAGACAGGCAGGATTCTGTCGACGCTGCCCATTGGTGACGGCTGTGATGCGGCTGCCTTCGATGCGACCACTGGCAATGTCTTCGCCTCCAACGGGGAAGGAACACTCACGGTGATTCACGCCAATGCCAAGGGTGGCTATGCCGTGACGGGAACCATTCCCACCAAAAAGGGAGCCCGAACGATGGCGGTGGATGCGAAAAACCATCGGGTCTACCTGCCCACGGCGGACTTCGGCCCAGCACCTGAGGCCAAGGCTGGCCAGCGTTCCAGGCCTCCGATGATCGCCGATAGTTTTCAGATCCTGGTCGTCGGCGAAGCCCACTGAATTCGATTCACTGCCGAAATTGAATGAAGAACTGATTACCGGGGTTCCTGGGCAGGTCTGTCCTTCAAGTCGAAGCGCTTTATCCATCATTTTGATGAAAGAAATAGATCGCTCGGAATAGCTTCTTTATCAAGTATTTGAAAATAAGTGTCATCCCTATTGGCCCGAAAGCTGCTCAAGCCAAGAGGGGCTACCTGCAGGTAGGAATGGCTAGCACCGGAGAGGTCCCAAATGAGAACGAGGAAGAAGACGTGAACCGGATGATACGGTGGGCGTGTTGCCTGGTGGTCTTGGCTTCTCTGGGGGGATGCAGGATCTATCATTCCCTTCCCTTGGACCAGAAGGCCCGGGAGAAGGCGCTGACTTCTCCCGATCTGGCAAGAATCACGGCCCAGGCCAAGGAACTCAACCACCCCATCCTGCGCCCTCAGATCATCGACCTCGCCGACGGTCTCTCGGCAGATGAGGCCGCCATAGTCGCTGTGCTCGCCAACCCCGATCTGAGAGCCATCAGAGACCAGCGTGCCTTGGCTTCAGCTCAACTCCTGGACGCGGGTCTTTTGCCCGATCCTATTCTTTCCTTGTCCAGGGATGTGCCTGTCGGTGGAAACGACCAAGGCACAACCCCCGCCTATTCCGCGCAAGTGAGCATGGACCTCACCAGCCTGTTGACCCGGGGCTTACGCAAGAGAGCCGCCAAAGCTGCCCAGCAATCGGTGGATTTAGATGTGGCTTGGCAGGAATGGCAGGTGGCGGAGGCCGCCAAGGTCTCGGTCTATCGCTTGTCCGCCCTCGATCCTCTGGTAGACCTGACTGAGCAATGGGTGGTTGCCCTGGACGAAAATGTCCGAGCACTGGAGAGGAGCGCCGACGTCGGCGGAGCCAGCCTGGGTGATTTGGCATCCGCTCGTGCGGCTCTGGATGCCGGCCAACGCAATGCTCTCACCTTGCGCCAAGCGCAGAAACGGGAGAGGCAGTTGCTCAACAGCCTGCTTGGATTGCCGCCACCATCGCGGATACTCCTTGAAAGGGCTAGGGTCAAGCGCACCTGGAATGCCCTTCCTTCCGAGGAGGACCTCGCTCACGGACTCGATCGGCGTCTGGACCTGGTGGCTCTGGAAAAGGGCTATGAGAGTGAGGATGCGAAGTACAGGCTGGCCATATGGTCGCAATTCCCCAGCATCGGGATAAGCCTCAGCCGGGCCCGGGATACGTCCAATGTCCTTACCCATGGAATGGGCGTGGCGCTGAGCCTGCCGATCTTCAACCGGGGCCAGGGACTCGTGGCGGTAGAGAGTGCTACGCGCCAGCAGCTGTACGACCAGTATCTTTCGAGGTTGTACCACGCGCGGTCGGATCTAGCCCAGGTCTACTCGGATATAAGATCTGTGCGTGACATGATCGCCACTGCGGAAAGGGCACTCCCAGTGATCGAAGCCCAGGCCCAGGCCAGCGAAACTGCCTTCAAGGATGGTCACCTGGACCTTCTAAGTCGCAATCAGGCCCGGATTGCACGATTGTCCCAGGAGGCGACCTTGGCCAGCCTTAGGGCCACCCTGGACGAACTTACTGTGGCTCTGGAAATCGCATCGGGCCGCCTTCTGCAGAGTGCGGAGACCAGGCCATGACTCGTCCCAAGTTTCTCTGGCCCATCCTGGCGGCAAGTTGTTGCGTGCTGGTCGCCCTTGTCCTGGGCTTCCTGTGGGGGCGTTCCGGCGGGAAGACCCCGGAATCCGGAGAGGCAGAATCGAAGGTAAGCGTTGTAGCGATTGTGAAGGCAGTCCCCATCCAGAAAGGCCGACTGGAGGGGCGGATCTCGACCTTTGGCAGCATTGTTCCGATACCTGGAGCCGCTCAGTCCATCTCGGTGCCCTATGAGTGCCGAGTGCTCTCTCTTGGCGTGAGCGAGGGGCAGCCCGTGGTTGCTGGCGCGCCCCTCCTTTCGGTGGTGGATAGTCCTGATGCCCTTTTGGCTCTTGATCAGGCCCGGATTGATGCCAGGTCGGCCGATATTCAACTCCAGCAGGTCAGGAGTCGTCATGCCTTGAAGCTTGCGGACAACGCCCAGTTGGCCCAGGCCCAGCAAAGCTACGATTCCACCCAGACTCGCTTGAAGAGTCTCGAAGCTCGCCAGATGGGTGCGCCTCATGTGCTTCGGGCCATGGCCCACGGCGTCGCGGTAAAGGTCTTCGCCCAGGTGGGTGCCGTGGTTCCGGCCGGGAGTCCCCTCCTTGAGCTGGTGGATACTGCACGGCTGGAGGCGCGACTGGGCGTGGAACCCCAGGACACGGCACGTGTCAGCCCAGGAGGCAGCGTGGATCTCACGGTGGTGGAGACGGTAGATAAGACCAAGGTCCAGGCCCGCATCCGGACCGTGTCGCCAGCCATCAATCCTACGACCCGACTCAGGGATGTCTACGTTTCACTTCCTTCTGGCCATCCCTTTGTCTTCGGGCAATTCGTCCGAGGAAGCCTGCTCGCGGTGGCTCGTGAGGGATTCATCGTTGCCTACGCTTCAGTGCTTCCGGAGGACGGCAAGCAGGTGATCTACACCATTCGCAAGGACCATGCAGTCCGGCACGAAATACAGATCCTGCTTCAGTCCGGGGATCAACTTCAGGTTTCAGCCCAGGATCTCGAAGTTGGTGAATTGGTTGTAACCCAGGGCAACTATGAGTTGCAGGACGGGATGGCCGTTCGCGTGGAGGGGTCCACCCGATGATCGTCACGGACTGGATGCAGAAGCACCGCCGTTCCCTGCTTTTCATGCTTGTGATCCTCATCGTAGGAGGACTGGGGTCAGCCTTCAAACTGCCCGTCGGCCTCTTTCCCACCGTCAATTTCCCCAGAGTAAGAATCTCGCTGGACGCGGGCGACCGCCCTGCGGACCGCATGGCCGTGGAAGTAACCCGAACCGTGGAAGAGGCGGTTCGGGGGGTTCCCGGCGTGCGTGGGGTTCGCTCTACCACGAGCCGTGGAACCGCTGATATCGACGTCAATTTTGAATGGGGCCAGGACATGGTGGCAGCCATGCTCCAGGTGCAATCGGCCATCCAGCAGGCTTCCACCAATTTTCCCCAAGGCACCCTGACCACGGTGACCCGGATGGACCCCACGGTCTTCCCCGTCCTGGCCTACAGCCTCACTTCCAGTTCCCGGCCAGCCACCGAACTGAGAGATATTGCCTTGTATCAACTCCGCCCACTGCTTTCCACCGTCAAAGGGGTAGGGCGCTTCGGGGTTCAGGGTGGGCAGACGGAGGAATTCCGGGTCACGGTCGACCCGGCTCGGCTCAATGCCATGGGGCTCACCTTCGACGATGCAGCCAAGGCCCTCTCTGCTGCCAATGTCATCCGCGCGGTGGGCCGTCTGGAGGACCACAACAAGCTTTACCTGTTGCTTTCAGATACTCAGTTCAAGAATTTGGACGAAATCGGGAAAACGGTCCTGCGATCCAGTCCGGCGGGCGTCGTCTTTCTGAAGGATGTGGCCAGTGTGACGGTAGACACCGCGCCCAACTGGACCCGTGCTACTGCGGACGGACATGATGCGGTCCTGCTCCAGATCTATCAGCAACTCAATGGGAACTCAGTCCAGATCGGCGCAGACATCAAGGCTGCGTTGGCCAAATATCAGTCCCGGCTACCCGTGGATGTGCATATCGCCAACTGGTACGACCAAAGCGAGATTGTCACATCTTCGGCGGGCAGCGTGCGGGATGCCCTCCTGGTGGGAGTTGTCATGGCAGCGCTCATCCTGCTGCTCTTCCTCAGGAACCTGAAGGTCACCCTCATTGCCATCATCACCGTGCCTGGGGTTCTGGCCATCACCGTGCTCCTGCTCTATGTCCTGGGCATGAGCTTCAATGTCATGACGCTCGGGGGCATGGCAGCGGCGGTCGGCCTCATCATTGACGATGCCATCGTGATGGTGGAACACATCATCCGGCGGATGCGGGGCGGCGAAGGCCCCCACCATGGTCGGGTGATGAAGGCGGCCAAGGAGTTCACTCAACCTCTCGCCGGATCCTCAGTGGCGACCATCATCATCTTCGCCCCCCTGGCTTTTCTTTCGGGTGTGACCGGTGCCTTCTTCAAGGCCCTAAGTCTGACCATGGCGACAGGGCTCATCGTCTCCTTCTTCGTGGCGTGGCTTGCGGTTCCCCTTCTGGCTGATCGGTTCTTGAATGATAAGGATGCGGCCCAGAAGGAAGGTGGCGCCTTCACTGAACGATTGCATGCAGGATATTCGAGACTGCTGAGTCGACTCTTCGACCGTCCCATCCTGATCCTGTTTGGGCTCGTTCCCTTTCTGCTGATAGGTGGACTTGCCTATCACTATCTGGGGTCGGGCTTCATGCCGACCATGGATGAAGGCGGCTTCATATTGGACTACCGAAGCCCTTCTGGAACCGCTCTGAGCGAGACGGATCGCCTCGCCCGACAGGTGGAGACGATCCTCAGGGGCATCCCAGATGTGCAGACCTATTCACGCCGAACAGGGTTGCAGCTTGGTGGGATGGTGACCGAGGCCAACGAGGGCGATTTCTTCGTGCGGCTCAAACCCTTTCCCCGTCGCCCCAGCGATGAGGTCATGGACGATGTGCGCAAGAGAGTGGAGAAGGGGGTTCCGGGCCTTGAACTGGAAATGGCCCAACTCATGGAGGACCTCATCGGGGACCTCACCGCGGTCCCGCAACCCATCGAGATCAAGATCTTTTCCGATGATGAAGCAACCCTGATGGCCACCGCACCGAAAGTGGCGGCAGCCATTCGCAGGATTTCTGGCGTCGTGGATGTGAAGGACGGCATCGTGCTCGCTGGAGATGCCCTGGATATAAGGGTGGACCGAGTCAAAGCGGGCCTGGAGGGAATCGATCCCGAGAGTGTCACGGCTTTGGCCCAGGGGTACCTGGATGGGATCGTCCAGACTCAGGTCCAGAAAGGCCCCAAAATGGTCGGCGTGCGCTTGTGGACGCCACCGGAGTTGAGGCGCAAGACCCGTGATGTTGGTGGGCTGCTCCTGCGGGCCCCAGACGGTCACTTGTTCCCCCTGGGCCGGGTGGCTACCATCACACCCATCACAGGACAGCCCCAAATCATGCGAGAAGACCTCAAGCGCATGATCGCTGTAACGGGCCGAATCTCGGGAAGAGATATGGGCTCGGTGGTCGCGGATGTGAATCGAGTCTTGGCTACCTCCGGCCTTGTGTCAAAGGATGCCTACACCACCCTGGGTGGCCTGTACGAGCAGCAGCGCATCGCCTTCCAGGGCCTCATGGCTGTGTTCGTGGCTGCCGTTGCCCTGGTCTTCTTTCTTTTGCTGTTCATCTTTGAACGGTTCCGCCCTGCCCTCTGCATCATGGCCACCGCACTACTGTCCCTCAGTGCCGTTTTCATCGGACTCTGGATCACGAAAACCGAGTTGAATATCTCCTCCATGATGGGCATGACCATGATCCTTGGGATCGTGACGGAGGTGGCAATCTTCCTGGTGTGGGAATTCCAGACCCTGCCGGCTCACCTGGATACACGCAGCGCCATGATCGAGGCAGGCAAGCATCGGATGCGCGCCATCACCATGAGTACGCTTGCGGCGATTCTGGCCCTATCGCCCCTGGCACTTGGCCTGGGACAAGGGGCCGCCATGCAGAAACCTCTGGCCATCGCCATCATCAGTGGTATGGCTTTGCAGCTACCGCTGGTCTTTCTAGTAATGCCCATCCTGTTCGTAGCACTGCGTGTGAACCGAAGTTCATAGAGCAGTAGCCTTATTTCCTCTGTCCTGATTTTCACCTTCGCTCCGGCAAAACCAGGAGCTTGTGAGGCATGGGCGGCGTAAGTGGCGGCACGAAAGAGGCGTCAAAGGATCGAGGCAAGGTCGAAGCAGCTGTTGAAGCCAGTATTGGAATTCCGCCAAATAGCGGGTGAACGGCCCGGTATTTCTTGGACAGTAGGTTGAGTGTATTCACGCGGCGGGTGCCTGGCCAAGGAGGTCTTGGCGGACGAGTGCAGGAGGCCGGTGTTGGTGGCGCTGGATGAGCCAGTTCTGGTTGTAATGGTCGCGG
>JBBRZL010000056.1:0-19866 GCA_038236735.1 Holophagales bacterium | reverse complement strand
GTACATGGTCTCAGGGCTGCTCCGGGAGCCGCTGAACGGTCGGGCCGTCGATCTGGCGATCAGCCCGCACATCACGACCGGCACGACCAGCCCGCCACGCTAGTTGCCTTCATGGGAGCAGCTGGCGGCTATTCCCGCCCTCACTGGTGCGGCACACCCCGGGGCCCCCGGATGATGAGGTTGGGCCTATAGTTCACATCCGAGAACCCGTCGTACCACCAGCGGACCTTCAGATAGGGGGAGTCGGTCCCTCCCCGGTATTCGGTGATGTAGGCGGAGGCATGCCCAAAGATCCAGGGACCAGTCGTATGGTTGAGGTCGTTCGAGAGGTAGGCGGAGTCGACGACCCAGCCATTCCTCAACCGTGCCACCAGGAAGTATTGGTCTTCGCCGCGGTCACCGAAAAAATTCCCCGAGCCGTCGTGGTCAATCCCGATGCCGCTGTTACGGTAGTCCTGGAAGGTTCCGGCCCCGGTGATGATCCGGTCATTGGTGACATCCAGGCTCCGGTATTCCAGGGCCGGGCTGAACTGGAAGGGCACGAAGCTGCTGTCGGCGCCGCCCCGCCGCACGTAGACCTGGCCATTGAAGGCCTGGAGGCCGCTCACATCCGGGACCGCCGCGAAGATCTGCCCATCGTTCCAGCCGGAGATGGGGGCAACCAGATCCCGGCCATTGGCCACGATGAAGTGGACCTCACCGGCGGTGCCGGAGAAGCCGCTGCCCGTGATCAGCACGGGGTCCCCGGGCTGGCCCGCCGAGATGCTGAGGGCGGCGATGACCGGATTAGAGGTCCCCGCCGGCGGGCCGTCCTTGTTTGATTTCGGGGCCGGAGGGACGCTGGTGGCCTTGGTGCCAGCACTCCCCGGGACCGGCGGGGGGGCGGCCGGCAGGGCCGTGCCCAGGACCTTCGCCCCCGGCAGGGGCTGGGCCGCCGCCGTGGCGATGCGCTGGGACATCTTCAGGTGGACCTCGGCGGGGATCTTCGACCGCACCTGGTCAAGCAGCTGCGTCTGCCGGGTGGCCTGCTGCTTCTGCAGGATCGCCTGCTTCTGGGCCAGCAGGCTGGGCGCGCCGGACGCCGCCTGGGGACTGGGTTTGGCCACCTTGGCCTGGCGGGCCTTCAAGGCGGCCTGGACCAGGCTGGGATCGGCCGGGGGATGGTGGAGGGCGATGGTGCCCCTCGCCAGCAGCTGCGGCTGCTGCTTCACCGGCTTCACATGGACCGGGCTGACGGTCGGCGGGGCTGGCTGGGGGGAACGCAGGTTCACGTTCCAGAGCACCCCCTGCCGCACATCCTCTGCCGTGGCGGTGTAGGCAAGCATCACGCTGCCGCTGCCCTGCCGCTCCAGGGTGCCGCCGCCGGGCTTGACGAGGGTGACCAGGAGCGGGGCTCCCTGCCAGGTCACGGTGACCGAGATGGGGCCCGGCTGGCTGGCCGCAAAGCCGAAGCTGGCCTGCTCGCCCACCAGGAAATCGAAGGCCTGGGGCCCCTGGTGGCTGGCGGGAGGCGGAGGCAGGGGCTTGGTGGCGGGGGACTGGGGCGGTGGGAGCGCGGCCTGCGCCGGCCCCATGGCCGAGCCCAGGAGCAGAAGCCGGAGGAGTGCTCCGGTGAAATTGTGGCGGACACTGCGGTCAACGGACATGGCACCTCCTGGGCATCGATCCCCCAGTATCTGGATCGATCAGGGGCTCAGGCAGGGCCGCTTTCCAGAAACCGGCTGGGCCACCGGCCCGGTCACAGGATCAAGTCGGGTTGCCGCCGCAGGTTCCGGGCGCGCCCGTCCCTCAGTTCACGATTTTGAGGGTTGGTGGCGGGTCCTGGGGTCGCCGGCGGTCCTGGGGGATGAAGATCCCGCCCAGGATGGCGGCGATGACGCTGGAGACCAGGGCGCCGAAGAAGCCGGCCCAGAATCCCCTCACGGTGAAGTTCAGGCCCAGCTTCGCGGACAGCGCGCCGGCCAGCCAGAAGACCAGGCCGTTGATGACGAGGCTGAAGCAGCCCAGGGAGCAGGCCATGGGCACGATGGCGATGAGCTTGAGGAAGGTGCCCACGGTGGTGTTCAGGGCCGCGAGGATTACGGCCACGATAAGCAGATCCAGGAAGGTGCCGTGGCCGAGGCCGGGCACGAAGGAACAGGCCACCAGCAGGCCGAGGGCGGAGAAGAGGAAGCGCAGCAGGAGGGTCATGGCATTCCGTCCTTTTCGTTGGCCTGGGTGATGACGCTGTCCGGCGGCACGCTATGGGTGAGCCACACATTGCCGCCGATGGCCGAGCCCCGGCCGAGGGTGATGCGGCCGAGGATGGTGGCGTTGGAGTAGATCATCACATCGTCCTCCACCACCGGATGGCGGGGGATGCCTTTGATGGGGTGGCCCTGGTCATCGAGCGGGTAGCTTTTCGCGCCGAGGGTCACGCCCTGGTAAAGGCGCACGTTGCGCCCGATGACGCAGGTCTCGCCGATGACCACGCCGGTGCCATGGTCGATGAAGAACCGCTCGCCCAGGCAGGCGCCGGGGTGGATGTCGATGCCCGTGAGGCTGTGGGCGTGCTCGGTGATCATCCGTGGCAGCAGAGGCACGCCCAGCTTGAACAGCTCGTGGGCCAGGCGCTGGCTGGTGATGGCCAGCAGGCCGGGGTAGCAGAAGAGCACCTCGTCGGGACTGATGGCCGCGGGGTCGCCCTCGAAACCAGCCTGGATGTCCGTGGCGAGGAGGCGCCGCACTTCCGGCAGGCGCAGGAGGAAGGCCCGGGCCAGGTCGAAAGCCCGCGCGTCGCAGTCACCACAGGTGGGATCCGAAGCCATGAGGCCGCGCTGAATCTGGTCGGCGAGGCCATGCAGCGCCCGGTCCATGCGGGCGCCCAGGTGGTAGCGCAAGGTCTCGAGGGTCAGCTCCGAGGCGCCGAAGTAGCCCGGGAAGAGCAGGGTCCGCAGTTCCTCCACTAGGGCCGCCACCGCCCGGCGCGAAGGGAATTCGCGCCGACCCAGGGGCATCTCCGTGAGCGCAGTGGAAGCCGCCGCCAGGGCCTCGACCACGGCGTGGAGATCAGGAGAAGTGGCTGGGTCCTTCGACATGCGCTTGAGGATACTCCGGAGCAGCGCCTAGTAGGTCCAGGTCAGCGCGCAGCCCGTCTCTTTGGCCAGCTTTTCCGCCAGGTCGGGATCGTGTTTCAGGCCCAGGTCGCGGCTCGCCCTGACCTTGGCCACGAGGCCTTCCTTTGAGCGGTACTCGAAAGCCACGGGGAGGTTGCCTTTGTGCTCGGCGAGGAGGGCCGCCAGGCGGGGCGGGCACTCGCCGGCCGGCAGGCGCACCAGGACCCCCGTGAAACCCCGGCCCTGGAAGTCCGCCAATGGCTCCAGCTGCGTGGCGAAGACCTTCACGACGGTCTGTTCCTCTTCCTCTTCGCCCTCGACGCCGTTGCCATTCCCGTTCCCCTGCAGGGTCTCCACCCGCAGCTCGCCCGTGATGCGCAGCATGGCCTCGGGCAGGGCCAGGTGGCCGTAGTCGGCGAAGGGCCGGCGGCCCGACTTCTTGGTGGTGGGATCCCACTTGCTGGCCATGAGCAGCACTTCCATCTTGCCGGTGGGATCCTCCACCTGGAGGATGGCCCAGGGTTCGCCCTTCTGGTTGGTCTTGAAGGCCACGGTGGAGACCATGGCGCCCAGGATCACTTCCTTGCGGTCCCGCAGGCGGCCTGCGGCCACGTCTTCCAGCACCTTGGCCAGGGTGCCCTGGGTGTGCACCTGGATGGCGTCGGCGAACTCCTCCAGGGGATGGCCGCTCACGAAGAGGCCGAGGACTTCGCGTTCTGCGGCGAGGCGGGTCTTGCGATCCCAGGGGTCGATATTCTCGGGCACCCGCCAGTCCTCGCTGAGGCTGGCCAACTCCGCGTCATCGAAGAGGCTGGTCATGCCCGTGTCGCCGCTCCCACGGCCCGCGGCGGACACGGCGTCCGGCAGTCCCTGGAGCAGGGCGGCCCGGTTGGGTTCCAGGCTGTCGAAGGCTCCGGCCTTGATGAGCGATTCCCACACCTTGCGGTTGGCCTTCTGCAGGTCCGTGCTCTTCAGGGCATGGAAGAGATCCTTGAAGGGGCCCTCGGTCTGACGGGCTTCCAAGATTGCCTGAAGAGCTGCTTCGCCCAAGCCTTTTACTGCGGCAAAGCCGAAACGGATTTGCCGGTCGGAGGTGGCGGTGAAATCGACCGTGGATTCGTTGATGTCCGGGCCCAGCACCTCGATGCCCCGCTCGCGGCAGTTCTGCACGTACTTGGCCACATCCTCGGTGCGGCCGGATTTGGTGGAGAGCAGGCCGGCCATGAATTCCACGGGGTAGTTGGCCTTCAGGTAGGCGGTCTCGTAGGCCACCATGGCGTAGGCCGCGCTGTGGCTCTTGTTGAAGCCGTAGCCCGCGAAGAACTCGATGAGGTCGAACAGCTCCGCGACCTTGGTCTTGTCGTAGCCCCGGGCGGCGCCCTGCTCGATGAACTTGGACTTCTCCTTCTGCATCTTGGCGAGGTCCTTCTTGCCCATGGCCCGGCGCAACATGTCGGCCTCGCCCAGGGAGTAGCCGGCCACGAGGCTGGCGATCTGCATCACCTGCTCCTGGTAGAGGATCACGCCGTAGGTAGGCGCCAGGATGGGCGCCAGGTCCGGGAACATGAAGTCCACCGGCTCGCGGCCATGGCGGCGGTCCACATACTTGGTGCCCATGCCCGCGCCCAGGGGGCCCGGCCGGAAGAGGGCGTTCAAGGCGATGAGGTCGTCGAAGCGGTCGGGGCCCAGCTGGCGCAACAGCTGCTTCATGCCGCCGGATTCGAACTGGAAGATGCCGTCCGTATCACCCGCGGCGAAGAGCTCGAAGGTCTTCTTGTCGTCGAAGGTGCGGATGCTGGTCATGTCCTTGGGCTGGCCATGGCGCCGGGCGATGACTTCCTGCGTCTTCGCGATCTGGGTGAGCGTCTCCAGGCCCAGGAAGTCCATCTTCAGCAGGCCCGCGCGCTCGGCCTCCACCATGGTGTACTGCACCATCACCTTCTTGTCCTTGTCCACGCTGAGGGGCGCGAACTGGGTGAGTTCGTCGGGCGCGATGATGACGCCTGCGGCGTGGACGCCGGTGTTGCGGGAGAGGCCCTCCAACCGTGCGGAGATGTCGAGGATGTTCTTCACCTCGGGATCGGTGTCATAGAGCCGCCGCAACTGGTCACTCTTCTCGAGGGCTTCACCGATGGACATGGGCTTGCCGGGTTCCTGGGGCACCAGCTTGGTGAGGTTGTTGGCGAAGGCGAAGTCCTTCTCGAAGACTCGGGCCACGTCCTTGATGACGGCCTTGGTCTTGAGCTGGTTGATGGTGATGATGTTGCACACCTTGTCCTGGCCGTATTTCTCGGTGACGTAGTCGATGACGCGCTGGCGGCCATCCCGGCAGAAGTCGATGTCCACGTCGGGCATGGACACGCGCTCGGGATTCAGGAAGCGCTCGAACAGCAGGTCGTACTGCATGGGATCGATATCCGTGATCTTCATGGACCAGGCCACGATGCTGCCGGCGGCGGAACCGCGTCCTGGACCCACGGGCACGCCCATCTCGCGAGCCTTGGAGATGAAGTCCCAGACCAGCAGGAAGTAGCCCGGGAACCCCATCTTGAGGATCATGTCCAGCTCGAAGGCCAGGCGCTCCCGGTACTTCTCCTCGGTGTGCTTGAGGGTGCCCGCCTGCCAGAGGGGCCGGCATTCGGCCATACGCTTTTCGAAGGCCTCCCGTGCGATGTGCACGAAGTAGGAATCCAGGTCGTAGCCCTCGGGCACGGGGAAGCGCGGCGTGACGGGCTTGCGCGTGATGGGGAAGAGGTCCACCTTGGCGGCGATCTCGAGGGTGCGCTCCAGGTATTCCGGATGATCGGGGAAGACCTTTCGCATCTCCTCGGGGGTCTTGACGTAGAACTGATCCGTGGCGAAGCGCATGCGCTTCTCCTTGGCCTTGGTGGTTTTCGTGCCGATGCACAGCAGCGTGTCGTGGAGATCGGCGTCCTCGTGGTTGAGGTAGTGGGCATCGTTGGTGGCCACCAGGGGGATGCCCAGCTTCTGGGCCAGCTCTATCTGGGAGGGGATGATCTCCTGCTCCTTGGCGAAGCCCTGGTCCTGGATTTCCAGGTAGAAATCCTCGCCGAAGATGTCGCGGAAGTCGCGGGAGACGCGCTCGGCCTGGTCCAGGCGGTTCTGCAGGATGCGGGCCTGCACCTCGCCGCCCAGGCAGGCCGACATCGCGATGAGGCCCTCGCTGTGCTGCCGCAGGAGATCCTTGTCCACCCGGGGCTTGTAGTAGAAGCCTTCCGTGAAGCCCGCCGACACCAGCTTCGACAGGTTGGTGAAGCCCACGGAGTTCTTGGCCAGCAGCACCAGGTGGTAGCCCGCGTCGCGGCTGCCGCTGGGATCTACGCAGTCCTCCAGGCCCTCCTCGCCGGTGGCGTTCTTCGCTTCCAGCTTGCGGTCGAAGCGCGTCTTGGGGGCCACATAGACTTCGCAACCCAGGATGGGTTTCACGGCCCAGTTGCCATTCTCATCCTGCGTCTTTTCGCAGGCGTCGAAGAGCTTCATCATACCGAACATGTTGCCGTGATCCGTGACGGCCACGGCGGGCATGTCCGAGGCCCGGCACTTCTTCACCAGATCGGGAATGCGCGTAAGGCCGTCGAGCAGGGAATGTTCGGTATGCAGGTGCAGGTGGGCGAAGCTCATGGGCCCATTCTCTGATGGATGCGACCGGATCGGGCAAGTGCCGCAGGATCAGCGCCGCGAGAGCAGTTCCTCCAGAGTCCGGCGCAGGTTGTCTTCGGAGGGTTTTGGCTCCAGTCGCGCGTGCGGGCCTTCGGTTTTGGGGCCGCCGAGCTGCACCCACCGGGGTCGGCGGCGCAACAGGTCGTTCTCGCGCCACACGGTGAGGATGCTGGGTTCCCGGGCCCACAGCAGGATGCTGGGGAAGGGCCCCTCCCGCGGGGGCACGGTGCCCCAGGTCTGCACCTCCGCCCCCCAGTCCCGCAGCAGGCCCTGGATCAGGGCACTGGCGGACGCGTCATCCATGCCCAGGCCCACGGTCCAGCCGGTCAGGAAGCCCCGGGAGCCCGGCCGGCTTTCATCCTCATGTTCATACCAGCCGAGCCGCTCCTGGTGGTGATGGATCCGGGTCCGGAGACGGTAGGTGGCGCCATCCACGCCCAGGAGCAGGGCTTCGGGGTGCGCCTTGACGCGCTCGCTCCAGGCGGGCCCGAACAGGTTCTCCATCTGGGCGGAGGGTTGATCCGTACGGAAAGCCGGACCCGGGGTTAGATTCCGCCACACCGCCACTTCCGCTTCCGCAAGACGGATGCGGGATTCCAGGGCCTTCACCACCAGCCATTGCCAGGAAGTACCGATGGACATGGCCAGGATTACCAGGCTAAAGCCGGACAGGCGGACCTTCATGTCGAAGAGGCTCAACGCGGCGATCTCCACGACCACCGGCAGGGTCAGGCCCAGGAAGCCGAGGAAGAGCCGGTGCCCCATGGGATCGCCATCCTGCCTGGCGCGCAAGGTCCAGGTGAGGATGCAACCGCAGCCCACCAGGTAGGTCACGTTGAAGGCATGGTGCATCCAGGTATCGGCCAATCCCGGATGGGGCAGGACCAGATTTCGCAGGAAATTGGGAATCATGCCCACGGCGATCCAGAGTGGGAAGGTCGGCGAGACCTGCCGCGGGAAGAGATGCCTGAAGGCCTGGCAGAGCGAGATGAAGCCGAAGGCCACCAGTAGGCTCTGGGCCCGGTCCACCAGGTCGGGGTTCAGGAAGGGCAGGTCGCTCCAGGCCAGCAGGGCGTGGCGCAGGCCCACCAACAGGCAGGTCAGGGACAGCCACCCCATCAGGCGGTCGCGGCGGGACAGGGCGTCCGTGCCAAAGCCGATGAAGAGAGTCAGCAGGGCCCCCGTCTGCAGGGCGTCGAGAAAGGGCCAGACCAGGACTTGCATGCGGATCCTCGGGGAGGATGGGAGGATGATTGCGTCCAGCCTAATCCAATTCCCCCTCGCACCCGTAGCCGCCATCACACCGGGAGCTGTCGCTTGATCGCCTTTGAGAATCTGGAAGTTCGCTATGCCGGCACCCCAGAGCCCGCTCTGAAAGGACTGACCCTGGCCCTGGAGCGGGGCATCGTGGGACTGTTGGGGCCCAACGGTGCCGGCAAATCCACGCTGTTGAAGGCCCTGCTGGGCCTCCTGACCCCATCCAGGGGGACCGGCTCCGTGCTGGGTGTGGCCCTGGGGGCCCCCGAGGCGGCCCGGCTGCGGTCCCGCATCGGCTACATGCCGGAATACGATGCCCTCATCGAGGATGCCTCCGCTTACGAGCAGGTGGCCTTCTGGGGTGAGCTCAGCGGCCTGGCGCCGGAGGCCTCCCGGGATCGCGCCCATGAAGTGCTCTACTTCGTGGGCCTCGACGAGGCCCGCTACCGGCCCGTCAGCGGCTACTCCACGGGCATGCGCCAGCGGGTGAAGCTGGCGCAGGCTCTCGTGCACAGCCCCGAGCTGATCTTCCTGGACGAGCCCACCAACGGCCTCGATCCCGATGGCCGCCGCCGCATGCTGGAACTGGTGTTGCGCGTGCACGCGGAACTGGGCACGGGCGTCATCCTGGCCTCGCACCTGCTGGGTGACGTGGAGCGCGTAGCGGATCAGTTGGTGATCCTTGACCAGGGCGAGATCAAGGCGGCAGGCTCCATGGCGGGTCTCCGCCAGGTGCTGGCCCGGCGCGTGGAACTGCGCTTCCTGGATCCCCTGAACGTGGCCCAGGAAGCGGCCCTGGCCCAATTGGGCACGGTGCTGGAGGCCCGCAACGGCCTCTACGATCTGGAACTGACGGAAGCTGATCCCACGGGCGCCTTTCTCTGGGCTGAAGGCCAAGGCGCCACCCTGGTGCAGGTCACGCCTCGGCACGACCGCCTGGATGAAGTCCTCCTCCGTGCACTGCATCCTTCGGTCGCTGGAGCCTGAACCATGCCCATCTACGCTCCTACGCTCCCGCCCGCGCCGGACTTGCACCAGGGCCAGCCGCCGGCCCTGGTGCTCATGCGCTTCGACCTGGCCCGGCTCTGGCGCCAGAAGATCGGCCGCTTTTTCGGCTTCGCCTTCCTCCTCATCCTGATCTGGAAGGTGGCGCGCATCTACGTGGACCACCTGCTGCAGACGAACCAGGCCTTCAAGCCCATGCAGGAGTTCGCAAAAAACATCCTCACCCAGGGGGCGGATTTCCAGGCGGACCTGCTGAATCCTGCCAGCTACCTGCTCTGGTTCCTGGTGGCCCTGGTGGGCGGCGGCCTGGTGGCGCGGGACACGCTCTACCGCGTGCGGCCCCTGATGTATGCCCATCCCGTGGCGCCCAAGGATTACCTGCTTGCCAAACTGGGCTTTGCCTCGCTGCTGCCCTTCGCCATCCTGCTCCCCTTCGCTCTATTGCCCTGGCTCATGTCGCTGCTGCTGGCGGGCCTCCATGGGCCGGTGTGGGCCACGGCGCCGCTGCGGCTGCTGCCCGCCATGGCCGTGAGTTCGGTCCTCATGGGCTCGCTGGCGGTGGGCGCCTCCAGCATGGCCTCCACGCCCCGGGCTGGCATCGGCTGGGTGCTGGGCCTCGTGCTGGGCGCGGGCACCCTGGCCTCCATGGTGCATGGCCTCACGGGCATCCAGGCCGTGGATGCCCTGAATCCCATCCTGCTGGCGGAAGCCTGGCCCCAGCTCTTCGTGGGCGTGAGTCATCCCCTGGTGGCCTGGTTGCCCGCCCTGCTCGGCACTGCCAGCCATATCGGCCTGTGGACCTTCATTGCCGCCCGGCGGACACGGCCTTCGGAAGTGGTGATCTGATGATTACGCTGGATCGCGCCTCTCTCCGCTACGGCCCCATCCTGGGCCTCAGTCCCACTACCTTCGAGCTGCCAGATGGCGGCGGCATCACGGGACTCCTGGGGCCCAATGGCGCCGGCAAGTCCTCGCTGCTGCAGTTGCTCTCGGGCCTGCTGCCGCCCTCCGGTGGCGAGGTGCTTGTCTTTGGCGAAGCCCCCTTCCGCAACCCGGCCGTGCTTTCGCGCCTGGGCCTGGTGCCCGAGGGTGATCGCCTGCCCACGGGCCTGCGGGCCGACCGCTGGCTGCGCATGATGGGGGAATTGTCAGGCCTGTCGGGCCGGACGCTCCAGGCCGCCGTGCTGCGGGCCCTGGTGATCGTGGGCATGGCCGACCGCGCCCACCTCACCTTTGCACGCATGTCCAAGGGCATGCGCCAGCGCATCCGCCTGGCCCAGGCCCTGATGCACGAGCCGGAACTGCTCATTCTGGACGAGCCCTTCAACGGCCTGGATCCGGAGGCCCGCCTGGTGCTCATTGCCCTGCTTCGGAGCCTGGCCGAGAAGGGCACGCGCATTCTGGTGTCGAGCCATATCCTCGGCGAGATCGCCCAGCTCACGGACCGCATCCTCCTGTTGTTTCGGGGGCGCCTGCTGGCCGAAGGCACCGTCACCGAGATCCGCCAACTGCTGGACCGGCATCCGGTGGAACTGCGCCTCACGGGTGAGGCCCAGCCACTGGCCCGCTGGGCCGTGGAACAACCCGAACTGGCCGCCCTGCGAATGGAGGAAGGGGCCGTGGTGATCTCGGTTCGCTCGCCCCGGGAGATCCTGCCCCGGCTCCAGAAAGCCGCGGCCGAAGGTCAGCTCCAGATGCGCGCCCTGGATCCCCTGGATCTCAACCTGGATGCGGTCTTCCAATACCTCACCAAGGACAATGCCTAATGCTTTCCGGGGGTTTCTCGCTGCGCGACTCCAGGTATCACGACGCTGCGCGTCCTTCCCACTCGTCTGCGTCTCGTGGACCCGGAGCCTCCCCCAGGGCCCCCGCGCGCGGGCCAGGACAAGCCTGTCCCGCGCTTGCAGCTTCCCATTGCATGTCGAGGAACCGATGAGCAGAGCCGTCCCCTCTCCCTTGGCGACCATCCGCGCCACGGCGCTGGGCTACGCGCCCCGCGTTCTGCAGGGCCGCGGCTGGGTGCTGGCGGCTCTCGTGGCCCTGCCGGTGGGCCTCAGCCTCATCATCTCGACGGTGGCCCGGATCAAGGGGTTGGATGGCCATCCCGGTGACGCCATCAAGATCTTCCACGAAGTGCTGGTGAAGATGATGCTGCCCATCATGGCCCTGGTGGCGGCCCCGGCGGGCATCCGCGAGGATCTGGAGCAGCGCACGCTGCCCCTGCTGCTGGTGCGGCCCGCGCCTGCTTGGGCTCTGCCGCTGGGCAAGGGCCTGCCCTGGTTCCTGTGGGGTGCCCTCTGGCTCGTGGTCGGTGCCCTCGGCCTGCAGGTCGTGGGCGGGGATCCCGCCCAGCTGCCCCTGCGGCTGGTGGCCCTGGTCAGTGCCTGGTGGGGCGAACTGGCCCTGATGACCCTGGTGGGCCTCGTCTTCAAGCGCGGCACGCTCTGGGGTGCCCTCTACTTCTTCCTGTGGGAACCCTTCGTGCGGATCTTTCCGCCCTTCCTCCAGCGCCTCACCTTCACCCATCACATCGAGAGCCTCGCCGGCAGCCGCGTCACCGAGGTCAGGGTGAACCAACTCCTGGCCCAGGAGCAGGTCACCACGCACCCCATCGTGGCCTGCCTGGCCCTGCTGGCCTTCGGTGCCCTCTGCTGGGCCTTGGCCGGCTGGAAGCTCCAGCGCACGCCGGTGGGGTTGGCCGGGAGTGAGGCGGAAGGCTGAGGGGCCCCAGCCTGTAGACTGGGAGGATGTCGAATTCCCCCCTCCGCACCGTCACCCCCACCGGCACCGAGATCCTCATCGAGCCGCTGCCCCATGTGCGCAGTTGCGCGGTGGGCTTCTGGGTGCGGCGGGGCTCGCGGCACGAGGGGCCGGCGGAAGAGGGGCTGGCCCACTTCCTGGAGCACACGGTCTTCAAGGGCACCGAGGCCTACCCCACGCCGGACGAGCTGGCCGCCGCCACGGACCGCCTGGGCGGGCATGTGGACGCCTTCACCGGCAAGGAAGTGGCCTGCTTCTACGGTAAGGTGCTGGCGGATCAGCTGCCGGAGCTGGTGCACCTGCTCGGAGACCTGGTGACGGCACCGCGCTTCGATGAGGACGAGCTGATCCGGGAGCGGGGCGTCATCCTGGAGGAGATTGCCCAGAGTGAGGACCAGGCGGACGACTGGGTGAGCGAGCTGTTCTATGGCGGCTTCTGGGAGGGCACGCCCCTGGCCCACCCCATCCTCGGTCTGCGCGATCAGGTGTCCAGCTATGGGGCCCGGGAAGCCCGGGCCTTCTTCGATCACACCTACCGCGCACCCAACCTCGTCATCGCCGCGGCGGGCGACATCCGGACGGGGCCCTTCCTCGACCTGCTGCAACCCCTCCTGGAGCGCCTGCCCAAGGGGACGGAGCACGCGCCCAGCCACCCAGCGGCGACCCGTCCCTTTGTTCTCAACCTACCCCGCAAGGATCTCCAGCAGGCCAACCTCGTCATGGGCTTTCCCGGCCTCGACCACTGTTCCCCGGATCGCGCCGCGGCGGCCCTCCTGAGTCACGTGCTGGGTGGCGGCATGGCTTCGCGGCTCTTCATGGAACTGCGGGAACGGCGGGGCCTCTGCTACCAGGTGGGCAGCTACCTAACGCCCTATGCCGACACCGGCGCCCTGCAGATCAGCGCCAGCTGTGCCCCGGCCCAGTTGCGGGAGCTGGTGCAGCGGACCATGGCCGAATGCGCGCGCATCCGGGCGGAGGGCGTGGCGGCCGACGAGCTGGAACGCGCCAAGCTTCAGGCCCGCACTGGGCTTGTGTTCAGCCAGGAGAGCAGCAGCAGCCGCATGTTCAGCTTGGCCCACCAGGCCATCCACTACGGCGCGCTGCGCAGCCTTGATCAGCAGATGGCTGAGATCGAGGCCGTGACCAGCGACGACGTCCTGCGGGTGGCCCAGGCCCTGCTGGATCCCGCCCAGCTGGGCCTCAGCGCCCTGGGCACCCGGCGCGGAGCAGACATCCGGCCCCAGGATCTGGTGGCCTGATGTCCGCTGGGCCCATGCCCTGGGACTTACCCGCCCCCGAGCGAGCGGGCCTGCCCTCGGCTTGGTCGCTCTTCCCGGAAGACCTGACGAAGCTGGGCTGTCCAGGCAGCACCCTGGAGACCTTCAAGCGCTTGCACCGGCCCTGGACCTGGAAAAAGGGTGGGCCGGATCTGGGCACCGGCATCCGGGCTTGGCTGGAGAGCGTGGCGGACCTGCGCCTGCCGCGGCTCGCCGAGCGCCAGCCATCCGAGGATGGTTCCACCAAGCTGGCCCTGGCGCTGGCGGATGGGCTGCGCATCGAGGCTGTGCACATGCCGCGTCGTGTACGGAATCCCCGCGTGACCTACTGCCTCTCCAGCCAGGTGGGCTGCGCCATGGGCTGCACCTTCTGCGCCACGGGCAGCATGGGCATCCTGCGCAACCTCCAGCCCGGCGAGATACTGGGCCAGGTGCTGGCCCTCATGGCTGAGCTGGGACCGGAGCGCGGGCATGAACTGACACTTGTGTTCATGGGCATGGGCGAACCCCTCCACAACCTCGACCACCTGCACCGCGCCATCCGCCTCTTGTGCCACCCGGCGGGCTTGGGCCTGGGCAAGGGCCGCATCACCGTGAGCACATCAGGGCTGGTGAGCGGTATCGAGAAGCTCGCGAAGCTGGAACCCCGCCCCAATCTGGCCATCAGCCTCAACGCCACCACGGACGCGGCGCGCAGCCGCACCATGCCCGTGAACCGCGTGTGGAACCTGGCGCGGCTCCGGCAGGCCCTGGATGACTGGGGCCCCAAGCGCGGCGAGAAATTTTGCTTCGAATACGTGCTGCTGGCCGGTGAGAATGACACCGAGGCCGATGCGGAGCGCCTGGCCACCTGGCTGGGCGACCTGCGCCGGGGTCATAACCTGAATCTCATCCCCATGAACGAGCATGCGGCCAGCGACTTCCGGGAGCCCGCCGAGGATCGCGTGCAGGCCTTCGCCCAATGGCTGAAGGAGCAGGGTTGTTTCGTTACCGTGCGCCGCAGTCGGGGCCGCGATGTGCAGGGTGCCTGCGGGCAGCTGGTGAAGAAGAAGTGAGATGCTTTTCCCTTTGCGTCAAGGCACCTTTGCGTTGAATCTTTCCTGATGCGCATTCCGGTCCACCAGCTTCCCCACGGCCTCGGCCTTGATCTGCCCGAAGCGGCCACGGTCCATGCGGCGGGTATGGACCTGCGGGCGGCCATCCCTGCCACCGAAGTGTGGGTGCTCGCGTCGGGCCAGCGGCGGCTGGTGCCCACGGGGCTGGTGTTGGCCATTCCGCCGGGCTTCGAAGGACAGGTGCGGCCCCGCTCGGGTCTGGCCCTGCGCCACGGTCTCACGGTGCTCAACGCGCCGGGCACCATCGACGCCGACTACCGGGGCGAGGTGCAGGTGCTGCTTGTCAATCACGGCGACACGCCCTTCGAACTGCGCCGGGGCGAGCGCATCGCCCAGTTGCTGGTGGCTCCCGTGGCCAGCTGGACCTGGCTTCCCGAATCCAGTGTCGAGGCTCTGGGCGACACCGAGCGCGGGGACGGCGGCTACGGCAGTACCGGGCGATGAAGGCACTGGCATTCACGTTCGAACAGCTATAGGATCGGACTCCCACCCCAGGAGGCCCCATGCGCCGCGCCGCCCTTGCCCTTTCGCTCGCCACGCTGCCAGTGTTCGCGGGCCAGCCCCTCACCTATGCCGATGGCGCCACCAAGCTGGCGGGCTACGTGGCGCGGCCAGCCTCGATCAAGGGCAAGGTGCCGGGCGTGGTGGTGATCCATCAGTGGATGGGCCTCACGGACCACGAACGCAAGGTCTCGGACAACCTGGCGAAACTGGGCTACGTGGCCCTGGCGGCGGACATCTACGGGGAAGGCGTGCATCCGACGACCACGGCCGAGGCCGGCAAGCTGGCGGGCTCCTTCAAGGGCGACCGCGCCCTCTACCGGCGTCGCATCGCCGCGGCCCTCGACATGCTCAAGGCCCAGAAGGGCGTGGATGCCTCACGCCTGGCGGTCATCGGCTTCTGCTTCGGCGGCACCGGGGCCCTGGAGGCCGCCCGAGGCGGCCTGCCCGTGAAGGGCGTGGTCTCCTTCCACGGCGGCCTGGACGTGCCCGCGGGTTACACCCCCACGCCCATCACCGCCAAGGTGCTGATTTGCCACGGCGCCGACGATCCCTTCGTGCCCGCCAAGGACGTGGCCGCCGTCCAGGACGAGCTGCGCCAGGCCAAGGCTGACTATGTCTTCGTGGCCTACGCCGGCGCCGTCCACGCCTTCACGCAGAAGGAGGCCGGGAACGACAACAGCAAGGGCGCAGCCTACAACGAAGCCGCCCAGCGCCGCAGCTGGCAGCACATGAAGGATTTCTTCCAGGAAATCTTCTAGGCCGATTTGCCTGCGCCCCGCGAAAGCGGGGCGCAGGGGAAAACCTCTGAATCAGTAGCCTGAGCGATTCGGATAGGCAGGCTTGGGGGTGAGGACAGGCGGGTTCTTTTTGAGGGCCGTCTCGACTTCCAGGATGGCCCGGTCCAGCTGGGGATCCTTGCCCTGAGCCAGCAGGGCGGGATCGTCCATCACTTCGATATCAGGATCCACCCCGTAGCCCTCGACCACCCACTGGCCCTCCTTGGAATAGATGCCGAAGGTGGGCACAGTCACGTTGCCACCATCGATGAGTGCCGGGGCGCCACTGATGCCGATGAGGCCGCCCCAGGTGCGCCGGCCGATGAGGGGGCCCAGGCCCGCCTTCTTGAAGAGGAAGGGGAAGCAGTCGCCGCCGGAGCCGCTCCAGCCGTTGATGAGCATGGCCATGGGGCCGTCATGGGCGATGGTGGGCCACTGCCAGTCCTTGCCGTCGCGTACGCCGTAGTAGTTGAAGGTCTTCCGGCCCAGCAGCTCCACGAAGCGGTCCGGGATCTGGCCGCCGCTGTTGAAACGCTCATCGATGATGAGGCCGTCCTTGTGCCATTGGCCGCGGAACTGGCGGACCAGGTCGTTCTGTCCGCCGATGCCCGTGTCCGGCACGTAGATGTAGCCGAGGCGGCCCTGGCTGACCTTGTCCACGTAGCGCCGCTTGGCCTCGATCCAGTCCCAGTAGCGCAGCTGGTACTCGCTGGGGATGGTCTCCACGAGCACGTCGTGGGCGCCCGTGAGGGTGGGCTTGTCATTGATGGAGAGCAGCACGGTCTTGCCGGCCAGCCCCTGGAAGGCGGCCCAGGGATCCTGGCGGACGTCCAGCGGAATGCGGTTCACGGCCAGGAGGTAGTCACCCTCCTTCACTTTCAGGCCCGGCTGGGCCAGGGGACCGCGCACCTGGGCATCCCAGTCGGCGCCACGGAGGATTTTCTGGATGCGGAAGGCACCGCGATCCACGGTGAAATCCGCACCCAGCAGGCCAGTGGCCACGCGGGGGGACTGTTCGACATCGCCGCCGCCCCGGTAGGTGTGGGACGCGTTCAATTCGGAGATGAGCTCGCCGATGACGAAGTTCACGTCCTCGCGGGTGACGCAGTCCTTGAGCAGCTTCCCGTAGCGGGCCTTCTGGGTCTTCCAGTCCACGCCGTGCAGGCCCGGATCATAGAACATGTCGCGTTGGAGCCGCCAGGCATCGTTGAAGATCTGCTGCCACTCGGCCTGCGGATCCACGGTCATCAACAGCTCGCCGGTGGGCAGCTTCTTTTCGAATTTCTGGTCCGGCTTCAGATCCACAAGCACATAGTCCTGCTTGCGATTCACCAGGACCTTCTTGCCATCGCCGCTGAGGAGGGCGCCCTCGAGATCGGCCAGGACGGCCTTCTCCTCCCGTTCCTCGAAGTTGTAGACGTAGAGGGTGGCCTTGGTCGGGCCATCGGGATTCGGCTGGGCTGCGCGGCGGTAGGCCAGCTTGCCCTTGGCGGCGGCCACATCGAAGTAGTAGCCCGCCGTGGGGGGCAGCAGCACCATGCGCGACTCGATGCCATCGAGGTCGATCTCGACGGGCTTGGGGGCTTCCTTCTTATCGCCACCGTCCTTCTTGTCGGGATCCTTCTTCTCGTCCCTGGCCTTGTCGTCCTTGGCCAAGTCCATGTCGTTCTTGGGGGCGAGGGGGGAGGTGACGTCCTTGCGCAGGGGGAGGGCGGCCAGGCGGGTGGTGGCCGCGTAGATCCAGGTGCCGTCCAGGTCGCTGTAGGTGGGGCTGAACTGCTGGCCCGTGGACAGGAACAGGTAGTTGCCCTCGGGATCGAAGGTCGGATCGCCGGCGTTGTAGAAGGGCGACGTCACGTCCTGGCGCTTGCCGGTCCGGGTGTCGTAGAGCACCACCACGCTGTTGCCGTTGGCGGTGTCGCGGTCGTAGGCGAACCAGCGGCTGTCGGGGGACCAGCGGGCCCGGAAGGCCTCCAGGTTGTCCTCGTACATGGCGAGGGCCTTGTCCACCTGTTGGAACTTGCCGGTCTCCAGGTCGCAGAGGTTGATGTGCATGGCCTGGTCGGCGAAGACCACGCGCTTGCCGTCGGGGGACCAGGCGATGTGGTACCGGAAGCCGGGGCCCATGTGCGTGACCTGCCGTTCTTCGCCGGAACCATCCGCGGCCCGGACGTGCAGCTCGTACTCGCCGCTGCGATCACTGAAGTAGGCGACCTGGGTGCCATCGGGAGAGAGGGCTGGATGGCGCTCGGCGACCCCGGGCGTGCGGGTGAGGTTGATGACGTAGCCCTTTTCCGCCGGCACCGAGAAGACCTCCCCCCGGGCCTCGAAGAGGGCGCGCTTGCCCTGGGCCGAGAGGTCCGGGTTCCGCAGGAGGCGGCTGGCGTTCTCCTCCCGGGGCTTCAGGGTGGCGCGATCCGTGACGACCTCGACCTTCACCTCCACGATCTTCTCGGTAGGCAGCTCGATGCGGTGCAGGCGGCCGCCGGCCTCGACCACGATGTCTTCGGGCCCGATAGCCGGGAAATGGGCGTCGTATTCCTTGAAGAAGGTGATCTGCTGGAAGGCCTTGGTAGCGAGGTTATAGGACCAGATGTTGCTGCGCTTCACGCCGTCGCGGTCCGACAGGAAGTAGAGCTTGGAGCCGTACCACATGGGCATGGAATCGTTGGAGCCGCCGAGGCTGGGCAGGCGGCTGGCCGTCTTCTGCTCCAGGTCGTAGAACCAGATCTCCGAGGTCATGCCGCCGCGGTAGCGTTTCCAGGTGCGGAAGTCCGTGCTGACGGGCTGGTAGGCCAGGACTTTGCCGTTGGGCGAGAGGGCGCCGAATTCGGCGTAGGGCAGGGGCAGGGCCTGGGGCAGGCCGCCGGTCCTGGGGACCAGGAAGAGCTTGTTGAAGCGGTCCTTGCCGGACTCCATGCCCGAGGCGATGAGCAGGGACTTCCCGTCCGGCGTCCAATCCACCATGCGATCGGCCATGGGGTGGTGGGTGACCCGGAAGGGAATGCCGCCCCCCACCGGCAGCACGTAGACATCCTGATTGCCGTCATAGTTGGCGCTGAAGGCCAGTTCCTTGCCGTCCGGGGAGAAACGGGCGAAGGATTCCTCGCCCTTGGGGGTGGACAGCCGCTGAGCCACGCCGCCGGTCTTGGGCACGATCCAGATGTCATTGGCGTAGGTGAAGGCGATCTGGGTGACCGACACGTCCGGGTAGCGCATCAGCCGGGCGTCGATCTGGGCGGAGGCCATGGAGGCAGAGGCCAACAGAACGCTGCTGGCGAGTAGGGAAAAAGAACGCATCGGCAACTCCAGGGGTCGGGGGGACAGCCAAGCTTACGGATGAGGTGGGGGTCGCGTTGAGTCCAGGTTGGGCCCTCCGGGCCCATGGAGCATACCCGGACGGCTTCAGGAACGCGCCCGGGGTGGCGACAAGGATAGGGAGGGCCTCCTCCGGGCAGCCCCTGTCCCCGTTCATCGTCGTGCCCTTCCTTGGTGAGCCACCATGCCGTCCCTGCTTTGTCGCCAGCGGATTCCCTCGCCCCCCGGCTTCGGGGCCTGGCTCCGGCTTCTGGGCCTGGGCGCAGCCCTCCTGCTGAGTTTCCACTGCGGTGGCGGTGGGAGTGGCAGCGGTGGGACGACCACCCCGCCAGCCCAGATCTACACCGTGACCTTCCTGGCCGGGGCCGGTGGCAGCCTTGCCGGGACCACCACCCAGACCGTGGCCGCCGGAGCTTCCTGCTCGGCCATGACGGCGGTGCCGGATACGGGCTACACCTTCACCAACTGGACCGGCGCGGCCCTCACCACCACCAGCACGAATACGCTGACGGTCACCAACGTCACCCAGAACCTGACCATTACGGCGAACTTCACGCCGCAGACCTTCACAGTGACCTTCCTGGCCGGGGCTGACGGAACCCTCACAGGCACTACCACTCAAACCGTGGCCTATGGCGGTTCCGCCACGGCGGTGAGCGCGAATCCCAACGTCGGCTACACCTTCACCAACTGGACTGGTGCGAATTTCGCCACCACCAGCGCGAGCCCGCTGGTGGTCACCAAACTGACCCAGAACCTGACGATCACGGCCAATTTCACACAGCAATCCTTCACCGTGACCTTCGTGGCCGGGGCTGGCGGAAGCCTCACCGGCACCACCACTCAGATCGTGGCCTACGGCGGCTCCGCCACGGCGGTGAGCGCGAACCCCAATGTCGGCTACACATTCACCAACTGGACTGGTGCGAATTTCGCCACCACCAACGCGAATCCGTTGGCGATCACGAATGTGACCCAGAACCTGACAATCACAGCGAACTTCACGCCGCAGACTTTCACCGTGACCTTCCTGGCCGGTTCAGGCGGGAGCCTCGCGGGCACCACCACCCAGATCGTG
>JBBRZL010000055.1:0-19921 GCA_038236735.1 Holophagales bacterium | reverse complement strand
TGCAGGTGCGCGACCCTGCTGTGAAGGTGGTCCTGGCCAGCGGCTACAGCGAAATGGAAGCCATCGAACCCATGCTCGGGAGCCGTCCCGCCGGGTTCATCCAGAAGCCCTTCAGCCTCCAGGAACTGACAGCGGCGCTGGAGAAGGCGCTGGGCTGAACGCAACGTTGGGCTAAGAGCAACAGGCCTCTCCCCCGTTCGCTGCAAGGCCTGGTCCTGAGTCAACGTCGGCTAGAGGGGATGCTCCGTACAAACCTTAGTGCAGTGCGCTTAACATAGCCGGTCCTATGTTTGAGTCGCCGTACTTGATACTGAGAGGTATCGAGTGTCGGAATCTGTGCGAATCGAACTGACCATCATCGAACGGGAACGGTTGGAGGGCACGGCGCAGAGTCGCGCTCTGGCTGAGCGTTTGGTGCAGATAGCGAAGATCCTATTGGTCACGGCGGAAGGACATTCTCAGAGGGATGTTGCCGAGGCACTGGGATCCCCGGCCTTCACCCCCACCACGGCGCTCATGGGGGTCACGTTAAAATCAATTCCCACCATCAGGGCGCCACCGGTGTCCTTCAGGTCGTCACGAAGGTGCTTCTTACGGTCGAAGTTGTCATACACCAGGCCCGTCAGTTGCACATCCTGGATGAGATCAGCCTGAACAACTCCAGCACCCAGCGCCTAGCGGACGAACTGAACCGAAGGTATCCGGGTCGGAAGATCCACGCCTATCCCGACCCTTCAGGCAACTCACGGAAGACCTCAGCGGGTGTGGGGCAGACGGACTTTGCCATCCTCAGGGGCCGCTGGCTTCAGGGTGATCGCTCCGGCGAAGGCTTCGATGGTCACGGACAGGGTGAACAACGTGAACGCCGTGTTCACCAATGCGAAGGGGGAACACCGCCTCTTCATCGCCAAGCGCTGCAAGGGGCTCATTCATTGCCTGGAGGGGCTGACCTATCGCGGGGAGACCATGGAGCCAGACAAGCGCCTGGGCCTGGATCATTTGCCCGATGCCCTGTGCTACTTGGTTTCGGAAGAATTCCCGCTGATCAGGCGGAAGAAGAAGATGGAGCCCTTCCCGTTCTGATGTGCCTACCGAGTGTGGGCAATCCATGACCCAAAACGGTATGGGTATAATGCTGGGCCACAAAAGCAATAAGCCGCAAACCCTTTAATTATAGGTGTTTACGACTTATACTGGCGGAGAGAGAGGGATTCGAACCCCCGGTGAGATCACTCCCACGTCTGATTTCGAGTCAGGTGCCTTCAACCACTCGGCCATCTCTCCAGACCCATCAGTCTAGCAAATCAGGGGCTAGAATCCAGCGGAGGGAGGATGACATGGCCCGAATGGCGTGGGGACTGGGGTTGGTGCTGGTGGTCGGGCTGCAGGCGCAGGCGTTGGACCTGGCGCTGGACGATGCGGCGGCAGACCGGTTCGCCGGGCTGGTCCTGAAGTGCGTGCGCCAGGAATACCCCAACAAGCTGGACCATGTCCTGAACGGGGCAGGGGAGGTGAGGGCTCCCAGGGACCTGCACCCAGCCTTCTATGGCTGCTTCGACTGGCATTCCGCGGTGCATGGGCACTGGATGCTCGTACGGCTGTTGCGCGAGCATCCGGGCATGGCGCGGGCGGCTGAGCTTCGCGCAGTGCTTGAGGAGAACCTGGCGCCAGAGCGCATCGCCGCCGAAGTCGCCTACCTGGGCCAGGGCAACCGGCGCAGTTTCGAGCGCACGTATGGCTGGGCCTGGCTGCTCAAGCTCGCTGCGGAGCTGAGGACCTGGGACGATCCTGCGGCGGCGCGCTGGGCCGCGGCGCTGCAGCCCCTCGCGGATGAACTCGTGAAGCAGTTCCAGGCCTTCCTGCCAAAGCAGACCTATCCCATCCGCACTGGAGTACATGCCAACACGGCCTTCAGTCTCGACCTGGCCCTGGATTTCGCCCGCGCGGCGAGGGACAGGCCCTTCGAGGCGCTCATTCTTGAACGATCCAAGGCCTGGTTCGGCCGGGACCGGAATGGTCCATTGGCCTGGGAGCCCGGAGGCGAGGACTTCTTGTCGCCCTGCCTGGAGGAGGCGGCGCTCATGGCGCGGGTGTTGCCGCCCAAGGCCTTCCACCGCTGGCTGGACGGCTTCCTGCCGACACTGGCGGTGGGGCTCGTTCCCGCCGTTGTGTCGGATCGCACCGACCCCAAGATCGTCCATCTGGATGGTCTGAACCTCAGCCGGGCCCGAGCCCTGAACCGGATTGCCACCAAGCTCAGTCCAACTGATCCCCGCGTGCCACGGCTGCGCCAGCTGGCCGATCGCCATGCTCGGGCCTCGTTGCCCCACCTGGCCTCCGGCAGCTACGAAGGGGAGCACTGGCTGGCCACCTTCGCCGTGCGGCTGCTGTCGGAGCGCTGACTGCCCAGGGCCTCCGGCTCACGCCGAAGGGGCGTCGCTGGACACCGAGCGCAGGTGTTCGAAATAGTTCTGGTCCTCGGTTAGAAGGTGCCCCTTGATGAGGTCCACTGCGAGGAAGGCGACCAGCTTGCCCAAATCCAGCTGGCCGGCCCGAACCTCTTTCTGGAGCTGCCGCGCCCTGGTCAGCAGGCCCGCGTGGACAGTGCCGTGGTGGGCCAGGTCGGGATAGTGGGCCACTCGCAGGAGAGCCTCCTCATCATGGAAATGCTGCGCTGCGTGAGCGAGTAGGCTCTCCAGGCGCAGGGATACCTCGGCCATGGGGGTCTCCTCGGTGAGCACCGCCATCAGCGAATTGGCCAGGTGGAACAGGCGCTGGTGCTGTTTGTCGATGAGAGCGTTCCCACTCTCGTAGGTCTCGTCCCAGACCACCTCGAGCAGGGTCCGCCCCGTCAATGCCCCGGCCGTTCGTTCGGGCATCGGGGCTGCCTGGGTGCAGTTGCGGCCGGCGGCTTTGGCGCCATAGAGAGCCTGGTCAGCCCGCTCGATCCAGGCGGAGAGGCTCTCCCCTGGAGCATACTGGGCCACGCCCAGACTCATGGTCACCTGGCCGATGCCGGGAAACTCAATGGCTGCCACCGCGCCGCGCATCTTCTCGGCCAGTGCCAGAGCCCCCTCCAAATGGGTGGCCGGGATCATCACCAGGAACTCCTCGCCGCCCCAGCGGATGATCGAGTCGGAGGCCCGCAGATGCTTGCGGACGCATTGCACCAGACCCACAAGGACAGCATCGCCGGCGCCATGCCCGTGGGTATCGTTCACGCGTTTGAAGTGGTCCAAGTCGAACATGACCAGGGAAAGGGGATCCCGGCGTCGCTGTGCCAAGGCGAGTTCGGCCAGGACCGCCTCCTCGAAGCGGCGTCGGTTCCAGGCCCCGGTGAGCCGGTCCGTGGCGGCCGCCTGTTCCAGCTCGTCCAGGGCCCGCTGAAGGCCATCGTTGGCCAGCTCCGCCGCGCGGCGTGCATCACCCAGGTCACTGAGCCGCGCCGACAGCTCGGCGTTCCGCATCTGCACCAAGCTTTCCAGCTCTAGGGCGTGCCGGTTTGCAGCGGCCAGTTGGTCGGTCTGGGCCGCTTCCGTGGCCCTTCGAAGGTCCTTCAGTCGGCTGAGCGTGACCCACCCAAGGGCCAGTGCGAAGGTGAGAATGGCGAACTGAAGGACAGCCATGCTCGTGGCCCGGCTAATCCACCCCGCGAACACGGCTCCGAGCGTCGCTACGCAGACCAGTTGGGCGAGGCCTGCGACCACCACGGCCTTGGCGCTGCCCAGCCCGTCTCGATGGGCGCGCAGTCCCGCCTGGAGAGTGAGGATGGCCAGCAGTGCCACCAACAGGCCAAACAGGAACGTGGACAGGCGGTAGGAGGGTTCCCAGGGCACCAGGGCGGCGAGCGAGATCATGCCGGCGCCCAAGGCCGTGAGCCTCCGGCCCAAGGCCATGGACTGGGCCGGAGCGGAAGCGGCCAGAAGGTCCGCGGTGAGCCGCTCCCAGACGATGAGGGTGGCACCGGCCAGCACCAGGGACACGGGGTGGGTGGCGGGAACCAGCCAAGCATGGAGCAGGGAGGCCGCGATGTCGCTGAAGGAGATCCAGGTGGCTGCAGCCATGAGCCCAAAGAGCCCGGCCTTGCGGAAAGGGGAGTCGCTCAGCGTGCGATGGGCCAGGGCGGACAGGAATCCCAACGCCACCAAGATGCCGGCCAGAAAAGACTGGATGGCGACGGGCAGGACCAGCGGGTCGGGTAAAAGGGAAGGTGGGGTGGGCGTGAACATGTCACACACTATCGGCGTCTCCTGAAAAAAGCTTGGATTTGGGCACGGCACTCCGGTTCAAGCAAGCCCCCTTCAAAAAGGAAGCGGTGGTTCAGGGCGGCGCCATCCAGGGTGTCCAGCCAGCGGCTGACGCCAACCTTGGGATCTGAGGCGCCGAATACCACGCGGCCCACCCGGGCGTGGATGAGGGCCCCGAAGCACATGAGACAGGGCTCCAGCGTCACGTAGAGGGTGGCGTCCGTGAGCCGGTAGTTCTTGGTCCAGGCCCCGGCACTGCGCAGGGCCATGACCTCGGCGTGGGCCGTGGGATCGTTCAGTTTCACCGGCTGGTTGTGGCCCCGGCCCAGCAGGACGCCTTCCGAAACCACCACGGCGCCCACGGGCACCTCGTCCAGGTACTCCGCCTTCTCCGCCTCTTCGAGCGCGAGCTTCATGAAGTAGATGTCGTCGCCTGTCCACATACGAACCAGTGTGGCTGAAACAGTGCTTCGTACATCAGGAACAAAGGAGCAGTATGGCTGATTTCCCCTTGAAGAAAAAGGCTGATCCTGGGTTTTCGGGGTCGCTACACTCACTTTGGTCCTGAAGGGCCAAGTCATTCTCAAGACCCCGCGGCGGCCTGGCCATCGCGGGGTTTTTGCCAAGGTTCAACCATGGTCCGGGGAGACCGCCTGCTCACTGCATTCGCGATGTCCCCCCGGACTGGTCTCGACGAAGGAGGCCCATGCGCGCGCACCTGATCCTGAAGGACGGCACCAGCTTCCGGGGACGGGCGCCGTTGGGTTTTGGCGGCGGCGGTGAGGCGGTCTTCACCACGGCGATGGTGGGCTACCAGGAGGTCCTCACGGATCCCAGCTTTGCCGGGCAGATGGTCTGCATGACCTTCCCCGAGCAGGGGATCGTTGGTATCCACGCCGACCTCAACGAGAGCGGTCGGCCCTGGGCCACGGGCCTGCTCTGCCGGCGGCTCACCTTCGTTCCAGACCATACGCGCGCCGAGGGCGATCTGGCTGCCTGGCTCAAGCGTCATCGCATCCCCATCATGTCGGACCTCGACACCCGCGCGCTGACCCAGTACCTGCGCGACCAGGGTTCCCAGCCCTCCCTCATCTGGACCGAGGCCGACGGCAGCCTGGAGGCCGGCGTGGCCAGGGCCATGGCCCTGCCGGACATGACCGGCCAGGCGCTCTGCGCCGAGGTGAGTTGTCGGGATAGGCATGAGTTGAACCCCGGGGGTGCCTTCCGCGTGGCGGTGCTCGATGGTGGCATCAAGCAGAGCATCCTGCACCAGCTGGTGACCGCAGGTCTCCACCTCGAAGTGTTCCCCTGGGACACACCGGCCACGGAGCTGGCCCAGAAACGCTTCCACGGCCTCTTCCTCAGCAACGGACCGGGCGATCCCGCCGCACTGCCGGGCATGCAAGCGGAAATCGAGACCTGCATCGGCCAGTTGCCCATCTTTGGCATCTGCCTGGGCCACCAGCTGCTGGGCCAGGCCTTCGGGGGCCGCACCTTCAAGCTCAAATTCGGCCACCGGGGCGCCAACCAGCCCGTGCACGACCTCCTAACGGGCCGCATCGAGATCACGGCCCAGAATCACGGATTTGCCGTAGACGAGGCCAGCTTGCCGCCCGAGGTCGAAGTCACCCACAGGCACTTGAGCGACGGCACCGTGGAAGGCCTGCGCCATACCAAACTGCCGATCTACTCACTGCAGCACCATCCCGAGGCATCGCCCGGACCGCACGATGCGCACCCGGCCTTCCAGCGCTTCGTCCGACTCTTGGAAAGCAACCAAAGATGATCTACCGCAGAGAACGCAGAGGGCGCAGAGAAAAGAACTTCTCTTGCTTTTCCTCCACGCACTCTGCGTCCTCTGCGGTAAAACAAAAGGAAATCTGATGCCGAAACGAACGGATCTGAAGAGCGTGCTGGTGCTGGGTTCGGGGCCCATCCAGATCGGTCAGGCCTGTGAGTTCGACTACTCGGGCACCCAGGCGCTGAAAGCCCTGCGCGAAGAGGGCATCCGCACCATCCTGCTGAACTCCAATCCGGCCTCGATCATGACGGATCCCGGCCGAGCCGACGCCACCTACATTGAACCCCTCACCCTGGCCGTGCTGGCGAAGGTCCTCGAGGCCGAACGGCCCGATGCCATCCTGCCCACCGTGGGGGGCCAGACGGCCCTGAACCTGGCCATGGAGGCCCACGAGAGCGGTCTGCTGCAGCGCACGGGCGTCAACCTCATCGGCGCCCAGCCCGAGGCCATCAAGCGCGGCGAGGATCGCCAGCTCTTCAAGGCCCTCATGGACGACCTGGGCCTGGAGACCTGCCGCGGCGGCTTTGCCCACAACATGAGTGAAGCCCGGGATCTGCTCAAGCTCACGGGCTTTCCCTCCATCATCCGGCCCAGCTTCACCCTGGGCGGCAGCGGCGGCGGCATCGCCTACAACGTGGACGAGTTCGAGACCATCGTGGCCCGGGGCCTGGATCTGAGCCCCACCAAGCAGGTACTCATCGAGGAGAGCATCCTGGGCTGGAAGGAGTTCGAGCTGGAGGTGGTGCGCGACCTGGACGACAATGTCGAGGTGATCTGCTCCATCGAGAACCTGGATCCCATGGGCATCCACACCGGCGACAGCATCACCGTCGCGCCCATCCTCACGCTCACGGATCCCGAATACCAGCGCATGCGCGACGCCGCGCTCGCCGTCATCCGCGCCGTGGGTGTGGAAACCGGCGGCTCCAACATCCAGTTCGCGCTGGAGCCCGAGACCAGCCGCATCATCGTCATCGAGATGAACCCCCGCGTGAGCCGCAGCTCTGCGCTGGCGTCCAAGGCCACGGGCTTCCCCATCGCCTGGGTGGCCACCAAGCTGGCGCTGGGCTACCGGCTCTGGGAACTGCCCAACGCCATCACCCGCATGACCAAGGCCGCCTTCGAGCCGGTGCTGGACTACGTGGTGGTGAAGATCCCCCGCTTCACCTTCGAGAAATTCCCCCAGGCCGACCAGGTGCTGGGCACCCAGATGAAAAGTGTGGGCGAAGTCATGAGCATCGGCCGCAGCTTCCAGGAGGCTCTGCAGAAGGCCGTCCGTTCCCTGGAGGAGGGTCACAAGGGCCTGTCGGGCGCCTTGGAAGGCAAGCTGGATCTCGGCCGCCTCAAGGAGCACCTCATCATTCCTGGGGCCCAGCGCCTCTTCTGGATCTACCACGGGCTCAAGGCCGGCCATAGCGTGGAGGAACTGCATCGCCTCACCAAGATCACGCCCTGGTTCCTGCGGGAGATCGAGGAGATCGTGGTGCTGGAGGGCCGCCTGCGCAGCTTCTCCGTGGATCGCCTGCCGGAGGAATTGCTGGAGAAGGCCAAGCGCGCCGGCTTCGCCGACAACCAGATTTCTGTCTTCTGTTCGGGGACAGAAGCCGAGGTCGCCGCACGTCGGGCGACGCTGGGCCTGCATCCCGCCTACAAACGCGTGGACACCTGCGCCGGCGAATTCCAGGCGGAGACGCCGTACCTTTACGGAACCTGGGAGCAAACCAGCGAGGCCGAGCCTACCGATCGCCCCAAGGCCATCGTCCTGGGCAGCGGGCCCAACCGCATCGGCCAGGGCGTGGAGTTCGACTGCTGCTGCGTGCAGGCGGTGGAGGCCATCCGCGCCAGCGGCATCGAAGCCATCCTCATCAACTGCAACCCCGAAACAGTCAGTACGGATTTCGACACCAGTGATCGCCTCTACTTCGAACCGCTGACCTATGAACACGTCAAGGCCGTGGTGGACCGCGAGGCCGCCGGCGGCCAGCTGCTGGGCGTCTTCGCGCAGTTCGGCGGGCAGACGCCCCTAAAGCTGGCGGGACCGCTGCACGCCGCCGGCGTGAACCTGCTGGGCACGCCGCTCAACACCATTTTGGACGCCGAGGATCGCGAGCGCTTCGGTCAGGCCCTCAGCCGCCTGAACATCCCCGCGCCGAAGTGGGGCATGGCCACCAGCTTCGCTGAGGCCCTCGAAGTGGCCCACGGGCTGGACTACCCCGTCATGGTGCGGCCCAGCTTCGTGCTGGGTGGCCGGGCCATGGCCGTGGTCTTCGACGACGCGGGGCTGGAGAAGTACATGCGCGAGGCCGTGGCCGTGAGCAACGACCAGCCGGTGCTGCTGGACCGCTTCCTCCAGGGCGCCCAGGAGCTGGACATTGACGTGGTCTGCGACGGCGAGCAGGTGGTCATCGCGGGGCTCCTGGCCCACATCGAAGAGGCGGGCATCCACAGTGGTGACAGCTACGCCGTGATTCCGGCGCTGGGCGTGTCCGAAGACATCCTGGAGACCGTGCGGGGCTACGCCCGCCAGCTGGCCCTGGACCTGGGTGTGCTCGGGCTCATGAACCTGCAGTTCGCCGTGAAGGACGGCATCGCCTACTGCCTGGAAGCCAACCCGCGGGCCAGCCGAACGGTGCCCTTCGTGAGCAAGGCCACGGGCATGGATTGGGCCGGCGTCGCCGCCCGTGTGGGCCTGGGCCAGAGCTTGCGGCAGCAGGGCATCATGGATGGTGTGGCCAGGGCTGTCTCGGTGAAGGGCGTGGTCTTCCCCTTCGCCAAGTTCCCGGGCGTGGATCCGGTGCTGGGCCCCGAGATGAAGAGCACTGGGGAGGTCATGGGCATCGGGGAATCGTTTGGCGAGGCCTACGCCAAGGCCCTGCTGGCCGCCGGGATTCCGCTGCCCCTGTCGGGCACGGTGTTCCTCACAGTGAACGATGCGGACAAGGTGCGGCTGCCGGAACTGGCCCACAAGTTGGTGGCCCTGGGCTTCGGCCTCTGCGCCACGGAAGGCACGGCCAGGGCGCTGGACGCCGTGGGTCTGAAGGTACGCCGCATTTTCAAGGTGAATGAGGGCCGCCCCAACGCGGTGGATCTGCTGAAGAACGGCGAAGTACAGTGGGTCATCAACACACCCCTGGGGCGCGATGCCTTTTTCGATGAGAGCTCGATCCGCAAGGAGGCTCTGCGCCTGAAGATCCCCTGCCTCACCAACCTCAGCGCGGCCATTGCCGCCTGCGAGGCCGTGGAGACCCTGCGTGGTGAGATGACCGTGCGGGCGATCCAGTCACTGGGCTAATCCACCTAAAATGCTGTCCACAGATTCCACAGATTTCACAGATTCAAATTTCCAGATGATCGGCCTTGCTCAGCTTGCAGCAGGCACTTCAATCGCCACGAAAGACACCAAGGCCAGTGACAAAGGCACGAAGACGACCCCCTCCCGCCGATGCGGGCCAACCGGCCCTTCGGCCTCGGGCGCGCAGGGCGCGACCGGATTTGTGGCCTGCCTACGCCCGCAGGGCGTCTTCGTGCCATTCGTGGTGGTTCTTTCAATTTGGAGCAGGCCGATAATAGGGCCAATTTTTAATCTGTGGCATCTGTGAAATCTGTGGATGATTTTTCTTTTGGAGGTTGCATGTCCACGGTGACTGAACGCATCCAGGCCTTCCTGGCTTCTGGGCCCTTCGCGGTGGTGGGGGCCAGCGTGATCCGCTCGAAGTACGGGAACAAGGTGCTGCGCTGCTACCAGCAGCGCGGCCGGGAAGTCTATCCGATCAACTCACGGGCTGAAGAGGTGGAGGGGCTGAAGGCCTATCCGTCCCTGGCGGCGCTGCCGGTGAAGGTGCAGGCCATTTCGGTGATCACGCCGCCGGCGATCACGGAACAGGTCGTGCGCGAGGCCGCCGCCGCGGGCGTCAAGCACGTCTGGATGCAGCCCGGCGCCGAGAGCGACGCGGCCATCCAGGAGGCGGAAGCGCTGGGAATGTCCGTCATTGCCGGTGGGCCTTGTCTGCTGGTGGTGCTCGGGTACCGGGAAGGCTGAATCTGCTGCGCAGATTCAGATATGAATTCGCTCCGCGAATTCAATTAAGCGCTTTTCCCAGCTGAATTTGCTCCGCGAATTCAACTAAGCACTTTTCCCAGCTGAATTCGCTCCGCGAATTCAGCAACCTAGACGAGCCCCAGATTCTTCCGAACCTCCAGACGGTGCTCCTCGTGGGCCTGGATCACCTTCGGCACTTCGCTCAGCCATAGTCTGGAAAAATCGGCGAAGGAGATGGTCGGCTTCGCTGCGTCGCCATGGGGCAATGATGTCAAGGGATCGGTTAAGTCCAGCGAGGACGTCTCGCGGGTACCAGGCTTCGGGGTCATGGGCGGGGTTCCTCAGTAGAGAAAGGTAAGCGGTCTGCAGCTGGTAGGCAACCACTGATTCGGGAGAATTTGTCCGGGCCCGTACGCTGGCCAGGGCGCCCTGGCCAGTGGTCATGGTCATGCGGCCAGAACCGGCCTCGTCCACCCGCACGTGGTAGAGCCGGAGGGAGCGGCCTGCCCGGGGGGCGAGGCCCAGGAAGGTGAAGGGGGCCCAGGCATGGGCCTGGGCCATGCGATGGAGGGGCACGTAGCGGCCCTCGCGCTCGGAGCGGGCCAGCATGGCCTTGAGGGCGCCCTCGGGTTCGCGGTCCGTGTAGGCCACATGGACTTCGTTGCAGCCGGCCTCGCGGAGGCGGCCCAGGAGGAAGGCCACACCTTCGGGATCGGTGTGGGGCGCATCGAACACGGCGCCGAAGGCCAGGCCCATCGCCAGTGCCCCGGTGGTCTTGCCCGTGGCCTGGCCGCCCATGAAGACGATCACCGGTTTGCCCCGGGCAAGTCCCAGGGCACGATCGCGGAGGCGCTTGCCCAGGGCGTTCAGGTGCACGGCGGCGCGGCCGACAGGGTCCTCCAGGGCCTCGTAGCCCTGGGTGGGATTCCGTCGGAGGCTGGGCAGCAGGGTGGCCAGCACGTCGCCGTTCACCAGCTGGCCAGCGAGCGTGCCAGGAGTGTTGGCATAGTCCTCCAGGGCCTGGTCCGCCTGGCGGGCCAGGTGGGCGGCTTCCTGCTCCAGGGCCTCCCGCAGTTCCCGACGATCCGCCTCCAGCAGCTCCCAGTAAGAGCGGCGCTCATGCCAGGCCACGCCTTGCCAGCTGGAGTTGGGGCTCATCGGGACACAGTACTCCATTTATGCTGAACCCATGCTGACTGCACCCTCCGTCCTTCTCTTCCCCGGCCAGGGCACGGAGGCCGTGGGCATGTCTGCGGGCTGGGAGGACCAGCCCGCCTGGGCTGACACGCTGCGGGCGGCGGAAGCCCACACCGGCTACCCGTTGCGGCGGCTCATGGCGGAGGGCCCCCTGGCGGCGCTGCAGTTCCAGCGCCACACCCCCTTCGCGATCCTGGCGCATTCCGTGGGAATCTACCGGACCTGGCTGACAGCGGGGCTGCCCCTGCCGGTGGCGGCGGCCGGCCATAGCATGGGCTTCTTTTCGGCGCTGGTGGCCGCTGGCGTGGTCCCCCTCGAGGGCGCCCTGGACCTGTTTTCCGCCATCGAGGATCTGAGTGAGGCTGCCTTTGCCCACCGGGAGATGGGCATGGGCTTCATCATCGGCCTGCCGGAGTTGGAGCTACGGCAGGCCCTGCTGGCCCATCCAACTCTGGCGCTGTCGAACCGCAATGGCCAGGCCCAGTTCACCGTTTCGGGATCGCGGGCCGAACTGGAAGACCTGCTGGCGACGCTCCAGCCCGCGGCCCTGAAGGTGGGCCTGCTGCCGGTCCTGCACCCGCTGCATGGCCCCCACATGGCGGCTCTCCTGCCGGCGATCGCGCGCCGATTGGCGAGCATGCAACCGGCGATGCCGGCCTTTCCGCTGGTCTCCCACTTCGATGGCCGCCTGTTGACCACGGGGGCCGAGGCCTGGGATGAGGGCCTGGCCTCGGTGGCTCTGCCCGTGGACTGGCTGGCGGTGGTGGGGCGGCTGCGGCTCCTGGGGGCGCCCCTGGCGGAATGCGGCCACGGGCGCCAGTTGGCGGGTCTGACCCGCTGGGCGGATCGGCAGCTGCTGGTGGCCAGCCTGCAGCGCCCGCCCCAGCGGTAAGAGGCGTTCCCGCCCGGACCGATTCACTGGTTCCTCCGATTGTGGGTCTGCCATGATGAGAGCCTCGCACCTTTCCACACCAGGATCCTTCCTCCATGATCGAGTCCACCCTGATGCTCGGCGAAGCACTCGCCAACCGCTGCTCCCAGGTGCTCTACCGCTGTCTGGAGGAAGTCGGCAGCACCAAGGGCGCCCTCTACCTCCGCACGCCGGAACAGGGCTCCTTCGAGGTGGTGAGTTTCTACGGGTGGCCGCGGGGCACGCGGCCCCCGGTCTCCATTCCGGACGGCCATCCCCTGCTGGTGCATGTCCACCGGGAGCGGCGCACTTTCGTGGTGAACGATGCCTCGGATTCTCCCGAGCTGGCCGCCTTTGGACAGGGGGGCGAATGGCCCCGGTATCTCATCACGCCGGTCTACCTGGCCGGCGACTGGGTCGGTCTGCTGATCCAGCGGGATCGCATCAAGGGCGGCACCTTCAATGCCGCGCGAGACGAGCCCCCCACCCTGGCCATCTGCGGCGACCTGGTGGAAGCCCTCCGGGAGTTCCGGCTCTACGGCACTTCTCCCCGCTCCTCCGTCCCGGGGGCTCTGCAATCCCTGCCTCCGCCTGCGCCGATCGATAGCCACGTGAGTGCCGGCGTCGTTCCGGTAGACCTGCCCACCGCGGCGGACATCATCGAGCAGGTGGCCCCCGCTCCCGAGCATCTGCTGCCGGTGGCCCCAGTGGCCATGCCCGCGATGCACGCGCCCAAGGCGAGCATGCCCACCGGCAGGCCGGTGTCCACGGAGCGCATGTTCGGTTTCAACGAGGGGTCGGATGGCTACTCGGCCCTGCCCTGGGAGGCGGACCGCAGCCTGAGCGGCTGGGTGGTCCCCGCGCCGGCGAATCCCGAGCGCAAACGCGGCATGGTGCCGCCCGAACAGCGGGCCTTCTTCTGGGAAATCGCCGGCCTGCTCACCCAGGTCCTCTCGGCTGCGGCCGTGACCCTCTGGATCGATGATTCGGAAGAGATCCGGCCCATCCTGGCCTACAGCATGCTGCCGCTCTCGGCTGACCTTCAGCAGCAAATGCTGGCCCACGCCACCTTCCACCTCCCCTCGGTGCGCGAGCAGGACCTGCGGCTCATCACCCGCGTGGAACTGTCAAAGGCCGTCGAACTGACGGGCAGCTTTGCCGCCTACATGCCCCTGCTGCTCAACGAGTCGCCCACCGGGCACGACCTGCTGCTGGTCTTCCGTCAGGAGGACCAGTCCTTTTCCATCGCGGAGATCGAGGCCATCCAGCATCTCGGCCGGATTCTGGGGCTCCATCTGCAGGAGACCCGACTCCACGAGCGGTACCACCACGCCTTCCTGTCCGTGACCCACCGGATCCTCAAATCGAGCGAAAGCCGAATCCCGAGCCTTCGGGCCCACAGCCTTGCCACGGCCAGACTGGCCCGGGATCTCGCTCTCAAGCTGGAACTGTCCACCGAGGAGGTGGAGGCGGTGAGCATCGCCGCCATCCTCCACGACGTGGGACTGTTGATGCTGGATCCCCAGATGCTGGCCAAGGCGGAGCTGAACGAGGACGAGCAGCGGAAGGTCCGCAGCCACCCCGAGATGGCGGCGGTGTTCCTGAAGGACCTGCGCTTTCCCTTCGACGTGATCAAGATGATCCGCCACCACCACGAGCGGTGGGACGGCTACGGCTACCCGGACGGTCTTCGGGAGACGGGCATCCCCATCGGCAGCCGCATCATCGGCCTCATCGAAGCCTATGAAGTGATGACCAGTGGCAAGAGCTATCGGCGTCCCCGGGGCTACCGCCAGGTGCTCGAAGAGCTTGAGAGCCAGGGCGGCGCCCAGTTCGATCCCAGGGTGGTGAAGGCCTTTGGCGAACTCATGACACGCAAGGGTGAGCGGGGGTAGTACCCTGTACCCGGAGTCGTCATGTCACTGGACCAAACCCAGCGCGGATTCACCATGGCCCTTGCCTTGGCTATGGCCGTGGTCATGGGCCTGCTGCTGCTGAAGGCGGCGCCTCTTGTGAGCGCGGAAGTGCAGCGGGAGAACGAAGCCGAACTTATTTTCCGCGGCGAGGCCATCGCCGGTGCGCTGAGGCTCTTCGCCACCAAGTCCGGGCGCTACCCCAAGGATCTGGACGAACTGATGAAGGTGCGCCCGCGCCTGCTTCGCCAGAAATACAAGGATCCGATGACCCGCGAAGGGGACTGGGACTTCATCACCCAGGTGCAACCCGGGGCCTCCGGGAACACCGAGGGACTCCCCATCGTCGGCGTGCGCAGCCGCAGCCTCAAGGACAGCATCCACCTTTACCAGAACAAAACCCTGGTGCGGGATTGGGTCTTCTCGGCGGATCAGAACCTGCTGGGAGTGCCCAAGGCTCCCGCCGCTGGGGACGCCAAGGCTCCCACCATCACCCCCGCAGGGGGAACCCCCATTCCCATCAAGACCAGCACGCCGTCGGAGGGTGGGTGACCTGGAGCGCCCTGGCCCTCATGCTCGTCGCCGCATTGCCGCTGCCTGCCCAGGACGTCCAGGCCTGGGCGCGCCGCCTGGAAGCGCGGGGCGTCAGTGTGTCCGCGGGCATCTGGGACGCGGAGAGCGGCAAGGTAATCGAACGCTACCATGAGGAACTGGCTCTGGTGCCGGCCAGCACCACCAAGGTGGTTACGAGCTACGCCCTGCTCAAGACGCTCAAGCCCGACTTCACCCTCGACACCGAGATCTGGGGGGACCTGAAGGATGGTGTAGTGCTGGGGGATCTGGTCTTCAAGGGCGATGGGGACCCGATGCTCACCAGCGAGCGCGTCTGGCTACTGGTCCAGGCGCTGAAGAAGCAGGGCGTCCAGCGCATCGCCGGCGCCATCCGCCTGGACCAGAGCGCCTTCGATGGCCAGCGGCAACCCCGGGGCTGGGAGAACACCTCGGCGGACACGACGCCCGCGGTGCTGCCCCTGTCCGTGAACTTCAACCGCGACGAGGCGGGCCGACTGGTGGCGGATCCGGAGCGGCAAGCCCGCGACATTCTGCAGCGGATCATCATGGAGGCCGGCATCCCCGTTGAGGGCAGGGCCGCCGGGATGGATCAGCCCCGGAAGCTGGCCACCTGGACCTCGCCGCCCCTGCGAAGTTTGATCACGGACATCAACAAGTGGTCGAACAACTTCATGATCGAGATGCTGGTCCGCAAATTCGGCGCGGGCTCCTGGTCCCGCGGCACCCAGCGGATCCAGGCCTTCTACCGGACTGCCTTCAATCTGGGACCGGACCTGGTGCAGATCACGGATGGATCTGGGCTCAGCAAGGAGAACCGCCTGTCGGCCCGCACCCTGGCGGTCATCCTGCGGGGCGCCTACCACGATTTCGAAGTGGGGCCCGAGTTCGTCGCCTCCCTCAAGATCATCGGGGGCGAGCCCTGGAAGCTGAAGGTGAAGGATGCCAACCTGACCCGTCGCGTCCGGGTGAAGTCTGGCCATCTGGACCGCGTCAATTGTCTCTGCGGCTACCTGCAGACTCTGGACGGCCAGGTGCGCGTCTTCGCCATCCTGCTCAACGGCCCCTGCCAGGACGACGATGTGTGGGAGCAGGTCTCCCGCTGGGCCAACTAGGCACTGATTCGGAGGAAGGTTGGTCCCATGAAAACCACCGAAGGGCCGGACGCCCGGGGGCTCGCCGCCCTTATCTTGGGTGCCACCCTGCTGGGCTTCGCCGCCATGCTGGTGCGCTGGGCCGCCCCGGCGGGGCCGCTGGCGGTGGGGTTCTACCGCATGGCCATCGCACTGCCCTTCGTGGCCTGGATGGCCTGGGGCACCGGCCGACCGGCCACGGGCCGGGCCCGACTCTGGGCGCTGGGGGCGGGACTCTGCTTCGTGCTCGACCTTTGGATGTGGCACTCGGCCCTCCACCTCACCAGCGCTGCCAACGCCACTCTGCTGGTCACCCTGGCGCCCATCTGGGTGGCCGTGGTGTCCGTGCTCTGGATGGGCGCCCGGTTGCGCCGCCGCTTCTGGGCGGGCGTGCTCTTTGCCCTGGCCGGGGCCCTGGTACTGGGCCTGGCCAAGGGCGCCCGCTGGGGTACGGGCCTGGGCGAACTGCTGGGGGCCTTGGCCTCCCTTGCCTACGGGGCCTTCACCCTGGCCCTGGGCCGGGCCCGACGCGACCTCAGCGCTCCCGAGGCCCTGTTTTGGGTGGTGCTCTGCTGCACGGTCTGGTTTGGGATCTTGGGCTGGGCCAAGGGAGAAGCCTTTACCGGTTATCCGGCCCGGGCCTGGTGGGCGCTCCTCGCGCTGGGCCTCGTGGTGCAGGTGGTGGCCTGGCGTTTCATTACCTGGGGCCTGGGGCACGTGCCCACCAACCTGGGTGCCATGGGCCTCATGACCCAGCCCGTGGCCACCATCATCCTCGGCTGGCTGCTGCTGTCCGAATCCGTGCGCCCGCTGCAGGGGCTCGGCGCACTGCTGGTGCTGGCGGGCATCGCGCTCTGTGCCTTCACGCCACCCATGCCAGAACGGGTGGAACGGGCGGTGGAGCCACCCTTGCTGCCTTGACGGCCCGGTCACGGTCCAGATGCCGACTTCTGCCAAAGTAGCGCCATGCGCCTCCCTCGGCTTTCCCTTCGAACCAGGCTGGTTTGCGCTGCGCTCCTGGTCGGTCTGGGCCAGCTGCAGGGCCAGGCCGCTGAACCCGCGCCCTTGGTCCAGAACGGACTCAGCCCGAACCACAAGGACCACCTGACCGCAGGCGGCCTGGGCTGCCTGCTGGGGGATGGCCGTCTGAATTGCGCCCCTTAGTGACTTCCGGCCCAGCCGGAAGCCGCCGAAGGCGGGCCCAGGCGGGATTTCGTCCTGGCCCTAATCACCGTTGTCACGGTGAGGCACCGGCAAATTTCTATTCTTGGTGTTACTCCGGCGTGAGGACGCCGCGCTCTTCGCGGTAGGCGAAGAGCTCGCCGAAGCGGCCCCACGTGACCAGGGTCTCGAAGGTCTGTTCGGAGTTCTCCATGGGCAACCGCTGCTGCAGCTCGGCCAGCAGCTCGTCCTCCTTGAGTTCCCCATGGTGGAGGTCGATGAGCTCCTGCACCAGACGGAAGAGGCGCAGTTCGAGGAGCTGGGCCTTCCAGATGTCCTTGCGGTCGTCCATGTTGGCCCGGATGAAGCGCTGGCCCAGGGGCGTGAGGACCACTTGCCGCTTGGGCGTGTCCACGAAGTCGAGCATCTCCGCGCCCTTCACCGAGGAGAGGATCTTCTCGAAGGTCACGTGGGTGGCGGCCGCCACCTGGAACAGCTCTGCCGTGCCGCCCTGGGTCTCCAGGTATTCCAGCAGGCCCAGGATGTCTGAGGAGGGCGCCGGGGGCAGGGGCTCGACCAGGTCCGGCAGGAGGTTCGTGGCGGGGGCGCTCACCTCGATGTCGGGCAGCTCCGTGCTGGTGATGATGTCGTGCAGCTGGTCCACCAGGCGGAGGAACTCAGGGCTGCGCATGTCCCGGGGCCGGGGCAGGGGATTCTCCACGATGGTGCGCAGGCGGCCGGGATTGGCGGAGAGCACCACGATACGGTCCGCCATGTACACCACTTCCTTGATGTCGTGACTGACCATGAGGATCGACGAGGGATTGCGTTCGGCGTCGTCCCAGATGTCGAGGATTTCCGCCCGGAGGCCCTCAGCCGTGAGGGCGTCCACGTGGCTGAAGGGCTCGTCCATGAAGAGGATCTCGGGATCGACGCTGAGCGCCCGGGCCATGCCCACGCGCTGCTTCATGCCACCGGATAGCTCGCGCGGATAGGCTTCCTCGAAGCCTTCCAGGCCCACGAGGCTGATGGCGCGATGGGCCTTGCTTTTGATGGTCTCTTCGTCCAGTCCCTGGGCCTGGAGCACGGTCTTCACGTTGGCTTCCACCGTCATCCACGGATAGAGGGCGAAGTTCTGGAAGACGATGGCCACGCCCGGGTTGAGGCCCTCCATCTTCTCGCCGTGATAGAAGGTCTTGCCCTTGGTGGGCTCGATCAGGCCCGCGAAGATCCGCAGGATGGTGCTCTTGCCACAACCCGAGGGACCGATGAGGCAGACCACTTCGTTGGCCCGGACATCCAGGTTGATGTCCTCCAGCACGCGCAGCGGCTGGCCGGTCTCCCGCTCGAAGGACTTCTGGATGCCCTTGAGCTCGCAGATGATCTCGTGGTTGGCGTTGATGGCGTGGATCATGGCTGCCTCACTTCGACAGGGAATAGCGGGTTTCGGCGAGCTTGTAGAGGGGCTTCCAGACCAGGCGGTTGAACAGGACCACGGTGGCCGCGAGCACCAGGGTGGAGGCCGCCAGCAGGGGGAAGTTCCGTGATTCCCCGGCCTGGCTCACGATGGCGCCCAGGCCGAAGGTCTGCAAGGTGGGGCCGCTGATGTTGTAGTACTCGGACACGATGCTGGCATTCCATGCGCCCCCGGCGGCCGTGAGGCACCCGGTCACCAGGTAGGGGAAGATCGCGGGCAGGTAGAGGTTCCGGAACCGCTGCCAGCGGCTGAAGCCGAAGGCGGTGCCCACTTCCCGTAGGTCGCTGGGGATGGCGCTGGCGCCGGCGATCACGTTGAACAGGATGTACCACTGGGTGCCCAGCAGCATCAGTACTATGCTGCCCCAGCCCAGACCGATCTTGAACGAGGCCAGGACGGCGACGACTACCGGAAAGAGCATCGGCGCGGGAAAGGAGGCCGCCACCTGCACGATGGGCTGGAAGATGCGCGACAACCGCTGCGAGAGGCCGATGGCCAGGCCCGCGGGCAGGGTCCAGCAGAGGCCGATGAGGATGGAGGCCATCACCCGGGCCAGGGTGAGGCCGGCAGCCTTCAGCAGGATCCACCAGGCGCCTGGGTGGAGCTGATGCAGGAGGTGGACCACGCCCACCCCGCCCAGCACCAGGAAGCCCGTGAGGATGACCAGGGCCACCAGGGACAGCCAGGGAGCTATGTGGGCCGCGCGTTCTGGCCCGCCCGCCACCAGGACCTTCTTCTTGACGGTGTGGCGATGTTGCCGCTTCCGCCGCCGAAGGGCACGCCAGCGATCCCAGCGCCGGATGAGACGGGAGCCCCGGATGAGGTTGAGAAACCAGCTCTGGGAGTCGGCCACCTGGACCGTGTCCTCGATGCGGAAGCGCTGGGCCCATACGACGACCGGCCGCCACAGCACCTGGTCCAGCAGCACGATCATGATGATCATCGCCGCCACGGCGCAGAGCTGGGCCCGCACGTCATGATGCTCGACCGCCACGCTCATGTACGAACCCAGGCCGGGCACCCGGAAATCCTTGTCCCCCAACTTGAAGGCCTCCACCAGCATCAGGAAGAACCAGCCGCCGGCCATGCTCATCATGCTGTTCCAGGCCAGTCCCGTGGTGGCGAAGGGCAGCTCGATCCACTTGAACCGCTGCCACCAGTTGAACCGGTACACCGTGCCGGCCTCCTGCAGCTCGGCGGGCACGCTCTTCAGTGAATGGTACAGGCTGAAGGTCATGTTCCAGGCCTGGCCCGTGAAGATGGCGATGATGGCTGTCAGCTCAATGCCCACGTTGCTGTGGGGGAAGGCCGCCACCAGCGCGAGCATCAGCGGCACGATGAAGGTCATCACGGGGATGCTCTGGAGGATGTCCAGCAGGGGGACGAGCAGCCGTTCGGAACGAACATCCTTGGCGGCCCAGTAGGCATAGACCAGCGTGAAGAAGAAGGAGATCAGGTACGCCGTCAGCCCCC
>JBBRZL010000054.1:0-20210 GCA_038236735.1 Holophagales bacterium | reverse complement strand
CGCTCGGCGGCCAGCATGCCCATCTCCAGCAGGAAGATCATGAGGGCGCCCTTGAAGCCCGAGTCGAAGAAGGGCTGCACCTGGTGCCAGCCCCTCTCGCCCATGAGCCAGCCCACCACCAGCCCACCTGCCAACAGCACCATGGTGCGGCCCGTGAGGACCTCGTGCAGAGAGCCCAGCAGGGACGGCGGAACGGGCGTGGGCTTCGGGCCACCCCCGATAACCGCCGCCCCGCCCGCAGTCACTTCCACCCCGTCCATGGCCGGGGCGGCTACGGTCCTGGTTTGGGCCAGGACCCCCATGGCCAGGGCGATGTGGATGCCCGGACTCTCCAGCAGCGCCAGCAGGGTCGGCATGAAGCTCTCCGCCGTGGCCCCCATGGAACTCACGAACTGCTGCGCGGCGATGAAGGTCACGGCGGACACGGAGCCATAGTGTGCGGCGATGCCCGCGGAATCGGCCGTGGAGAACCCCCCCCAACGGCGCAGGGCGAAGTAGGCCGTCAGCGGTGTGATGCAGCCGAGGAGTACGGTCACCGCGGCGGGCTTGGCGAGGACGGTCCAGCCCACATGGCCGAGTTCGAAGCCACCCTTGAGACCCAGGGCCAGCAGCAGATAGATGGACAGGCTGGTGTAGAGGGCAGGGGGGATGCGCAGCTCGCTGCGCAGCAACCGGGCGGCGATGCCCAGGGCGAAGGCCAGGACGATGGGCGAGAGCAGGTTGGCGCGCAGGATGTCGAGGGTGCTCAAGGGGTGTCTCCCGGGAGTGGAGGGGGGGGGTGGAAGGGACGGAGGAAAATTCACATGCTTCAAAATACATGAAATATAAAGCATGTATTATGTATCGCACAAATCGGGAAAATGGGAAGCATGAGCAGCCCTTTGTCCAGAAAATTGCCCATGAAGCGCCCTTCGGCCCCCTGGACCTTCCTGAGCAACCACGCTCATGTGCTCATCTGCCTGGCCCAGGAGCCGGCCCTGCGCATCCAGGACCTGGCGGACCGCGTGGGGATCACCTACCGGGCCGTCCAGCGCATCCTGGACGAGCTGGAGGCCGAGGGGTACCTCCGCCGCAGCCGGCAGAAGGACGACGCCCGCAGCAACGAGTACCAGGTGGACCTCACCCTGTCCCTGCGCCACCCGGTGGAGCGCCACCGCAAGGTGTCGGCCCTCATCAACCTGGGAAAGCTCCGCTGACGCTTAGTGCCACAGTTCCGGCTGCAACAGGGACTGCGCGCCCAGCCAGCGGTCCAGGGGCCACACGATGAGGGCGGCCAGGAGGCCCGCCAGCACGTCATCCATGACGACCCCCCAGCCGCCGGGCAGACGCTGGGCCGCGTTCACCGGTCCCGGCTTCCAGATGTCGAAGAGGCGGAACAGCGCGAAGGGCGCCACCAGCCGGGCGCCCCACAGCAGCCAGGGCTGGGGCTGCACGGTAACGGTGAACAGCAGCGGCGTGAGGGCGAACCAGAGGCCGGCCCATTCGTCCGCCACGATGAAGGCGGGATCTTTGAGACCGGTCTCCAACACCACGCGATCCGCCGCCCACACGGCCAGCAGGGTTATCATCCCTGGCGCGGCCAGCAGCAGCCAGGGGGCCCAGGCCGCTCCGATCGCTCGCATCCCGGCGACCAGGAGCAGCCAGGCGAGCAGGCCCGTTAGGGTGCCCCAGGTGCCCGGCGCGGGCCGCAGGTAGCCGCTGCCGAAGCCCGTGGCGAACCACCAGGCCAGGCGCGGCGCTGGAGAACCGGCGGCGTTCATCGAGGCACCCAACGGCAACCGGAAGCCAGGCCATGCCGTTCACCAGCCGCATCGCGCAACGATGCGGCCCGGACCCCACCTCGAAGCTCACACATGCCTGAGCGCCTCGACGATGCGCAGCCGCGCGGCCTTCAGCCCTGGGAACAGTGCGCTCACCTGAAGGGTGGCTTGCAGCCCCAGGGCCACGAGGCAGTAGACGAGCGGCACGAAGTGGATGTCCAGCTCATAGCCGTGGCTGGTGCCGGGCGGGGCGGGCATGACGATGTGCATCGCGTTCAGTCCGGCCCGCAGCAGCAGCGTCGCGGCCAGTCCCAACGCACTCCCCAGGAGCCCCAGGAAGGCGCCCTCCCACTGGAGGAGCACCAGCAGCTGCCGGGGCTGGAGGCCCATGGCCCGGAGGACGCCGAATTCCCGCACCCGCTCCATGACCGACATGAGCAGCGTGTTGGCCGTGGCCAGCAGCACCACCAGGAACAGCACCAGACCCATGAACCCGAAGATGGCGTAGTAGAGCAGCTTCACCTGCCGGTAGAAGGAGGCCAATTCGTACCACGGCCTCACAGAAGTCTCCGGCAGCAGCGCCTGGATGCGCGCCTGCTCGGCGGCAGTATCCTGGGGTCGCTTGAGCACCACAGACAGGCGCGAGCGGGCCGGACCCGCGTCCAGCAGCTGGCTGGCGGTTGCCAGGCTCACGGTGAGGAAACGGTCGTTGAGTTCGCGGAGACCGAGGTCCTGGAGGCCCGCCACCTCGACATCCACGGCGTTCAGCGCGCCGTCTCGGGTGGTCGACATCAGGGTGAGCGAGCTGCCGACAGTGGCGCCGAGAACCTTGGCCAGGCCCACGCCGAGGATCGCCTCCCGCGCCGTGGGGTCGGTGGAAAGCCAGCGGGAACCAGCGCCACCAGAGGCCTTGGCGCCGTCCTTCAGGGCCTCGACACAGGCCATGTACCTGGGTTCGAGGAGGGGGTCCACGGCTGTCCCGAGGAAGGCCACGCTGCGGGGTCCGTTGGAGAGCAGGCCCATGAACTGGATGCGCGGCAGCACCTCGGCCACGGCCGGATCCTGGCGCAGCCTCAGGGCGAGGGCCTCGCCCTCGGGCAGGGCCTTTTCCAGGCTCTGGGCCTCGTCGCCCTCCAGGGCGCCGGGCGGCATGACCTGGAGGTGGCCCAGACCGCCGCGGATGGCCGCGTCGGAGAGCCCCTGGAAAGTCTGGGCCATGAAGCCCCCGGCCAGGCTCAGGGCCAGGAAGCCGGCCACCACCACCATCAGCGTGAGCGCCGTGCGCCGCCGCTGGCGCAGCAAGTTCCGGAGGGCCAGGCGCGCGAGGATCACTTGGAGGCTCTAAAGAAATGCTTGTCCACAGATTTCACAGATTCACACAGATTCAAAAAACAGGTAGCCCGGCCCAAGCAGCGACGATCTGACGGAGTCAGGCAGCCAGTCATCTGTGAAATCTGTGGATTCATATTTTTCAATCCTGCGAGACCAAGCGCCCGTCCAGGAGCCGGAAGACGCGGTGGGCGCGGGCGATGACGGAGGGGTCGTGGCTGGCCACCAGGAAGGTGACGCCGCGTTCTGCGGCCAGTTCGGCCATGAGGTCCATGAGCGGGCCGCCGTGGGCGTGGTCGAGGCTGGCGGTGGGTTCGTCCGCCAGCACCAGCAGCGGCTCCGGGGCCAGGGCGCGGGCGATGGCGGCCCGCTGTTGCTGGCCCCCGCTGAGCTGGCCCGGGTGATGGTTGCGGCGATCCGTGAGGCCCACCCGCTCCAGGGCCGCCTCGGCGCGCTGCCTGGCCTCGGCTTCGGCCACGCCCTGGAGCTGCAGGGGCAGCATCACGTTCTCCAGGGCGGAAAGCACGGGCACCAGGTTGTAGGCCTGGAACACGAAGCCCAGCCGGCGCAGGCGCAGATCGCACTTGGCCCTTTCGGGCAGGGCGGAGACGGCCGCACCGTCGAGCCGCACCTCGCCCTCGTCGGGCGTATCCAGCAGGCCCGCCAGCTGCAGCAGCGTGGTCTTGCCGCTGCCGCTGGGGCCCGCCAGCACCGCCAGGCAGCCTTTCGGAACGTCCAGGGACACGCCGAACACCCCGGCGCGTTCGCCGCCGAGTTCGTAGGCCCGGGTCAAGTTGCGGAGTTCCAGCATCCGGACAGTGTAGCGGTCAGTCGGCCACGCCAATCAGAACTGCACCGCATAGGCCAGCTTCGCGAAGAGGCCCCGCTCGACCGCGCGTTCGGAGGCGGGGGTGGCCAGGGGATCCCGGTGCCGCTGGGCGGACCAGCCGACATAGGCGTTGGTGAAGGCGTTGGGTTGCCAGCCCAGGAAGGCCTTGAGGAACTTGTCCACGCCTTCGAGCTCGGTGCCGTCGTAGCGCACCACGAAGGCCTGGGTCTTCGCGTAGAAGGAGAGGGGGAACATCCAGCTGCCGGTGGCCACCAGTTCCCGGGCCCGGACGAGGCGCTGGTCGTCCACCTCGCGGTCGAGGCCCGACTGCTGGCCCGTCAGGTTGTAGGAGAGGGAGCCCGCGGTGCCGTAGAGCGAAAGGGTGGCCGAGCGGAGGCGGGCCGGATCCCCCGAGGGCAGGTCGATGGTGCGGGCCTGGGTGGCAGTCCAACCGATGCGGAGGTTGGAGAGCCGGTTCCAGTTGCCGCCCAGGGTGAGGGAGCGGGCTGCCGCGGTCTGCACGCGATCCTGGGCCCAGGTGCGGCCCGCCACGTCCCAGTTGAAGAAGAAGCTCAGGCGGCCGGTGGATTCGACATAGGCGTCGAGGCCCACGGCGCGGTCCATGGGATCGCCGTTCCACCAGGCGAGGTTGCGCCAGCGCAGGGTGGCATTGGCCTGGGAAAGGACGCCCTGGTTCCAGTTATCCCTCCAGGTGAGGCCCGCGTTCTGGCGCCGGTAGCCCTGCAGATCCGTGAAGCCCGACAGCAGCACGAGGGCTGGGCTGGTGGCCTGGGAGAGGACAAAAGCGGACCAGTTACGGGTGTTCCAGTCCAGTTCGGCGGACGTGGCGGTGCCCCGCTGGGAGGACTGGGAGCCGTCGGCCTGGGGCAGGTGCGTCGCGGCCGTCAAGGCGCTGGCGAGGACGTGGAACTCCGAGCCCAGGTACTGATCGACGTAGATACCGCCGCTCTGGCCACCGGTGTGATCGGGGCCCCCCAGCAGGGTCTTGTCCGTGCCCAGGAAGGAGAACCCCGATCCGCGGTTGTCGGTCTGGAACTTCACCGAGGCCGCCGTATCCCGAGTGGGCAGGCTATCGACGCCCACGGCCCCGTTGGCGCCAAGCAGCAGGCCCCCATCCTGGTCCCTGGCATGGAGCACGCTCCAGCTGGCGAAGGACTCCTGGCCCGAGGCCTTCACGCCATAGAGGGGGCTCTGGATGGAGCGGCTGAAGAACTGGCGCTGAGCGCCTTGCACCCCCAGCAGGTCCATGCCTTCGAGGAAGAAGGGCCGGCGCTCGGGATAGAACACCTTGAAGCGGCTGTTGATCTGCAGCGGATCCACGTCGGCGTCCGCCGTGGCGAAGTCGGGCCGGTAGGTGCCCTCCAGGGTGAGGGCGGTGGTGGCATAGCGCAGATCCAGGCCCAGGCGGGCCTGACTCTTGGCAGCGGCACCCGGATCCGTCTCCAGCGACTGGGTGCGGTTGAAGGTGGTGAAGGGGATCAGCAGGAAGGGCGAGCCTGGCTTGTCCACCGGCGCCCCGGACACGCGGGCCATCTGGCACATGTCGCACTGCACATCCTTGCTCATGCGCGGCCAGGAGATGCCGTAGCGCCGCTCCCGGGGGATGATGCGGAGGATGCGGAAGGACCATTCCCCGGGCACGCGGCGCAGGCTGCTGTAGGGAATGCGCATCTTCACCACGTAGCCGTTCGGCGTGAGCACGCCCGTGGAATCCCAGAGCAGATTGTACGAGGCGTTCTCGCCGGTGCTGTCCGAGGCGATCTCGTCGATCTGGCCGCCCAGGGGCGTCACGAAGAAGCGGATCATGGTCTGGCCCTTGCCCGAAGAATCCAGGTCCACACCCACGAAATCGAAGTCGCCGTTGTTGTTGTCGCGCATATGGCGGGCGGCGTGGATCTTGGCGGGCTCGGGATCCATGGCCTCGATGGCCACGTAGAGCGCGTCGGGGCCCCAGCCCACGTGCACGAGGGTGGGCCAGCGGTTCTCGCCCTTGTCGTCGGGCATGATCATGCCGAAATCCTTGAGCACCAGGGCCCCGCTCCAGGTGGAGAGGTCCGCGTCCCGGGTCATGGCGGGCGCCTGGGCCAGCCGGGGGAAGGCCAAGTGGGGGGGATTGGGCGGCGGCGAGGCCAGGATCGGCAGGCAGGCGAAGAGCAGGGCCGCAAAACGCATGGAAGATCCCCAGGTGGGACAGCACGAATGCCTACGAGGGCCTTCGCAGGTTCGTTTAGGTCCCGACAACTTTTTCGAGGCACGTCGGAAGCCGCCCTGGGCATCACTTCGGGGCGAAGGCCAGCGTCTTCTGCGCCGGTTGGTGCAGTCGGGTCAGGCCGCCATCGGGATCGCCCTGGCGCCAGGCCTCGGCCTGGTCCTCCCGGTGCCGGGAGCCCAGGTGGGCGCTGACCCCTAGAGGGACCACCAGGCGCGTGGCCTCCAGATCGGCGAGATCCACCACCATGCGCATGGATTGACCGTGGGTGCCGGTCAGCACGCGGATGGACCGAGCGGAACCCGGGAGCCGCATGGCCGCCGGATTGAAGAACCAGCCCGCCAGACCTCCCGCGAGGCCGAAGGGGTGCCTGATTTTCAGCTCATTCACCTGGCCCCAGGGTTGATTCCACTCTGGGCGTTCCTGTGCCTCTGCCAGGCAGGCCTGGATGAAGGCGGCCTTGTCTCCCAGCCCGGCTGCCTGCCACTGGGCCGTGGAGGCCCTGGCGGCGGCCAGCAACCAGTGGTCTTCGCCGAAATGCCGGTAGTCCTTCGCGGCCAGGAGTGTCCCCTGGAGGAGCTGCTCGAGGAGTTTCAAGCGGAAGGTCCTGCGCAGCAGTTCGGCCTGGGTGAACAGGGACGTGTCCGGATCCGCACGACCCGTGAAGCCGAGTAGCGCTTCCTCGATTCCCAAGGCCTGGACGAAGGCCAGATGGAAGCGGCTGGTGGCATCCCGTTGCAGGGCCTCGAAGCCCCGCACATCCCAGGGGCCATCCTGCTCCAGGCGTTCGAGGATCCGGCTGGCCCGGCTCATGGAAGCCCAACTGGTGGCCACGGGCTGGGGAAAGCTGGTGCCGATGGTGCGATTGTTGGCCGTCGCGATGTAACCCTGGGATGGATCCAACCGGCGGGGCATGTCCTGGGGTTTCACGAAGCCCCGCCAGTCCTGGGCCGGATCTCTTCCGTCGTGGATGCGGCTGCCGTCGTCGCCCCGGCGCCGGAGGGGGATCAGGCCCGAGGCCCGCCAGCCGATGTGGCCATCCACGTCGGCATAGACCACGTTCTGAGGCGGGCTGGGATACCCGTCGATGGCCGCGTTGAAAGTCGCCCAGTCCTTCGCCTCCATCAGTTCCGAGGCGGGCAGCGCGAGCCGGCGGGGATCCAGCGCCGGCCAGTGCAGCGAGAGCCCCGGCAGCACCTGGGGGCCGTGCTTCCCGAGGGCCACGATGAGTTCAACGGGCGGCTGGCCCTTTACGGGGATCCACTCCCGGCGCCGTTCCTGGGCTGGCTCTCGATAGAGATCCTGGAGGTCGGTACCCAGGTTGGTGCAGCCCCAGGCGATGCGGTCGTTGTGGCCGAGCACGATACCGGGGAGGCCCGGCAGGGCCACGCCCTGGGCGAACCGGCCGGCCCAGACGAGGCGCAGGGGGAACCAGATGCCCGGGCAGCTCAGGCCCAGGTGGGGATCATTGGCCAGGATGGGCTTGCCGCTCCAGGTGCGACGGCCCGCTACCACCCAGTTGTTGGAGGCGAGCCGGGCCTCGGGATCGGGAACGGGCAGCACCGCCGCCACGGCCAGCCAGGTCCGCAGCTGGGGCTCTCCCGCCACCTTGTCCGAGGCGACGCCACCCTGGAGGAAGGCCGCCGTGTCTGATGGCAGCGGGTTGGCATCGGGAACGAGGGGTCGATCTTCGGCGTCCACGCTGGGCTGAAGGAAGCGTTGCAGGGGTGCCGGCAGGCCGGCCAGGGCCTCGGCCTGCAATTCGGATTTCCAGCTGGAGGAGAGATCCTCGTGCATGAGCAGCAGAACCTTGAGGCTGTCCTCGGGGCGCCAGGGTTGCGGGCGCAGGCCCAGCAGCATGAATTCCAGCCCCCAGCGGCCCGGGTTCTGGTCGATGAAGGCGTTTACGCCGTCGGCATAGGCTGCCAGGGAGCGCTGCGCCGAGGCCGGGCAAAAGGCCAGCGCCTGCTCCGCCACCTGTCGGAAGCCATAGGTGCGGTGCAGCTTGTCCAGGGGCAGGGCCGTCTCCCCGAACAGCTCGGCCAGGCGGCCATCGGCGCTGCGCCGCATAAGCTCCATCTGGAAGAGCCGCTCCCGGGCCACCAGATAGCCCTGGATGCGGGTGGCATCTTCCAGCGATTGGGCGTGGATGGTGGGCACAGCACGGCCATCCAGAGCCACGGTGACCTTGGCGCTGAGCCCGGCGATGCGGGGTGTTGGATCCCGGGGCAGCTGGCGCCAGACCAGCCAGCCTGCGCAGCCTGCGGCCAGGGCCAACAGGAACCCAAGGCCCAGGAGCATCCGTTTCAGGGGGCGCATGGGACGAGGATAGCGGAAGCCTTTGTCTAGGAGCGTCCTCGGGCAAGGAATGTCGCTTCATGGGCAGCGGTGCTTGCTTCGAGGCCTCCCTCCTCCACTTCGCCGATGAGGTCGTAGGCGTGGGCCTCAACTCCGCGCTGGGTCGCACTTGAGGCTGCGGGGCAGCCTCAAGTGTGGGGCACCCAGCCGGAGCTGACGCCAGGAAGGCCCCGACTAGGACCGCTGCCGGGCGAGGAAGGACTGCTCGTACAGGGTGGTGCTGGCCTCGAGGCCGCCCTCCTCCACTTCGCCGATGAGGTCGTAGGCGTGGGCCTTCACGATGCGCACCCGCTGGATGGTGTTCAACTGCGGGGCGCCGTCCACCAGCAGCACGTTGCCGTCGATGTCCGGGGCCTGGCCCTGGTGGCGGCCCTTCACGATGAGGTCGGTCTCTTCGTGGGCGCCTTCCACCAACACGTCGAGCACTTGCCCCACCTTCTCCTGGTTCTTTTCCCGGGCAATCTTCTGCTGCAGCTCCAGGAGGCGCCGCTTGCGGGCCTCCTTGGTGCGCTTGGGGACGGGATCGCCCAGCGCGTAGGCGCTGGTGCCCTCCTCGGGGCTGTAGGTGAAGACGCCCACGTGGTCAAAGCGGGCCTCCTGCACGAAGGCTTTCAGTTCCCCGAAGGCGGCCTCGTCCTCGCCGGGGAAGCCCACGATGAAATTGGAACGGATGGCGATGCCCGGCACGAGGCGGCGCACCTTCTCGACGAGCTTCAGGAAAGAGGCGCGACTGCCGCCCCGGGCCATGGCCTTGAGGAGGGCACCGTCAGCGTGCTGCAGGGGCATGTCCAGGTAGCGGGCGCAGTTGGGCGTTTCGGCCATGGCGTGCAGCAGGCCATCGGTCAGGCGGTTCGGATAGGCATAGTGGATGCGGAACCAGCGCAGGCCCTCCACCGAACCCAGGGCCCGGACCAGCTTCTCCAGGGCGTCGGGGTCACCGAAGTCGCGGCCGTAGTCTGTCGTGTCCTGGCCCACCAGGCTGATTTCCAACACGCCCTGAGCCACGAGGTTCTGCGCCTCGGCCACCACGCTGGCGATGCTGCGGCTGCGCTGGCCGCCCCGCAGCTGGGGGATGACACAGAAGGCGCAGGCGTGGTCGCAGCCCTCGCTGATCTTGAGGTAGGCGCTGGCCTTGGGCGTGGTCAGCAGCCGGGGGCTGGCCTCGGTGTAGAGGTAGTCGGGGTTGGGATCCAGCTGGAAGGCCGCCCCGGCGCCAATGACCTCGGCGATCTGCTCGATATCCCGGGTGCCCAGGCAGGCGTCGATTTCGGGCATGCCGGCCATCAGCTCATCCCGGTACCGTTCCACCAGGCAGCCCGCCACGATGAGCTTCTCGCAGGCGCCTTCGGTCTTCATGGCGGCGGCCTGGAGGATGGCCTCGATACTCTCCTGCTTGGCGGCGTCGATGAAGCCGCAGGTGTTCACCACCAGCACCTGGGCCTCGGCCAGGACAGGGGTGATCTGGTAACCCTTCAGGCGCAGGTGGCCCAGCATGACCTCAGAATCCACGAGGTTTTTGGGGCAACCCAAGGACATGAATCCGACTTTGGTCAACGACGCTCCAGGGTGAACCTCATAGAATACCGTGACGCGCCGTGGCCGTCTGTACCGCGTGTTAAACTCACCTCCCCCCGGATTCCCCATGCAGCTGACCCTCCAGGTAGACGGCACTCCTCATTCCGTGACCCTCACGGAAGAGGGTGTGACCATCGGCCGGGGCGATCAGGCCACCATCAAGATCAACGCGAATGCCGTGAGCCGGGTCCATGCGCGGTTCTTCCTGCAGGATGGGCAGCCCCATGTCACAGACATGAAGTCGCTCAATGGGACTTCGCTCAACGGAGTGACCCTGGCGGGACCGGCGCTACTGCATCCGGGCGACACGGTGCTGTTGGGCGAGGCCGTGGTGATGTGGGTTCCCGAAGGGGGCATGGCCGCCACGGTGGTGGGCCTGACCGTGAACCCGGTGCCCAAGGCCGCGATTTCCAAGATTGCCCTGGAGGATCGCGCCTTCGACGCCTCGGGCTCGATCGTGGTGCCCCACGCCAGCATCGAGGTCATGCTGGCCCAGGCCAGTGGCGAACATCCCGCGGGCGAAGCCGTCACGCTGTTCCAGCGCCTGGCGAGCATGGCCGGCACCCTGCTGCGGGCCGCGGGCCTCGCCGAACTGCTGGAATCCGTCATGGGCCTGGTGACGGCTCAGATCCCCTGCCAGCGGGGTTTCATCCTGCTGGCGGACGCCACCGGCGAGCTGGTGCCCGAACTGGTCTGGGAGGAGCAGCCGGGCACCCATACCAATCCCATCAGCCGCACCATCGCCCGCACCGCCATGGACAAACGGGTGGCCATCCTCACCACGGACGCGCGCATGGACCCCCGCTTCAGCGCCGGGGAGAGCATCAAGATCCACGGCATCACCTCGGCGCTCTGCGCCCCGCTGATCGTGGAGGATCAGGCCTTTGGCGTGATCTACCTGGAGACCAGCCTCAACAAGGGCGGCTTCAAGCGCGAGGATGAGCACCTGCTGAGCGCCATGGCCAACTTCGCCGCGGTGGGCATCCAGCGTGAGCGCGAAGCCAAGTTTCGGCAGCGGCTGGAGCGGTACCACAGCCCCCAGGTGGTGTCCCAGATCCTGCGCTCCAGCCAGAGCAAAGAGGCGCCGGCGCTACAGGCCCAGCGCTGCCAGATCAGCGTGCTGTTCGCCGACATCTCCGGCTTCACGCGCATGAGCGAGGGCATGGAGCCCATGGTGCTGGCCGGCATCCTGAACCGCACCTTCGAGGCCATGACCGATACGATCTTCAGCCGTGGCGGCACCCTGGACAAGTACATCGGTGACGCCATCATGGCCTTCTTCGGTGCGCCGAATCCCGATGCGGACCATGCCCGCCACGCCGTGGAGGCGGCCGTGGCCATGCAGGAGGCCCTGTACACCTTGAATGCCATGCGGCCCGAGGGCTATCCCGAACTGCGGATGCGCATTGGCATCAACAGTGGCGAGGCCTTCGCGGGCGACATCGGCTGCGAAAAGCGCATGGACTACACCGTGATGGGCAGCACCGTGAACCTGGCCTCGCGCCTGGAGAGCTCCGTGGCGCGGCCGGGCCAGATCGTGGTGGGTCCCCAGACGGCGGACCTCCTGGGCCAGGACAGGCTCCGCCAGCTCGGCGCTTTCTCCCTCAAGGGCATCGAGCAGGAAGTGCGGCCCTTCGAGGTGCTGTGGACCCACGAGGCGCCGACGACCACGCAGGGCATGAAGTAGGCCATTCTGCCCTCTATCCTTTGACGCGACTGCCTCCTACACTGGGCGCACCCCCCCATCGCCCAGCCATCCGGACTACCGTCCAGTTGGCCACACACGCAGGAGCCACCCATGAATGACTTCCAGTCCACTGCGCCCGTGCAGGCCCACAGGGGGGTGATGCTCCTGATCTTCGGCATTCTCGGGCTCGTTTGCTGCTTCATCTTCGCGATCCTCGCCTGGGTCATGGGGAGCAGTGATTTGAAGGCCATGGCGGCTGGCCAGATGGACCCCACCGGGGAGAGCCTCACCAAGGCTAGCAAGATCCTGGGCATCATCGGCTGCGCCTTTGGCATCCTCACCCTCCTCTGGATGGTATTCTTCGGCGGCGTGGCAGCCCTCGGGGCCATGCGCGGCCGCTGACCGCGTGCAGTTCCGCTGGGAGCGGGTCTCCCGGGTGCCACGGCCCCCAGTCTGGTCCGTGGTCCTGGTGGGGTGCTGGCTGCTGCTGGTGCTGGCAGGCGTCCTGCTGCAACAGCGGGGCGCCCCGGCGTTGGAGACCTGTCTCCTCCACCGCGTGTCCAACCGGCCCTGTCCCACCTGCGGCAGTACGCGGGTGGTGCTGGCCCTGGGCCAGGGCGCCTGGCTGGCTGCCTTGCGTTGCAATCCCATGGTGGCTCTTGGGCTAGCCTTGGGTGCAGTGTGGCTAGGGATCCGGCTGAGCCTGGGCCGAGCCCTCCAGGTGGACCTGTCTCACCGGGAGCGGAGCGTCGGGCTCGTGCTGGGCCTGGCGGCCCTGGTGGCGAACTGGCTCTGGGTGCTCCGCACTCAAGTCTGATCGGGGCCTTTCACGAAATCCTTCCACAGCATCGAGGGCTGGATGCCGGAGTTCCGCTGGTACTTGCCGGAGTCATAGCTGTCATAGGCGCCGCTGACGGTGTGGTAGAAGATCTGGCAGATGGCCACGCCGGCGTAGATGCGCACGGGCTGGATGCAACTGATCTCCAGGGTCCAGAAGCCGCAGAAGCCGATGTCGCCGAAGCCGGCGGTGACGTGGACGAAGAGGCCCAGGCGGCCCACGCTGCTGCGCCCCTCGAGCATGGGCACCATGCCGTGGGTCTCGGTGTATTCCTGGGTGCGGCCCAGGTAGAGCCGCCCCGGCTGCAGGAGCAGGCCCTCGGCAGGAATCCTGAGGAACTCGATGCCGTTGGGCTGCGCCATGTCCAGGATGGGTTCGGTGTAGACCGCCAGGTCTTCGCCCAGGCGCAGGTTGTAGCTGTTGGGATTGAGCTGGTCGTCCCGCCAGGGCTCGATGCGGATGCGGCCTTCTTCCTTGGCCTCGAGGATCTGCCTGCCGGTGAGGATCATGGCCCCTCCCTTATGACAAGCGCCCGCAAAGGCGGGCGCCGTGCCGGGAAATCAGAACATGTTCAGCGGTCGACCTTGATCACCAGGGTCTTGGCCATGATGTCGCTGAGGCTGATGCGCTCGTCGCCCTTGATGGCGAGGACGATGAGGTTCAGGGCGAAGAAGTTGCCGAGCTGCCGGAGGATGGCCGAGCCCAGGTCGATGTGGCCCGCAGGATTGCCCTCGGGGACCACACGGAGCTTCATGACCTTCTTGCCGATGCTGGCGCCGTACTTCGAGACCGTCCAGGGCACGAAGAAGAAGAAGTAGCCGAGCTGGGCAACGAGGTTCAAGGGCAGGAGGATGCAGCCCAGGAAGGGGATCACCGAAAGGACCATGAAGCCGATGGAGATGATGAAGGCCGGCACGATGTCGATGAGCACGGCCACAAGGCGGGTCCCAAGGTCGCCCCGCTCGCCCAGGGGGACGGCGTCGTCCGGAACGGGGGGCAGCAGGGAGCCGAGGAAGGACGGGGTCACGGGGGCTCCTGGGGTGGGCCTTGGCGCCATCAGGGGCGCTGGCGGGGGGGGCGGCAGCGTCACGGGGGCGGCAAAGGGTTTCGCCGGAGTCTCCACGGGGCCCGTGGAAATCTGATCCTGGATCTGGATCTTCAGGGCGGGGTCGGCGGGGGGCTTCCCGGTATGAATGGCTGCCAGCTCATCGGCGGACATGCGCACGGTGCCCAGGGGGACCACGGGCGCCTCCTGAACGGGCACGGCCACCGTGGCACTGACCTCGGGACGGGGGTCCTGGAAGGTGAGTTGCACCTGGCCCAAGGTGATGCGGTCGCCGTCCCGCAGGGGGGAGGACTGCACCCGGTTGCCGTTGACCAGCACGCCATTGCTGCTCTGGAGATCCTGGATCTCGAAGCCGCCGCCGACCTTGCGGACCACGCAGTGATGCCGGCTGATGCTGGGATCCGGCAGGCGGAGCGTGTTGTCCAGCTCTCGGCCCATATGGACCTCGGTGTCCACGATTTCGAATTCTCGAACACCCGCGCTTTCGTGCACCAGCAGTTTGGCCATGGAGACCCTCAGGGATGTGGAATGGCCGAAAGTGTAGCGCAAACGGGGCCAAGTGGGGATATTACGACGAGTCCGGTTCTTCCTTGACGGGGTGGGGCAGACCCGCCAATCTTCCCGAAAGACATGAAGGTGCAGGCATGGTGCTTTTCAACGCGGCCACCAAGGAGTTGACGGCCAAGATCGTCTACTACGGCCCTGGCCTGTGCGGCAAGACGACGAACCTCCAGCATGTTTACGACACGTTGCCCGGCGAAGGACGGGGCAAGATGCTGTCCCTGGCCACCCAGACGGACCGCACGCTCTTCTTCGATTTCCTGCCCATCGAACTGGGCACCATCCGGGGCATGAAGACCCGCATCCAGCTCTACACGGTGCCTGGGCAGGTCTTCTACGACGCCACCCGCAAGCTGGTGCTGCGCGGCGCTGACGCCGTGGTCTTCGTGGCGGATTCCCAGGCCCCGGCCCTGGAAAGCAACAAGGAGAGCTTTCAGAACCTCATCACCAACCTGAAGGACCAGGGCACGGATCTGGAGAAGATCCCCCACGTGATCCAGTGGAACAAGCGCGACACGCCCAATGCCCTGCCTGTGGAGACGCTCAACGCCGAGGTCAACCTCTTCGGGGCGCCCACCTACGAGGCCTGTGCCATGCGCGGGGAAGGCGTCCGCGAGACCCTCACGGGCGTGGCCAAGCTGGTACTCAAGAGTCTGGCTGAGCGCTACGGCGGTGGCGTGGTGGAAGAACCCGCGGCGCTCATGGGTGGGCCCTTCATGGCCCCACCCCAGCCCGCCGCGCCTCCCTCGAAACCCCTGGAAGTGGAGGAACTCTCCGCCAGCGAGCTGCTCGACGAGGATGGGGAGGCCCAGGACGAAGCCAGTTCCGCCGCCCACGGCGTGGTGGCTGCACACATGCCCCATAGCAGCGTGGTGGAAGTCCCCGTGGTGCTGGACCGCAGCCTCTTCAGCGGCGATTCCCCCATCGAGATCCGGCTGAAGCTGTACATCAAGTAATCCTTGCGGCTACCTGTGAAAATCGCGGCCTTTGGCCGCGATTTTCCTCAAGCGCGCGGACGCAGTCCGCGCGCTTGAGGCACACTGGTGGTTTGGATCCGAGGCCCCTCCATGTCCCAGGTCGTTACCCGCTTCGCCCCGTCCCCCACCGGCATGCTGCACATCGGCGGAGTGCGGACAGCCCTGTTCTGCTGGCTTTTCGCCCGCAAGCACGGTGGGCGCTTCATCCTCCGCATCGAGGACACCGACCTGTCCCGCAGCACCGATGACAACATCCGCATCATCGAAGAAGGCATGGCCTGGTGTGGCCTGGGTTGGGACGAGGGACCGGTGGTGGGCGATCCCAGTGCCTGGGTGGGGCCCCACGGCCCCTACCGTCAGATGCAACGCATGGACCTCTACCGCGCCAAGATCCAGGAACTGCTGGACAAGAACCTGGCCTACCGCTGCCGCTGCTCGCGGGAGACCATCGACGCACGCCGCAAGACGGTCGAGGCTGCGGGCAAGGTGTTCCAGTACAACCGGGGCATGGATCGCGGGAAGGGCTGCGCCGCTGCGGATCATGACGCCGGCGAACCCGCCGCCATCCGCTTCCGCATGCCCGAGGAGGGCGACATCGTGGTGCCCGACCTCATCAAGGGCCCCACCCACTTCCCGGCGGACAGCCTGGATGACTGGATCATCGCCCGCACCGGCGACGGCCCAGGCGTGATCGGCGTGCCCACCTATAACTTCTGCGTGGTGGTGGACGATACCCAGATGGAAGTGACCCACGTGATCCGCGGCGACGACCACCTCAACAACACCCCCAAGCAGATCCCCCTATTTGCCGCCTTCGGCACGGAGCTGCCGGCCTTCGCCCACGTCCCCATGATCCTGGGCGCCGATGGCGCCAAGCTCAGCAAGCGCCACGGCGCCACCAGCATCACCGAGTACCAGGCCATGGGACTGCTGCCCTCGGCCGTGCGGCTGGCCCTGGCGCGGCTCTCCTGGACCCCCAAGATCAATGGCCACGCCGTGGAGAGTGCCGAGGAGGAGCTGCTCACCGATGAGCAGATGATCCAGCTCTTCGACCTGGCCGACTGTCAGAAGAGCGCCGCCCGCTTCGACATGGACAAGCTCCAGTGGCTGAATCAGAAGCTGATTCAGCGTGCTTCTTGGGAGGAGCTGGAACCACACCTGCGGCCCTTCATGGACAAGCTCTATCCGGAGGCCTGGGCGGCGAAGGCCGACGAATGGAAGGCCCAGGCGATCCAGGCAACCCAGAAGGGCAAGTCCCTGACGGACATGGCCGAGGCGCTGCGCTTCGCTTTCGAACGGCCCGCCGACTTCGACGAGAAGGCCGTGGAGAAGTTCATGACGCCCATCGCCAAACTGGCTCTGCGCGAAGTCTGTGCCTTCCCCGACTACAGTCACTCAGGCCTGGAAGCGGGCTTCAACGCCATCCTCGAACGGCACGGCCTCAAGACCAAGGAGCTGGCCCAGGCGCTGCGCGTGGCGCTCTGCGGCCGGCCCGTGAGCCCCGGCATCTTCGATACCCTCATGCTGGTGGGCCGGGACGAAGTGGTGGCCCGGCTAGAGAGGTGGTTGTGATGGATCTCCAGGAATTCACTGACATCACGCTGACCGTTCTGGATGAGCAGGGTGCTGCAGCCTACGCGCCCACGCTCATCGCCGGTGAGACCGTGCAGGTCATCCAGGGCATCCCCGAGGGCATGGACCACCGGGCAGCCCTGCAGGAGACCGTCCTTCGCCTCGGGCTGGAGCACGCTGAGTTCTTTTTCGGCGTGCGCTCTGGCCCCGGCGAGATCACCACGGGCTTCCACACCGCCGCCTGCACCCGCTCCCGGCGCATCTCGGAGCTGCAAACGGGTTTCGTGGTGTCGGATCTGGAAGACTGCATGTGGTGGACCCTGGGCGAGGGTCGGGACCAATAGTCATCATTGGAGCATCCATGAGCCAGCACCCCAAGCTCGCCATCCTCGGCTTCGGCACCATGGGTCAGGCCATCAGCGCCGGCCTGGTGGAGGCTTCGGGCTATCCGGCCGACCGCATCCATGCCGCCACCCGGCACCCCGCCGCCGCCCGCGTCCGGGCCGAAACGTTGGGCATCACCCTTTCCAACGAAGGGGCCCGGGCGGTGAAGACCGCCAACGTGGTGCTGCTGTGCGTGAAACCCAGGGAGCTGAAGGGCCTGCTGTCGGACCTGACCGCCTCCGGCGCGCTGGAGCACCGGCCCCTGGTGGTCTCCATCGCGGCGGGAACCACGCTTGAGTTTCTTGCGACCCACACGCCCGCGGGCACGCCCCTGGTGCGGGCCATGCCCAACACACCCTGCGCCATCCGGCGCGGCATGACCGTGCTCGCTGCGGGGCAGGGGGTTACCGAGGCCCAGCTGGCCCAGGCGCGCGCGCTGTTCGAGCCCCTGGGCCGCGTCATGGACCTGGACGAGAAGCACATGGACGCCGTCACGGGCCTCAGCGCCAGCGGCCCCGCCTTCATGTTCGTCATCCTCGAATCCCTGGCCGAGGGCGGCGTGCAGTGCGGCCTGCCCCGGGCCGTGGCCCTGGAACTGGCCGCCCAGATGACTCTGGGCGCCGCCGCCATGGTGCTGGAGACGGGCCGCCACCCCGCCGCCCTCAAGGACGAAGTCACCACCCCCGCCGGCTGCACCATCGCCGGTCTCATGGTTCTCGAAGACGGCCGCATCCGCTCCGTCGTGGCCCGCGGCATCGAGCGCGCCACCCAGGTGGCGGCGGGGCTGGGGTAGCCGCGCCCTAAATTGGCGCGGCCGGGTATCTTGGAGGTTTGCATCCTGTGAGCCCCGATGTCCGCTGATCAGCCCATTCCCGAACCCAAAAGCCTCCACTTCATCGAGGAGATCGTCGAAGCGGACCGCGCTTCGGAGAAACATGGGGGCCGGGTGCTCACGCGCTTCCCACCGGAGCCCAACGGCTACCTGCACATCGGCCATGCCAAGAGCATCTGCCTGAACTTCGGCCTGGCCAAGGCCTACGGTGGCGCCACCAACCTGCGCTTCGACGACACCAATCCCGCCAAGGAGGACGTCGAATACGTGGATTCCATCCGCGAGGACGTGCAGTGGCTGGGCTTCCAATGGCTAGGTGAGCACTTCGCCTCCGACTACTTTCCCTTCATGTACGACTACGCGGAACACCTCATTCAGCAGGGCAAGGCCTACGTCTGCGACCTGACCGAGGCGGAGATCCGCGAATATCGCGGCAACTTCCATACGCCTGGCCGGCCGAGCCCCTACCGGGACCGTAGCCCTGAAGAAAACCTGGACCTCTTCCGGCGCATGAAGGCCGGGGATTTCCCGGACGGCTCGAAGGTGCTGCGCGCCCGCATTGACATGACCAGCGGCAACATGAACCTGCGGGATCCGCTCATGTACCGCATCCGCCGGGCCCACCACCACCGCACCGGCGACACCTGGTGCATCTACCCCATGTACGACTACGCCCACGGCGTGTCGGATGCCATCGAGACCATCACCCACTCCATCTGCACCCTGGAGTTCGAGGACCACCGCCCCCTCTACGAGTGGTTCCTGGAGCAGGACGTGGACGGCAAGTTCTTCCAGCGGCCCCTGCCGCGCCAGATCGAGTTCGCCCGCCTGAACCTCACCTACACGGTGATGAGCAAGCGGCGCCTGCTGCAACTGGTGCAGGAGGGCGTGGTGCGCGGCTGGGACGACCCCCGCATGCCCACCATCGGCGGCCTTCGCCGCCGGGGCTACACCCCCGAGGCCATCCGCGCCTTCGCCGAGCGGGTGGGTGTGGCCAAGCGCGACATGGTGGCCGATGCGGGCCTGCTGGAGTTCTGCATCCGCGAAGACCTGGAGAAGCGGGCCCCCCGCCGCATGGCCGTGCTGCGTCCCCTCAAGGTGGTCATCACCAACATGACCGACGCCGAGGCCTTCGAGGTGGAGGTGGCCAACCATCCCGATAACCCCGCCATGGGCATGCGGAAGGTACCCTTCACCCGGGAATTGTTCATCGACCAGGAAGATTTCCGCGAAGAGGCCCCCAAGAAGTGGTTCCGGCTGGCCCCGGGGGCCGAAGTGCGCCTGCGCGGCGCTTGCCTGGTTACCTGTCGGGAGGTCATCAAGGACGCCGCTGGCACCGTGGTGGAACTGCGCTGCGAGTGGGATCCCGCCAGCCGGGGGGGCACCGCGCCGGACGGCCGCAAGGTGCGGGGCACCCTCCACTGGGTGAGCGCCGTCCACGCAGTGAAAGCCGAAGTCCGCCTCTACGAGCCGCTGTTTTCCCAGGAAGACCCCACGGACGTGCCCGAGGGCCAGGACTGGAAGGCCCTCCTGAACCCCGGCAGCCTCGAGATCCTCACCGAGGCCCGAGTGGAACCCAGCCTCCGGACGGCTAGCCCCGGCGAACGTTTCCAATTCGAGCGCACCGGCTATTTCGCGGTGGATGCGGACTCCCAGGACGGGAAACCCGTTTTCAACCGGACCGTGGGGTTGAAGGACTCCTGGTCCAAAATTGAAGCGAAGGGCTGCTAAATCGCAGGCTGCGCCCACGATTTAGACAGGGCGCGGCTTTGCCGCGCCGAATTTCCTTTGCTTTTCCCAGCTCGGGCGCGAAAGCGCCCGAGCCTCAGTGACCCAAGTCGCATGTCCCCAGCCCAGGGGCTCTGCTAGTCTCGATGGGTTGGGCCGTCCCCGCGGGCGGCCCTGCCGGGAAGCCGCCCATGGACAAGCTCGCGAGCCTGCTGCACATGACCCCTGCCATCTTCTGGATGGTGGCCAAGGTCGTCATCGTTTTTGGCGGCGTCATGACGCTGGCGGCCATCTGGACCTGGGTGGAACGGCGGGGTTCCGCCATGATCCAGGACCGCATCGGCCCCAACCGGGCGAAGCTCTTCAACCGCTGGCCCATCCTCGGCCTGGCGCAGTTGGCGGCGGACGGCATCAAGTTCTTCTTCAAGGAGGATCTGGTTCCCACCGACGCCAACCGACAGCTCTTCTGGCTGGCGCCCTTCCT
>JBBRZL010000053.1:0-20237 GCA_038236735.1 Holophagales bacterium | reverse complement strand
TTTGTGTGTTTCCGGCAGGCCTGCCTAATCTGAGTCCCGGCAGCTAAATCCAAATTTGGGTCCACCTGAGTGTCTACGACTCAACCCAATCCGACCTGATTTGGGTTCCCAATCAGGCCGAGTTCGCCGGCGCTGGATAGGTCCAGGGCATCCACTTGCCCGGATCCCGCTCCACCTCCTCAGGGTGCTTCAGCAACTCGATCAGATACTCAAACGGCTCCACCCCGTTGAGTTCCGCCGAGTGGATCAGGCTCATGAAGGTGTCCCCGGCCCGGGCTCCCGTGACTGAGCGATAGAACAGCGAGTTCTTGCGGTGCATGATGGCCCGTTTCACCACCGCTTCGCAGGCGTTATTATCCAGCGGGGCACCGGGTTCGCGCAGGAACAGGGTGAGCGGGGTCCAGTGCTTGCGCATGTAGGTGATGGCCTGGCCCAACCCGGAGTTTGGCTCCACCTTCCCGCCTTCGATCTGGTCGCGGAGCCAGGCCTCCAGGCCCGCCATGATGGGACCGCTCTCGCGCTGATGGAACGCGAGTCGGGCACGGGGATCCAGCTGCTCCCGCTTGGCCTGGGCGTCATGGCGGTAGACCTCCTTCAACGCTCCGAGTAGGTGCTCGACCGCCTCGGGGAACCGGTTCTCCACCTCCACGAACCTGCGCCGGGCATGGGCCAGGCAGTGGGCCAGGATGGTGTTCAGTTCCCCGGCCTCGCCCACCGTGTTGGCGGCCAGGGCATCGCACATCTGGATGGGGGCTGAGAGGTCCTCAGCACGATGTTTCAGAACAGCTTCGAGGTTCTCCCCGGCGTGGTTGTGGCCGGTGAGGAACAGGGCGATGCGGGTGTTCCCGCACCGAGAGAGGATGGCGCTGGTGTAGATCGCCTTGCGTCCTTCCTTCGCGATGGGGCTCTTATCGAGGATCCGCATGACGGTGTCGTCGTTGAACAACACCTCACCCTGGGCGGCCTGGCGCACCAGTTCTGCGTGGGCTGGGGCGAGGAGACCGGCGGCCTTGAGGATGATCTCCCACTGCGTCGAGACCGGCAGGGGGATCCCGAACCCGGCCTGGAGCTTCTCGATCCGGTTCATGGGCAGGCCCGCCCCGTAGCGCAGCAGGCCCAGCAGGGCGCCCACGCTCTCGTCGTATTTCTCTGTGCCCACGCCCCCCGGCGCAGGAGCCGTGAACACCTCTCCGCAAAGGTTGCAGCGCCGCCGCTCCAACTCGTAGACGGTGGCCGAGAACGGGGCCACGCCCTTGATGCGCAGCAGCGTGGCCGGTTCCTTCTGCGGATACACCTTGCCCTTGGGACACTCCGGGCAGGGCTCACCGCTGGGGTTCCCCTCCAGTGGCACGCCGATTCGCGTGGCCTTGGGAAAGTCCGCTGCGGCGTTGCGGCCATGGCCCTTTGGCTTCTCCCGCTTCTCCTTGGGCCGGGCCTTGCTGGCCGGGTTCTCGGCTTCCATGGCCTCCCGGCAGACCGTCGCGAACGATTCGGTTTTCGGGCCGAACAGGAGGAACTTCAGGCGCTCATTGCTCGCGCCTTTCCGCTCCGCCTCCTCGCGGAGAGCGATCATGGTTTCGACGAGTGCCCGAATGTCCGTATGGATCTCGCCCTCACCCATGGACTCCTGGATCCTGGCGACATGGCTGCGCAAAACCTCCGCAGGGATCTCCCGGAACTGAAGGTCCGGGCGCAGAGGGGGCGGCGGCGTCTTCTGGCGGTGCTTGGAGTGTCCCATCCTTCGAATGTGGCGTATTTCGCCGTACGGTACAATCGAAAATAAAGCGAACTATATCAAATAGTTAACTCGGAACTCCGCTCCGCCATGCCGCCCACCTGGCGCCACGCCGGTGGAACCTTGGCCCCGTGCGGATCGCCCCCGCAGATGAGCACCTGGAGCTCATGCGCCAGCAGGCGCGCCGACGCTGCTCCCGGCTTGCCCGGCCACCAGCGGAACCGCCCCTTGGACAGCCGCTTCTGGCACAACCAGTAGCCCTGCCCATCGAAGGCCAGCAGCTTCACGGAGGTGCCTGACCGGCCCCGGAACACGAACACCGTGCCGGAGAAGGGATCCGTCGCCAGCGTTTCACGGCAGAGTTGAGCCAGCCCATCGATCCCACGCCGGAAATCGACCGGCTCCACCGCCACCAGGATCCGCATCTGTGGGGTGATCTGGATCAACTGCGACCCTCCAGGAAAGCGGCCACGATCCCAGCGGCCTCCAGGCCACGCCCGGCTTCCAGTTGGACCCGCACCCGGGACCCGTCCGGAGTGGAGATTTCGATCACCGCCCCGAGATGGCTTGGCCGCTCCTCTGAAACCAACCTGCCCGGGAGTTCCACGAAGGTCGGCTTCACCAGCCCGCACGGCTCCATCGATTTGGCGACCTTCTGTCGCAGAGCTGTGTAGTCGATGCCGACAGCCCGGGCTACCTTACACACCCCGAACTTCCGCGCGAGGACGACGGCGCCGTTCCAGATCTCGCTCGGCATCGGGCCCGGCAACTTCCGGGTTTCTCGCCAAGTCTGGATCTGCTGCCTGACGGGCTCCAACTCCTCTGGCGAAGGGTTCTTCCTCGGATTTGCCATGGGCCGACTCCAGCGAACCCTGAGCCTATCGACCATCAGCCTATGCCTTCACGCACGCCTGCCGGAAACACACCCTCGAATCCCAACGGCTTCCTCAGCCCACCCTCAGGGCCGCCTGAATTGCCTGATGGCCTTTTCCGGGCCGACTAATTACATACTCTCCCGTCATAGCTTGGCGAGAACAAATATCCTTCCTTCTTCTTGGCAATTACGGTGATTTGTTGACGAAAAATGGATAGCATCGGTAATCGACTCGCAAAATGATCTATATAGAAAGCCGTTTTCTCTCCGAATATTTTACCAACAATTGATCTTACCCTTGACAACAGGATCTCATGCGATTCAAAGTTGATAACTTCAAACCCGCAAAGGGCAAGAAGTTGGTATATTTCATCTTTGCTATATCGTTTGAGATGATAGTAACGTCCTGCCATTTTATTAATCAAATCACTGGCCGCATGCTTCGCAGGTAGATTCCAAATGATGAGCAGTCCATCATGAATTAGAATTCTATATATTTCCTTTAAGGCATCGACATCGTTCACTCCATACTCATATGTGTGTTCAAGAACACCCGAAGAGACAACTACATGCACCGACCCATCGCGTATATTTATTTTTGCTACACTTTCCTTGTTCTTACTGATAATTACGTTTGATATTTTAAATTTATTATGCCAATATTCAATATTTTTATCAATTTCGGGTAAATAGCAAACCGTTCTTCCAGGGAAATAGACTTCCAAGAGCCGACACACCTGGCCGTAGAGTCCGCCCCAGTCCAACACAATTGAATCCATATTTGCATATTTTTTTACAATCCCGACATAATAGGCATAAGAAAAGAGTAATGACATATTTCCATGTGCAGTATAGAGTTTTTTGGCCTCTGGAGGTGCAGACAAGTATGTTTTTTGGAGCTCTAAGGCAATGGGCCTTAGTTTATTCCAGTTCTCATCAAATTCTTTTTTTGAAAGTAACAATTTGCCTCCTATGAAATAAAATTACTCATTCTCAACTTGATTGCTACCTCAATTTGTTTTAAAGGGTTATTTAAATCATGCAAGTACAGATATTCAGTTTCTTAGTAGTGTAGAACTTGATTTTCTAGGTTACTCATTTTAACAATTAAGCCATGATTGGTTGTGGTACCCGCTGAACTGAAGTCATCCAATAAAAAAGTAAGGAGGCCAAAAAATGGAGCATTGTTAGGGAATGGTCTCAATGGACGACACAATGCGCCCCAACTAATTCATAGGATCGATAATTCGATTCGGCACTTTCTGAATACAGGCGAGCCATTTTGCCTCAAGTTCTCTGGCACTCTGTTCCCAACTGTGGTGGGTCATCACAAAGGCACGCCCTTTGTCTCCAAGATCCATCCGTAATACTGGGTCCTTGAGCAATCGACACACCGCCTCACACATGGCCTCTGGAGTGTCTGCCAAAACGATTTCCTCCCCCGGGATTGCAGCAATCGCTCCCTTTCCTAACGTACTGGTAACCACGGGGAGACCACAAGCCATCGCTTCTAGAATCTTGAACTGCATTCCAGAGCCTGATTGCATTGGCGCGACTGAAACTGAGGCCTCCATGAGTTCCAACATCATGTCTTCGACATATCCGATGACTTCCACTCCAGGAATTTCTTGTAACGCTATAACCGAGGCATGTGGATTACTCCCCACGATCCGGAAAGTAGCCATTGGAATAGCCCGGTGAATGGATCCCCAGCAATGGCGAACGAACCACTTCACTGCCAGAATGTTGGGGCTGTACCCCATGTTCCCGGTGAACACTACTACTGGTTCCATGCGAGATGCCGTATTGGATGGAATCTCGACTCCAATGGGCAAGACCATCGCCTTCTTAGATCCTGAGGCTTCTGCATCCAGCGAAGAAACAAAAATGACTCGCTCAGCGGATTGATCCACCAAAGGTTCGTAGCTTTCCAGACGCCGAAGTTCCTCACGGTAAACCCATCTACGCCATGATTTTGCAACTTTCACTTGCCTAGTAAAATTCAACCGCATTGAGTCAATACACTCTAAAACAACCGGGATACCTGCCTGCTCCAGGTAGGGACGGAGACGGAGTGTGAACCCATGCACTAAATCAAACTCTCCCGATTGCATCAACATTCTGGCCTGGGATTGGAAGGCCGGAGAGCGGTAATAGGTTACTTGCAAAGGGATCTGGGTCCAAAGACCACGAAAAAGGAGGTTCATGCCAATTCGCCATTTCGGGTGTGGCACCCTGATGATCCGCTTGCAGAAGGGTTTAAGCGCCGCCTCTGCCCCGGGATCTTCGTTACCTTCGACGAAAGTCAGAAGGGTGATCTGATGGTGAATTCCCAGTGTCCGTAGGCGGTGAAAGGCCACGGTCTGGTCACCCTTGAGTGGAGGGTAAGGGATGCGGGGTGTGATAAAGAGTATATTCATTTGTCTTTGGAATAGATCACGTTAAGACTGCGCCATCGACCCGAAATTCGGGCTGCGCCCGAGTAACCTGCGGACTCGTCGAACCACCAAATCAAACCGCTCCTCCCCAAGCAGGAAGCAGACCAGGGAATAGACGTGAAACATGGGATACCGGTCGAACCCCATCCTACCAAAGGCACGGTAGAGGGCCCAGTACTCTCGAATCGGAAGTGTGAGTTGATCCTTAATACAGGCGTAGAAATAGTTGGCGTAATCACGCATGACCTCGTCAACCACATCCACCCCACCCTGACTTTTCAGGTCTTTAAGAATGGAAAGCGCGCCCCCAATCATGTTGAGCCTAGCCTGGGCCGTAAATCGCCCTGGGACGTACTTCCCCTGTTCCGCCCCGCTGTTGCCAAAATCTGGAGGTACGCCATTCCGGCACAAAACCAGTACTTTTGGGGTCGAGACCGCATGCATTTTTGCAAGCACACTGACTGTGAGGTGCATCTGATAGAAGAGAGAACCATCGTACTTGGCCGTGGCGGCATGGAAGGCCGAGTCCCGGTGCACGATGTAGCCTGCGATAACACCTGACCGTCGGAAACAGGCGTGAATGGCCTGCCTGCCCGCCATGAAAACCCGCTCATCCGCATAGTAGCGAACGGTTTGGTTGATGTTCTCGGGTACGTCATCAAACCAAGAGTAGCTTTTCAGCACCATCCCGATGTTTTCGTGACGGCAGAGCACGGCAGCAACCTCCTCCAACGCACCGCTGCACATCAGGTCGTCATTGCCCATAAAAAAGCAATACTCCCCGCGAGCCTTCTCGACCAAATTACGGATATTACCGTCGTATCCAAGGTTTTTTTTGTTTTCGTAGTAATGGAGCTTCCCCGGAATTCGCGCCTGATATTCCCCGATGATTTCTGCAATCTGTGCTCGCTCAGGCGAATCATCCTCGCAAACGAGGATTTCGAAATCCTGGAATCCCTGAGCAATGACCGAGTCCAAGAGAGGTCCAAGGAACCGAGCTCGCTTGTAGGCAGGAATGCAGATCGAGAACAAATTCCGTGTCGACATTCAGACCTTCTCCCAGCAGTTGGATTCGGAGTTGAAGCGTTTGATGGGTTTGGCGGGAGCCCCTGCCACGATGGTGGCTGGAGGCACATCCCCTCGAACAACGCTATTTGCCGCAACGATGGCACCCCAGCCAATCCGAACCGGGCCCAAAATGACGACGTTGTCTCCGATCCAGACGTTGTCTTCAATGAAGACCGGCCCGCCAGGTGAGAGCAAACGATCGGCGGGCGCTACACTCGGTTGGCTCTGGTCGGCCCCTGAATAGCGGCCGTGATTGTGGTCTGAAATATAGATTTTGCTTCCGAACAGTACCTGGTTACCTATCGTGATGCGATCGATGCAAGTGATGTGCACCTGGCTGGACAATGAAACGCGATCACCAATGACGATCTGGGGAGAGAAGGTCTGGTCACGGTAGTACACTACCGCCTCGAGCCAAAGTCCATCTAGCGCGAAGAACCCTTTACCAATCGAAATGTGTTTGGAACCGCGGATGATGGAGTGCGGACCCATGAAGAGTCCTTTGGCCCTGAAGATCCTGCTGAAGTAGACACCGCGAAACTTTCGGAAAATGGAGGCTAAGATAAAGAACATCGCCTGTGGCAGTGACTCAGCCTTCAAGTGTCTCTGAATGGAACGAATGATCGGCGACACACCTGTCATGACTGTCTACCGTCTGGGTTTTGGGTCGCCGCATCGGCTTTTGGCCCTTGCCCGAGCAACGATTTCCTGACCGAATCGTAGATCACCCTTGCACCCGCCAGTACAGCAAAAGAACATAGGACCGCGGGTTTGGAAAGGAGGCCTCCTCTCCAACGGAAATATGTGAAGGCTTGGATTCTGACAATCCACCGAGGGACCATCGGCATGAACCTGGCTGCGTAACGTCGGGATTGATAAATATTCTTACGCAGTTTGTCAAGATTTTCTGGGGTCCGGCAAGTGCTTGTTCCATGGATTCGGTACTTAGCTACCGGTTCGTTCAAGAAGTGCAATACACCCTTCCCGGCCAACAGATAGAAAAGTTGCATGTCTTCACTAAATAGTTTTGTGTCAAGTACCGAATTTTCCCCCTCGGATACCAGCGCAGATCTCTGGCACATCAGAACTGATCCGTAGATATTCCATCGAAAGATCAATTCCCATAGTAGCGTCCTCGGGTCGGAAAGCGCTTCGCGGTCTGCGGGCTCCCCTAGTTCACCGATGGCGCTTCCCCCAATCACTTGTCCGGTATCGTCAATGGGAATCGCATCGCCGAAAACAGCCGCGACTGAGTGGCTGGCGAATAGTGGTAAGCGCCGAGAGATGGAATCGGGGAGTAGGATATCGTCACTGGCCAACGCGACGATGTATTCGCCCTTCGCCTCTTTGAAAAGACGGTCTAACGTCCGCGTAATTCCGACGTTTGGCTGTGTCTCAAACCAGATACGAAAAAATCTCCCGCCATGCTGAGCCACCCACTGTCGAGCCACCTCAACACCGCGATCACGGGATCCATCATCCAACAGCAGCAATTCAAGGTTAGGGAAGTCTTGTACGAGAACACTGTCCAAGCAGGCTTCGATATACCTTTCGTGATTGAAAAGCGGAATCACCACTGAAACCAGATCTTCATTTGACATCAGCACCCCTCCCAGCCAGAGAATTGGCGATCCAGTCAGAGATCAGGCGACGTTCGCTTGCAGACAACGCCACCCACAGGCTAAGCATGGCCGGACCGACCGCCGCAAGCGCCCAGATCAGTGGCATGCCTTGACGATTCCAGAACAGGAAGGACGCCCAAAAAATAACCCCTAGGCCGGCGAAGATGCCGCGAAGATGCGGCATGGGCAAACGTATGTGATGGACGCGTCCCAGGTAAATCATGGTTGCCACCGAGTAGAGGAGATAAACCCCCAGGAACAACTGGCCCATGGTCTCGATGGACGGGAAGACCTGGAATCCGATCCAAGCGAGCAGGCCCCATACCAGATTCGTGACCACTTCGAAGACGAGGAAAGTCTTCCCCTCGGCGTAGGCAAGCATGGGGAAAGCCCACACCCAGCTCAAAACCTTCAGGAAATCCCCCATCAGCATCCATCGAAAGACTTTCAGGGACGGGAGAAGGTCCGGGCTGAACAAAAGCCTGACGAGTTCCCCCTTGCAAACGATCACCAGCGTGACGAGCACCGGCATGACCAGGATCACGATGCGGGTGAAGGACAGGATCAACGTCCGCTTGGCTTCGGCATCCTTGGCCCCACTTAGCGTGGGCAGGTAATAGGCGCTGAAGGAGCCCAGCAGAACGGTCACATAGGTCATGCTCAGGCTCCAGGCCACCCAAAACTGTCCTAACTCTGCCATCCCCAGTCGCCGCGCCACCATGCCGTTGATGAACAGTTGCAACCCAGTCGTTGCCGCACCCCCGATCAACAGGGCAGAGGAAAGTCCAAAAAAGTGGCGGCTGTCCTTGTTGAACAAACCCACGGCCTTGGCGGGTCGCTGTTGGATGAACCATCCGCGCTGGAAAACCACCAAGGCGGCCGCGAGGCCGATAAGAATATAGGGCACGCCGAGGATCAGTCCGTAGGCCCAGATGCCGCCTCCACGTATCCACAAGGCCACCGGATAAATCAGGGCGAGCGCAGCCACGGGACCCACTGCCTGGCAGACCACGAGGGCCTTCAAGTGCCGATACCCATTCAGCATCCCTAAAAAGAAGGAGGACAAGGACATGCCCACAATTGGCAGCACCATCCAGGCCAACACCCCGGAGGGCACCTCCCGCCCCAGGAGCCGTGGCGCCAGCCAGTGCGCCCCCATCAGGACGCTCAGCCCCGTGGCCATGCCCAATCCGAGGAAAATCATTGCCACATTCCGAGCATAGGTTGGCCGCTGGTCCTCCGGTCTGGATGCCAAGCCCTGGACCAGAGTGGTGGACCCGTTGAAGGTCGCCACCACGTTCAGGTTCTGGGCAAGCTGGCGCAGCAGCCCGTACATGCCGATACCAGCCGGCCCCAGCATGACGGCCAGAACCTTGCCAGCCACCACCCAGACCAGCAGGTTGAACAGGGTGGCGGACCCCACCCAGAAGACGGACTTTAGGATCTCGAGCACTCCGGCCCTTTATCCAGCGCCAGTGAGCGCAAAGCGAAGGGTCGCAGCCACACGATCCACCGCTTCGATAGGAAGGTGAGGGCCGATGGGCAGGCTCAAGTGGGTCTGTGCCGCCTTCTCAGAGATGGGAAAGCTGCCCCAAGCCTGGTCGTTCGCGTAGGCCTCGCTAAGGTGCGGCGGAATCGGATAGTGGATAAGCGTCTCGATTCCTTCTTCCCTGAGCCTCGCCTGAACCCCGTCCCGGTTTGGGACTTCCACGACAAAAAGATGCCAAACCGGGTCGGCCGCAGGAATCACCTGGGGTAGCCCCACCCCGAGGAGACCAGACAGGGCCTCATGATACCGAGCCGCAAGCACCTCTCGCCGGGCATTCCATTCATCGAGCGCCTTTAATTTCACCCGGAGTACCGCTGCCTGGATTTCGTCCAGCCGGGAATTGTGCCCCTTCACTTCGTTTTGGTATTTTGCGCGGCTTCCATAATTGCGTAAGATCCGAACCCGGTCCGCCAGTTCGAGATCGTCGGTAGTAACCGCACCCCCATCCCCGAAGCACCCGAGGTTCTTCCCAGGGTAGAAACTCCAGGAAACGATATCGCCATGAGCCCCGATCCGTTTGCCCTGGTAGCGTGCCCCGTGGGACTGGGCCGCGTCCTCCAGCACCCTGAGACCATGTTTCCGAGCAATGGCCAGGATGGGATCCAGGTCCGCCGGTTGACCGTAGAGATGAACCGGAAGGATGACCTTCGTCCGGGCTGTAAGGGCACCCTTGATACGATCAGGGTCGATATTCCAGGTTCCAGGGAGCGGCTCCACAGGCACGGGGGTCGCCCCTACGTAAGAGACGGCCAGCCAGGTGGCGATGTAAGTGTTGGCGGGCACGATTACCTCATCGCCCGGCCCCACACCCAGGGCTTTCAAAGAGAGAACGAGGGCTTCGAGGCCGTTAGCCACCCCAATGCAATGGCTGGATTCAGTGTAGGCAGAATACTCAGATTCGAATGCTTCCAGTTCCTTTCCGAGCAAGTAGTAGCCACTGGCCAGGACCCGCGCGACGGCCGCGTCGATCTTTGCTTTTAATTCTTGATAACCAGCGCTAAGATTAAGGAAAGTAACAGGTTTAACATTATTATCTTTCATTTAAATACCCCACTATCAACTGCCTTGATAAAATCTTCATACTCTCGAAAATAATCATCTTCATCATAATAGGCAGAAGCAAGCACCAAGCTGACGGAGCCCGAGGTGAAACTTTCTAATTCGCGCCATATCCCAGGGCAAATATACAATCCCTCGTTGGCCCGTGAGAGTCGAAAGGTTTTGCGTTCTATGCCATCGTCTAAAAGGACATCAAAACTACCATTAACAGCAATGATAACAGAGGCCAATGTTAAGTGGGCATGCCCAGCCCGGGACTCACCGCCAGGGATATCATAAAGATAATAAACACGCTTTATTTCAAAAGGGATGTGGCGCTCCCCCTCCAGGAAAGTCAAATTTCCTCTATGATCCTTGATCTTCGGGAATTCAATCAATCTGCAGGCTTCAATTCCCATTGGTAGACTTTCCGTATTCCTCGACCCAGGCCTTTACTAGGTCTTCGGGATAGCCACGATGGAAGTGTCGCATCCAGGGATAGGCTGGGCCCGAGCCATCTTTTAGCTTGATGTCAGAGGCCATGCAGAGTTTCTTTGCTGGCACTCCCCCAACCACCGTATCCGCCTCGACATCCTTCGTCACGAGGCTGTGAGCCCCAACCAGACTCCTAGTCCCGACTCGAACTCCCGGCATCAGACAGCACATGGTCGCTATGGCCGCGTAGTCCTCCACGACGACACCCTTCATGAATCCATCACTTGGTGGATGGGGATCATTCGTGAATACCGTGTAGGGGAAGATCCACACACAATTGCCGATCTTGGTTTCGTGGCCAATGTGTACGTTGCTATGAGTTCTCACGTGATCGCCCACCTCCGCATGGCCCTGAAAATCGCAAAGGGTTCCAATCTGAAGGTTCTTCCCAGCATTGAACTTCTCCCGGACCGTCACACGATGCCCAGTCACCAGGCCCGGCCCGAACACAGATCCCTCATAGAAAACGCTGTGGCTGCGGATTCGTGCACCATCGCCAATCACCAGGGGCTGCCCTTCGGCGAGTGGAGTCGGATACCCCAGAATGCAGTGACTTTCCACAATGACGTCATTACCGAGCACGACATTGTCATGTATCACTGTGAAGTCACCGATGCTCACGTTTTTACCAAAACGTGCCCTGGGGCTGACCTTGGCCAATGGACTGATGTTCACGAGAATCCTCCTTAGCGGGGCAAGTACCACGAAACGGTTTGAGCTAGGCCATCCGCGAACGAAATGTCCGAGTGCCATTGAAGGTGCGTCCGGATTTTGGTGGCGTCAATCGCATACCGCCGGTCATGCCCTGCCCGATCCTTCACAAAAGTGAGCAGCTTGCGGCTGGTGTCATTGGGGCGGCCAAGGTGCTGGTCCACGGTGTCGCAGAGAAGGTTGAGCAGGTCGAGGTTCTTCCACTCGTTGTCGCCGCCAATGCAGTAGGTCTCGCCGGGGGTGCCCTTGGCAATGATGGTCTCGATGGCCGCGCAGTGATCGTCTACGTAGAGCCAGTCGCGGACGTTCTGGCCATCGCCATAGGCGGGGATCGACTCATTCTTCACCATGCGGGCGATGGCTAGGGGGATAAGTTTCTCGGGGTGCTGGCGGGGGCCGTAGTTATTCGAGCAGTTCGTGGTGAGGGTCGGCAGGCCGAACGTGTGGTGGTAGGCCCGCACCAGGTGGTCACTACCGGCCTTGCTGGCGCTATATGGACTGTTGGGAGCGTAGGCCATTTCTTCGTGAAACTTACCGGTCTCTTCCAGTGAGCCGTAGACCTCGTCCGTGGACACATGGAGGTATCGGGCCGCCTGATCCCCCGCCCACACTTCCCGCGCGGCGTCCAGCAGGGCGAAGGTGCCGACCATGTTGGTCTGGATGAAGGCTGCAGGGCCCGTGATGCTGTTATCCACATGGCTTTCGGCCGCGAAGTGGACGAGCTTCCGAACCTTGTGTCGGTCCAGGAGGTGGACCACCAGTTCCCGATTCTGGATGTCGCCCTTCACGAGTTCCACCCGCTCCAGGCCTTCGATCTGCTTGGGATCGGCCGCATAAGTCAGCTTGTCCAGCACCAGAATCTGATTTTCGGGATGATTGCGGTGCCAGCGGTGGACGAAATTCGAGCCAATGAACCCCGCGCCGCCGGTGACAAGGATGGTTTCAGGCATTGGGCTTCACCAAGAAAAGAAATTGGAACCACAGATGAACACTGATGAACACCGATAAAAGCTGATGAATGCGGTGGGAAACCAGAGTGGGAAACGGGGCATGGAGGAGCTTCGTTTGTTTGGAAGATTGCACCAATTCAACGGTAGCCGAGGCGGGGTGATTCGGTATGGCCAGCCTCGCGGAGCACCATTTCCTTCTGGGCCAGCTTGAGGTCGGAGTCGATCATCATCGCAGCCAGGGTGCGAATGTCGATCTTTGGTTCCCAGCCAAGGACGTGGCGGCCTTTGGCGGCATCGCCTTCCAGGTGGTCCACCTCGGCGGGGCGGAAGTACCGGGGGTCAATCTCCACGTACTGCTTCCAGTCCAGGTCAAGTCGCCCGAAGGTGAGGCCCAGGAAGTCGCGGATGCTGATGCTTTCGCCGGTGGCCACCACATAGTCGTCCGGCGCGTCTTGCTGGAGCATGCGCCACATGGCTTCGACGTAGTCGCCCGCGAAGCCCCAGTCACGCCGGGCATCCAGGTTCCCCAGGAAGAGCTTGCCCTGCATGCCCAGCTTGATGCGGGTGGCGGCGCGGGTGATCTTGCGGGTGACGAAGGTCTCGCCCCGGCGAGGGCTTTCGTGGTTGAACAGGATGCCATTGCAGGCAAAGAGGCCGTAGCTTTCGCGATGGTTGATCACCTGGTAGTGGGCGTACGCCTTGGCGCAAGCGTAGGGGCTGCGGGGTTCGAATCGGGTCCCCTCGTGCTGACGAGGCTTGGCGCTGCCGAACATCTCGGAGCTGCCGGCCTGATAGAATCGAACCTGTTTCTGGTTGTGCTTCATGAAGCTGCGGGTGGCCTCCAGCAGGCGAATGACAGCCACGCCCACCACGTCCACGGTGTATTCAGGCTGATCAAAGCTGACCCGCACATGGCTCTGGGCGCCCAGGTTGTAGACCTCGTCGGGCTGGACATCGTCGAGCACGTTGCGCAGGGCGCCGGCATCAGAGAGGTCGCCATAGTGCAGGTGGAAATTCGGGTTAGGTGTCTCGCCGACATGCAGATGATCAATGCGGTCCGTGTTGAAGAGACTGGATCGCCGGACGATCCCGTGGACCTGGTAGCCCTTAGACAGCAGCAGCTCAGCCAGATAGCTGCCGTCCTGGCCGGTGACTCCGGTGATAAGTGCAATGCGATTCATGGGGTACCTCGTGGAGAATGGGACTGAAGCATGCTGGCAAGGCTGTCGGACAGGGAGCGGGTGGCCACCCATCCGGTAGCGGCGGCAAGCCGACCGGGATCGCCCACCAGGTAGGGGATGTCATCGGAGGAATTGGGGCAGTCCTTGAACTGGATGGGCCTGCAACGGCCAAGTAAGTCTAGGGCCGTGACCACCACATCCTCGATGGTGTGGCCAATGCCCGTGCAGACGTTGAAGGTTCTCTCCTCGAGGGTGTCCTGCTCCAGAATCGCCAGATAGGCAGATACGACATCACGCACATCAATGAAATCGCGGGTACTGTTCAACCCTTCCATGAGCACAGGAGCATCCTCGCCTAGCTGAAGCGCCGAGAGGTGCTGGAGCAGGGAGGGAACCATGAGTTCAGGACGAAGGCCTGGCCCAAGGTGATTGAAGGGCCTGGCCACCCTGACATCTAGCTGTCCCTGATAGTGGGGAGCGACCTGCTCGATGAGGTGTTTCGAAAGCCCATAGAGCCCCTGGGGAGCGATCGGATCCGTCTCTTTGCGCCGGGAGGTGGCCGGGGCATAGACATGGCAACTGCTCACCAGGAGCACCTTCGAATCCCGGAGGTGGTTCAGGAGATTGAGGGTGATCTCAAGGTTGAGGACCACGGGCCCAGGGGTGGTGAAGAGGCTCGGGATGGAGGCTCCCGCCAGGTGGATTACGCCATCCCAGGACTGCGGAAGGTCCGCCAGTGATCTTGGATCCCGGAGATCAAGGGTCAAGAGCGTCACGCCTGGAGGCAGGACTGGGCTGGCACTCACGTCCAAGGCAGTGACGGCGTAGCCTCGTTTCAGCAGGATCCGGGTCAGGTGCTGGCCCACGAAGCCCGAGGCTCCCGTCAGCAGGATGGAGCCCCGCGATCCAGCGGCACGTTCCCGGCTCACCTGTAACCCCAGTCCTTGACAGCTTCCATAAGCCCCTCCAGCCAGCTCTGCCAGATGGCGTGGGCCAACTGGTCCGAGGCTCCTGCTACGAGCACCCGCATCAGACGTGCACTCGGCGGGCCCGCTCGTCCTGGACGAAGGGGTTTTCGGGGTCATCTTCGTGGCGGATCTCGTCGATGGGCTCGGCCTTGCCCTGCCCCATGAACAGGCGATCCGGGCAATTGATCACGAAACCGGGCTCGTCGCTGATACAGCGGTAGCAGTGCACCACTCCCTTGGGGATGATGGCGGCGCCGGGGTTGTTGACGCCCATGGCCACTTCCATGCGGTTCAGGTAGGTGGGGCTCGTCGGGCGGTTGTCCCAGAGGGTGAGCTTGAAGTCGCCGGGGCCCACCCAACAGAAGAGGTCCGCCTGGTCCACATGCTCGTGGGGCCCCCGCAGCACACCGGGATTGGTCACGCTCACGTAGGCCATCTCGGGCCGGAACCACTTGGGCAGTTCGTCGTGCCGGAAGATTTCCGCCAGCCAGCCCCGCTCGTCCGCGAACTTACGGAAGGGGGCGATCACCACGCCCTCGATGGGGCCATTCTGGAAATCCATACCTAGCTCCTGCCCTTGGTCTGGGGAAAGGGCGTGGTTTCTTGAATCGCCAGTTCGCTGGCGTGGGCCAGGCTGGGGAAGGTACCCGCGTCCGTCCACCAGCCGTTGAAGGTGCCGAAGCTCAGCTGGCCCTTGGCGATGTAGGCGTTGTTCACGTCCGTGATCTCCATCTCGCCCCGGCCCGAGGGCTTCACGGTCTTGATGATGTCGAACACCGTGGCGTCGTAGAAGTAGATGCCCGTCACAGAGAGATTGGACTTCGGGGCCTTGGGCTTCTCCTCGATGCCGAGGACCTTGCCGTCCTTGACCTCGGCCACGCCGTAGCGCTGGGGATCCTCCACGGGCTTGAGCAGGATGCGGGCGCCCTTGCCCTGCTTGACGAAGGCCGCCACTTCCGTCTTGAGGCTGTCCTGGAAGATGTTATCGCCCAGGATTACGCAGATGGGCGACCCGCCCGCGAAATTCTCGGCCAAGCCCAGGGCCTGGGCGATGCCGCCGGCCTCGTCCTGCACCTTGTAGGTGAACCGGCAGCCGAAGTCCTTGCCGGAGCCCATGAGGGCCACCACATCGCCCATGTGCTCGGTGCCGGTGACGATGAGGATCTCCTCGATCCCCGCTTCCTTCATCTTCCACAGGGGATGCCAGATCATGGGGGCCATGCCCACCGGCAACAGGTGCTTGTTCGTCACCTTGGTCAGGGGGAACAACCGCGAACCTGTCCCTCCGGCCAGTACCACACCCTTCAGCATCACTGCCCCTCCGGGTGGAGTTGCTCATCTTCATCATCTGACATCAGTACCGCCTGCACCCACTCACGGTTGTAGAACAGCCATGAGCCTGCAGCCACGATCAGTGCCGCCGCCAGGACAAAGATTGATCTGTGCGGTGCACTCTTCTCGGTGGGCAAGTCTGCTGCATCCATCACGTTCAAGATGGGAATGTCATTCTTCTCTTCCAGGAGGGCCTGCTCCCGGTTCAGGGCCAGGGTGGTGACCAGCTGCTGGCGGAGCCGGAGCTCGTTTTCGAGCCGGGCCCCCTTCAGGCGCACGGCTGGATCTGAAATGGACTGGTAGTTCCGGTTCACTTCCAGAAAGCGCCGCCAGGCGTCCTCACTGGTGTCCATGTCCCGACGTGCCTCCACCAGACGGGCCTCGGCAAAGTCAGCCTTGGCACCACCCCGTGTGCGCCCTTTCTCCTTCAGGAAAGCTTCGAGAAGGGACAGGGACTTCTGCACCAGCAGTTGGGCGAGCTCAGGCGACCTGGTTTCAGCGCTGACCGTCGTGATCTTGGTCTTGAAATCTCGCGAGGCCCCCATGACCTGGCCCAGTTTCCTGAGGGCCTTCGTGCGGTTCGGCTCCTCCAGGTAAGCGTAAAGGGTTCCCTTCTCCACCCGTTCCGCTCCGAACCGCCAAGATCGGTTGTGGTATTGGAATTCTGTCTGGAGCAACTGCTCGTGCAGGGACCGGCTGTTCAGGATGTCCACGAAATTGGCATCGTTGCTATCACCACCCGGCACATTCACCCCAAAAGCAGCGGCCGCACTGGCCAATCCCCCAAGGTTTCCGCCTAGCCCCTTGGATTCCACGGGCAGGAGCCTGGCTTCCGAGCGATAGTAATTGGGCATGAAAAGAGTCACCAGGGCTGCCAGGAGACCTGCCGCTAAGGCCCACTGCAGGGGCTTCCTCAAACTGGTTAAAAGGTCGAGGGGGGGAAATTCTGGTGATTGAGGCATAAGGAGATAGGTTACCAGAATCCTTTGGAGTGCCCCGCCGTTGACTTCGGCGAGGATCCGGGGCTGGCCTTGATGGGCTGGAAATATACGAAAACGGCCCGCCGAAGCGGGCCGTTTCTGGGTGAGAGCCGACGGAACTACAGGTCTTCGCCGTCGATCTCGGTCATGCCTTGCAGTTCTTCGACGTGCTGGGCCATGCGGGCGTATTCGTCGTCGAAGTCCTCGCCGCCCTGGAATTCGTTGAGGCTGGGCTCGGGATACTCGCCCTCCTCGATGTCCAGGTTGCGGTAGAGGGCCATGCCGGTGCCGGCGGGGATCAGGCGGCCCAGGATGACGTTCTCCTTGAGCCCGCGCAGGTAGTCCACGCGGCCTTCCAGGGCGGCCTCCGTGAGGACGCGGGTGGTCTCCTGGAAGCTGGCGGCGGAGATGAAGCTCTCCGACGTCAACGCGGCCTTGGTGATGCCCAGCAGCAGGGGCTCGCAGGTGGCGGGCTGGCCGCCATCCTTGAGGGCCTGCTCGTTGATCTCCTTGAAGCGGTGCTTGTCGACCTTCTCCTCGACGATGAGCGGGGTGTCGCCCACGTCGGTGATGAGGACCCAGCGCATCATCTGGCGGATGATCACCTCGATGTGCTTGTCATTGATGGTCACGCCCTGGGCCCGGTAGACTTCCTGCACTTCGTTGACCAGGAAGGCCTGGAGGGCCTTGTCGCCCTGGACCTTGAGCAGGTCATGGGGGCTGACGGCACCCTCAGTGAGCTTCTCACCGGCGCGGATCTCATCGCCGTCCTGCACCTGGATGTGCTTGCCGCGGGGCACCAGGTAGTCGCCCTTCTCGCCGGTCTCAGCCTCGACCGTGACCTTCTGGCTGCCGCGGACGCGGTTGCCGTATTTCACGATGCCGGTGAGCTCGCTGATGATGGCGGGGTCTTTGGGCTTGCGGCCTTCGAAGAGCTCGGTCACGCGCGGCAGGCCGCCCGTGATGTCGCTGGTCTTGGCCTGCTGGCGGCTGGTCTTGGCAATGACATCGCCGGGGAGCAGCTCCTGGCCTTCTTCTACTTCGATGTAGGCACCGGTGGGGATGTTGTAGCGCTTGAGGACCTTGTGGTTGTCACCCTTGATGTTGATGTGGGGGTGCACCTTGTCGTCGGTGGGATCGATGACCTTCTTGCGGAAGTTGCCGGAGATCGGATCCTTTTCTTCCTGGTAGGAGACGTTGAGCTCGAACTCCTTGAAGTCCGCGACGCCGCCCGCCTCGGTGAGCAGCACGTCGTTGTATGGATCCCACTCGGCCAGCACCGTACGGGGCTCGACCTTCTCCTTGTCCTTCACCTTCAGCACGGCGCCGGAGGTGATCTTGTAGCGCTCGCGCTCGTTGCCGTCCTCGTCGGTGACGAGGAGGTAGCCGTTGCGGGTGAGGGCCACCGTCTCGCCCTTGCGGTTGACCACAGTCTTGCGCTGTTCCTTGGAGTTCTCCAGGCCTTCGAACTTCACGATGCCCGCAATCTGGGCCTCGTGGGAGCTCTTCTCGGAGGCGCGACTGGCGGCGCCACCCACGTGGAAGGTGCGCATGGTGAGCTGGGTGCCGGGTTCGCCGATGGACTGCGCGGCGATGACGCCCACGGCTTCGCCGAGATCCACCCGGCGGCCGGTGCTGAGGTTCAGGCCGTAGCACAGCGCGCAGATGCCGCGCCGGGCTTCGCAGGTGAGGGTGGAGCGGATGTTGACCTTGGGGATGCCACTGGTCTCGATCTTGAAGGCCAGGTCCTCGGAGATCAGGGTGCCCGCGGGCGCGATGATCTTGCCGGCATCGTAGGGATCCACGATGTCGTCGAGGCAGACGCGGCCCATGATACGGTCGCGCAGGCGGGAGCGGATGGTGCCGTCGCTGTTGACGATGGCCTCCACCGCGATGCCGTTCATGGACTGGCAGTCATCCTCGTTGACGATGACGTCCTGGGCCACGTCCACCAGCTTGCGGGTGAGGTAGCCGGAATCGGCGGTCTTCAGCGCGGTGTCCGCGAGGCCCTTGCGAGCACCGTGGGTCGAGATGAAGTAGTCGAGGACGGAGAGGCCTTCCTTGAAGTTGGCCGTGATCGGGGTTTCGATGATGTCGCCGCTGGGGCGGGCCATGAGGCCGCGCATGCCGGCGACCTGGCGGATCTGGGTCTTGGAACCACGAGCACCGGAATCGGCCAGGATGTAGATGGAGTTGAGGAATTCGCCGGTCTCGTTGCGCTTTTCCAGTTCCTTCATCATGTCCGCGGCCACCTGGTCGCTGGTCTTGCCCCACACCTCGAGGATGCGGTTGTAGCGCGTGGATGAGTCGAGGCGGCCCTCATAGGCCTCCTTCTCGATGGCGCGCACTTCGTCGGAGGCGGCCTTCAGCAGCTTGGCCTTGGAGTCGGGGACGACCAGATCGTCGATGCCCACGGACACACCGGCGCGCATGGCCCAGTAGAAGCCGGCATCCTTCATGGCATCCAGCATGCGAATGGTCACTTCAGGGCCATTCAGCTTGTAGGCACGGTTCACGAGGGAGAGCAGGCCCTCCTTCTTGAGCAGGCCGTTGACGAAGGGCAGCTCCGGCGGCAGGGCCCGGTTGAAGAGTACGCGGCCCACGGTGGTGGTCTTGATCTGGTTCTTGACGATCTCGGCGGGGGCCTCGAAGACTTCCTGCTCGGAATTCTTCTTGGGATCCTTCGCGTGCCAGGCCTCGGTGTCCACCCACTCGCCGGTGTAGCGAAGCTGAATGATGGTGTGGGTATCCACCACGCCGGCCTCATGGGCGGCGACGACGTCGTTGAAGTTGGCGAAGGTCATGCCTTCACCCTTTCGGCCGGTGCGCTTCTTGGTGAGGTAGTAGCCACCCAGCACGATGTCCTGGGAGGGCACCACGTTGGGGCGGCCGTTGGCGGGGTTGAGGATGTTCTGGGTGGACATCATCAGCACCTTGGCCTCGATCTGGGCCATGGGGCTGAGGGGCACGTGAACGGCCATCTGGTCGCCGTCGAAGTCGGCGTTGAAGGCGGTGCAGACGAGCGGGTGCAGGCGGATGGCCTTGCCTTCGACCAGGACGGGCTGGAAGGCCTGGATGCCCAGGCGATGCAGGGTCGGGGCGCGGTTGAGCAGCACCGGGTGGTCCTTGATGACCTCTTCGAGGACATCCCACACTTCGGGACGGCCCTCTTCGACCATCTCCTTGGCCTGGCGGATGGTGGCCGCGTAGCCCTTGTGCTCAAGCCGGTTGAAGATGAAGGGCTTGAAGAGTTCCAGCGCCATCTTCTTGGGCAGGCCGCACTGGTGCAGCTTGAG
>JBBRZL010000052.1:0-20250 GCA_038236735.1 Holophagales bacterium | reverse complement strand
GAGCGACCCCCCCACCCACCACCACATGCCGGTGACCTTGAACCCCAACCAGTAATCAGCGTCGGTACCCAATGCGCGGCCCTTTCGGGCCGCGAATTGGTTACCGACGGCGGCATTGAAGGATAGAATGGAACCTTTGATCGAGGCCCCATGTCCGACCAGGAGCTCCTGCCCCTCGCGCCCCGGCGCTTGACCCGCCAGATCCTGGTGGGCAAGGTGCCCGTGGGCGGCGACGCGCCCATCTCCGTGCAGAGCATGACCAAGACGGACAGCCGGGATGTAGAGGCCACAGTCAACCAGATCTATGCCTACGCCAATGCCGGTTGTGAAATCGTGCGGGTGAGCGTACCCACCAAGAAGGCCGGCGAGGTCTTCCACGAGATCTGCGACCGCAGCCCCATCCCCGTGGTGGCCGACATCCACTTCGACTACCGCCTGGCCCTGGTGGCAGCGGATGGCGGCGCCGCCTGCCTGCGCATCAATCCCGGCAACATCGGGGGCCAGGAACGGGTGAAGGCCGTGGTGGACAAGGCCGGTTCCCTGGGCATTCCCATCCGCATCGGCGTGAACGGGGGCAGCCTCGAGAAGGACCTGCTGGACCGCTTCGGCACCGCCACGCCCGAGGCCATGGTGGAGAGTGCGCTGCGTCACATCGAGGTGCTGGAGCGCGAGAGCTTCCGCGACATCAAGATCAGCCTCAAGGCCAGCGACGTGGTCCGCACGGTGCAGGCCTACCGCCTGCTGGCGAAACAAGTGGACTACCCCTTCCACCTGGGCATCACCGAGGCGGGCACCCCCTTCGGCGGCACCATCCGGTCGAGCATCGGCATGGGCATCCTTCTGGCCGAGGGCCTGGGCGATACCATCCGCGTGTCTCTTACCGGCGAAGGTGAGGACGAGTGCCGCGTGGGTCACGAGATGTTGCGCTCCCTGGCCCTGCGCTCCGGCGGCTTCCGCATGGTGAGCTGCCCCAGCTGCGGCCGGGTGCAGATCGACCTCAACCGCGTGGCCAACGAGATCGAGGAAGGCCTCAAGCTGATCAATCACGAGAACATCACCTACGCCGTCATGGGCTGCGTGGTGAATGGCCCCGGCGAGGCCAAGGACGCGGATCTCGGCGTGGCCGGCGGCGCGGGCGAAGGCCTGATCTACCGCAAAGGCGAGCTCATCCGCAAGGTCAAGGAGGAGGACCTGGTCCCCGCCTTCCTCGAAGAGGCGCGCAAGGTGAAGGCCGAGGCGGATGCGGCGAAGGCCTAGGATGGTCTACTGGCTCCTGGCCCACCCCCTTGCCACCGTTGGGGTCTACCTGCTGGTTGAGGCCTGCCTGCCTGTGCGGTTCCAGCCCACCGCCTGGGTCTGCCGGGGCGCCATCCGGACCTACCAGGCCACCCTCTCCAGCCACCTGCCCACCCAGTGCAAATTCACCCCCACCTGCAGCCACTACGGCCTGGGTTGCATCCAGAAGTACGGCACCCTTCGCGGCGGCCTGCTCACCACCTGGCGGCTCATCCGCTGCTCACCCCTCACTGAAGGTGGCCGGGATCCCGTGCCCTGAGGAGAGCGTTCAATGCGCGTCCTGCAGGCTCCAGCGGTCCGTGCAACCGTGGCTTTCCACCACCTCTTGAGCTTTGTGCAGGCGCAGGGTGTGCTGAACCGTCTGCATGATGGTAAACAGGTGCTCGTGGAGGCCGAGGCGCTGTAGATCCTCGGTCGTGAACCAGGAGACGCCCTCCGCATCCTTGCGGGCCTCGTGATCAATCAGGATCCGTTCGGTGATGCCCACCAGTGACCTCCACAACTGCTAGTTTAGATGATATTCGGAGGCGGCGTGATCAGTTGGAGGGACACAGGATTCGGCGCTGTGCTGATGTTCCTCTGGGCCGTCGTGATGGTGGTGGTTACAGCCACGGGCATCCTGCTGGCCGTTCCCTTCCTGGGCAGGCCGCGGGCCTTCTTTGCCGTCGGTCCCCTCTACGCCCGCGGCATGGCCTGGTTCTGCCACATCCCCTTCACGCTGCAGGGCTGGGACAAGATGCCGGCGGCCATCCGCGAAGGCCGCCAGCCCGTGATCTTCATGTCGAACCATGAAAGCCAGATGGATCCCCCCGTCCTGATCGCCGCCCTGCCCCTGCCCGCCGTCTATCTCGCCAAGAAGGAACTGCAGTACTTCCCCTTCATCGGCTGGGCGGCCTGGGCCGCCGGCGTCATCTTCATCGACCGGGGCGATCGTGAGCGGGCCCTCCACAGCATCCATGCCGCGGCCCTCCAGATCCGCGGAGGCAAGAGCGTGGTGATCTTCCCCGAAGGAACCCGCAGCCGCAACGGCCAGCTGCTGCCCTTCAAGAAAGGTGGCTTCGCCCTGGCCCAGGATGCGGGCGTGCCGATCATCCCCATCGCCACCGTGGGGGGCTTCCAGGTGCTGCCGCGCGGCACCCTGAGGTTCCGGCCCGGACGCTACCGCGTCCTCGTGGGCGAGCCCGTGGATCCGGCCGACCACGCAGTCCGGGAGTCGCTCATGACGGCCGTCCGCAACCAGATCGAAGCCCTGGTGGCTGAGGCGAAGGCACTCTAGGGGTGCCCGCGCAAAAAAGTCGGATCATCCGCCACGTCCGTGGGCACCACGTGGCGGGGGCCTGGGGGCACGCCAGTGTCCCCAGCGGGGTGACAGCCCTGGCGCGTCTGCGCGCAAGGGCGCCAGAGGGGCCATGCCCCGATGGAAGTGCACCTCGCCATGAACCCATTGATCCAGGTATTTCAGGCTAGGTGCACTAGCGGAACACCGGATCCTGCTTCGCCACCTGGAGCTTGCCTGGATGCAGCTGGTCGGCCAGTTCCACCATGGATCGCGCGGCCCCGCGGTCTCCCAGGCGCGCCACCATGCGGGCCATGAAGTAGAGGTTCACCGACAGCACCCGGCGCTCATTGTGTTTCTTGGCTGAGAGGTCAGAGGCGGCCAGGGCCTGGCGATAGGCATCGAAGCGGGCCCGGGTGCCGGCGCTGTCTCCTGCCACGGCCTGTTTGACTCCCGCCAACAGGACCGTATTCGAGTGGTCTGGCGGCCAGGCGCCTTCCAGTTCCCTGAGAAGGGCTTCGGCAGCGGGCCGGTCGTTCTGTTCCCAGGCCGCGTAGACCATGAGGCTGCGGAGCACGTTGGAACCGGGAATCTCGCGCAACCCGGCCCGCAGGCGGGTCTCCGCTTCCTGGCTGCGGCCCATCCACAGCAGGGCGTCGGCGGCGGTGACGTAGGCGAATTCCGCGGCGGGACGCAGGGCGATCGCGCGATCCGCATGCATGAGCGCCGCGGGCAGTTCGCCCTCGTTCTGCAGGAGCACGCCATAGCGATGGTGGGCCTGCCAGCCCCCGGGGAACAGGGCGAGGGACTTCTCGAAGTACCGGCGGGCGGCCTGGTGGTTGTCCTCACCCTCCAACCCGGCGAAGACGTCGGCGAGCATGTCGTAGGCCTTGTGATCGGCTGGGTCCAGGCGGACGGCCTGGAGGGCGGAACGACTGGCGCCCTCCAGATCGCCCATGCGGAGGAGAATCGAACCCAGAGCCCGGTAGGCCTGGGAGGCGCTGGGATCCAGCGCAATGGCCTTTTCGGCGGCGGCCTTCCCCTGGCGCAGCAGGGCTTGACCATCTTCATAGCGACCCTGGCTGAGCGCTGTCGTAGCCCCCAGTTCCGCCAGCGTCCAGGCATATTCGCCGCGGGCCGGGGCATAGTCGGGTTCCAGTTCGATGGCCGAGGCCAGCAGTGAATTCGCCAGCTGCACGGAATCCTGGTTGCCATCTGTGATGACCTGGAGCGCCTTGGTATAGAGTTCGCGGGTTCTCGGCAACCTGGCCTGGTTGTGCAGAGCGCCGGGATCGCTGCCGAGCCCCATCTCCTGAGGCAGCCGCTGTTGCAGCTCGTCCTCAAGCTTCAGGAGGTCCGTCAAGGGCCGGTCCAGCTGAAACTGATGCAGGGTTGCGCCACGGGCCGCATCGAGCACCCGCACGGCCATGCGCAGCTGACCACCCACCACCTGGTAGCTGCCCAACACCAGCAACTCGGCCTTGAGCTGTCGGCCCAGTTCCCCCACGGCCCTCGGTGCCTGGCCCGGTGTATCGCCCAACTGATGCATGGCCTCCACCACGCGCAGCCGGTCCACCACCGCCATATCATCCCGCCGCACTAGGCCGAAGGCCATGGCATCGGCGAAGCTGTTGCTCAACCAGGCGTGTTCCGCGTCCGGCTGCAGCTGCTCCAGGGGCAGGATGGCCACCACCCGGCGGCCCTTGGTGAAGTCCTCCCGGGAAGCCCGGCGTGCCGCGCTCAGGCCGGTGCCGTCCGTGCGGCGCACCAGCCACACGCTCAACAGGGCCCCCAGGACCACCATGGCGGCAGCGGTCAACAGGATCCAGCGGAGACTGCGTTTCCGCAGCAGCGCCGAGGGGTGACTCAGGTTGGGCACGGCAGCGGTGGCAGTGTTCTCCGAGAGCCCCACGGCAAGAGCCTGAAGGTTCGGAAAGCGGTCCTTGGACGCCTTGGCCATCAGCCTGTGGATGGCATCGGTCAAGGTGCGCGGCAGGTCCGGCCGGGCTTCAGACAGGGGCCTGGGGTCATCCCGGGTCACCGCGTAGAGGGTGTCGACCAGGTTGGCCCGAAGAAAGGGATGCACGCCAGTGGCCAGTTCGTAGAGCACCACGCCCAGGCTGAACTGGTCGGACTGGCCCGTGAGCGGCTGGCCATTGGCCTGTTCAGGGCTCATGTAGGCGGGCGTGCCCTGGCTGTAGCCCGGGGCCGTGCGCTCGACGAGGGTCATGTGGTGGGAGGTCTGGCCCAGGGACAAGTCCTCGATGCCCCGCCGGGCGATGCCGAAATCGAGGATCTTCAACTGGCCCTCGTCTGTCAGAAGCAGGTTCTCCGGCTTGATGTCGCGGTGGACGATGCCCTTCTGATGGGCATGGGACAGGGCCGAGGCCGCCTGCCTGGCCAGGTCCTGCAGGGCCTCGCCCTCCAGGGGCCTGCCCACCAGGGCCCGCAGCGTCCGCCCCTCCACCAGCTCCATGGCGATGTAGGGTGTGCCCTCCACTTCGCCTGCATCATAGATGTGGGCGATGTTCGGATGGTTCAGCTGACAGGCCAGCTTGGCCTCGCCGATCAGCGCCTTCCGACGGACGTCGTCCGCATCCTTGAGGATCTTGAGCGCCACCTCGCGTTCCAGCCGCAAGTCCAGAGCCCGCCAGACTTCACCCATGGCGCCCTCACCCAGGCGCGAGAGCAACCGGTACGAGCCGAAATGGGTGAGGTCGGAGGCCAAGCGAATCCTCAAGAGACAAGATCGTGCAAGTATACCTTTTCAATGGAAAAGGCGGTTATTTCAAGGGTATGACTTGACCTCTCTCTCGAAATACCGAGAATCGAGTTCGGAGGTTTCCTTGCCCATTCCAGATCTCGACACCGCGTTGACGGGTGCCCGCCTGGTGGAGGAAGCCGGGGCCCTGCTCACCCTCGGCGAAGAGCCCGATCGCATGGTCGCCCATGCCTTCGAGCGCCTGGGCCAGTTGGTGCCCTACGACCTTGCCACGGTTCTCTTGCGCGAAGGCGAAGGCCTCCGGGTGGCCTACGCCGTGGGCCCTCTGGCCACGCCGCAACTGGCGGCGGCTCTCATCCCCGTGCGGGGCAATCTCCGGCTGCTGAATGCCCTCAAGGCCCGCTCCAGGCCAGCCACCTTCGAGGAAGACGATCCCGGCGAAGATACCTTCCACGGTCTGCTGGAGATGCCCCACGGCCACAGCTGCCTGGTGGCGCCCCTGCGCAGCCGTGGCGAGACCTTCGGCCTCATGACCCTTGATGCCATGGTGTGCCGCCAGTACCCGGCCAGCGTGCTGCATCACGTCGGCGTCTTCGCCTCGCTGCTGGCCCTGGGACTCAAGCAGGCCGAATACCTCGCACGCCTCGCCGAACGGGAACAGAGCCTCGCCGAAGAGGTCAGCTACTTCCGAGAGGTCCAGCGCCGGGACGTGCTGCAGGAGCCCCTGCGGGCCGAGAGCCAGGCCATGCGCGACATTCTGGACCAGCTGCGCCAGGTGGCCGCCACCACCACCACAGTGCTCATCACCGGCGAGACCGGCACCGGCAAGGAGAAGGTGGCCCAGACCCTGCACCACCTCTCGCCCCGGCGCGAGAAACCCTTCATCAAGGTGAACTGCAGCGCCCTGCCGGCCACGCTTATCGAATCCGAACTCTTCGGCCATGTGAAGGGGGCCTTCAGTGGTGCGGCCTCGGCTCGCAAGGGGCGCTTCGAACTGGCGGATGGCGGCACCCTCTTCCTCGACGAGATCGGCGACCTGCCCCTGGACCTCCAGCCCAAGCTGCTGCGTGCCATCCAGGAGAAGGAGATCGATCCCCTGGGCAGCGAAAAGTCCCGCCGCGTGGACGTGCGCCTGGTGGCGGCCACCCATGCGGACCTGCGCGCCGCCGTGGCTGAGGGCCGCTTCCGCGAGGACCTCTTCTACCGGCTCAGCGTCTTCCCGATCCATCTGCCACCCCTGCGCGAACGGCCCGGTGACATCGCTGCGCTGGCCACAGGATTCCTAGCTCGTTTCGCCCGGGAGAACCGCCGCCCGCCCATCCAGCTGCCCGAGTCGGTGCGCGACCAGTTGGAAGCCTACGCCTGGCCGGGCAACGTGCGGGAACTGCACAATGTCCTCGAGCGCGCAGCCATCCTCTCGACAGGCCGTGAGCTGCGGCTCCCGACCGGCGCCCTACCCATGCGTGGTGACAAGTCTGGCCGCCCCCTGACCTGGGAGGCTCAGGAACGCGCCTACCTCGAGCGCCTGCTGCGCCACGCCCGCGGCAAGATCGCCGGCGCCGATGGCGCCGCCGCCTTGGCGGATCTCGCCCCCTCCACCCTGCTCTCCCGACTGGAGAAACTGGGCCTGCAGCCCAAGGCCTTCCGCGAAGCGTGATAGCGTAGCTCCCAACCTGGCGTGCAGGCAGGAGTGCAGGATGAGCGAAATCACCGGCCCCAATGAAGCCTTGCTCCCCCGAGGCACCCTGGGGGAATCACCGGGTATCCACCCGCCCGCGCCACCTCCTACCGCGGATTTTCTGCCCCCGTCTGCGCCTAATTTCCGACCCATCCCCTTTGAGGATCGGGAGGCTTTCCCCGGCTTCTGGCCCCGCGTGGGCGCCATGTTCCGGATGGTCTTCAGCAACCCGCTGGAGCTCTTCGACCGGGTACCGGTCACCGAGGGCCTGGGTGCACCCTGGCGCTTCCTGCTGCTGCTGTCGATCCCGGTCTTCCTCATCATGGCCCTGGTCTTCCTCTTCGTGGGCATGGGCATCATGTTCGCGGCCCTCGAACAAGCGGGGAGGGGCGAAGGCAAGGCTATCGCTGCTGTAATGCCGGTAATCTTCGGGGTGATCCTCCTGCTAATGCCCCTTTTCACCTTCCTGGGCATGGTGATCGGGGGGGCGCTCAACCACTTCTTCCTCTGGATGTGGGGCGGGCTCAAGCCGGGCGTAGGCCTAAGCCAGACTCTCCGCGCTTACGGCTATGGCCATGCCTTCCTGCAACTGGCTGGTTTCATACCCTTGATCGGCGCTCTGATCCAGATCGCGGGCACGGTGGTCATCGGCATGGGCCTCGCCCGCATGCACAAGACCGACACCTGGCGCGGCATCTGTGCTGTGCTGACGCCCCTGTTCCTGCTCTGCTGCTGCCTGGTGCCCATCCTCGCCCTGGCGGTTCCTGCTCTGGTGGCCTTCGGACGCCATTGATCCGGGTTTGCGTCTAACAGGACCGCAACGTCCTTCCAGTTACCTGAGCCAGGTCTCCACAGCCTCCTGGACCTCGCCTGGAAGCAGCACGCGCTGGACCGCCCCTGCCGCCAGGGCTGTGGCCTCGTCCCAGGTCTCGAAATTCCGGAACAGCCGCTCCGTTCCGGCCTGGCCCAGAATCTCCGGCAATTGCACAGTACCGCCGAAGCCCGTGAGGATGCCGTGCTTGGCCGCCGGATGGGCCAGGCGCAGGCCGCCTTTGCCCGCCTCATCCGCCGCTACGGCCCAGCGTTCCTGGCCGTGCAGGGCCAGGTCGCAGCCGCCCCCCATGGCCACGCCGGAGATCACCGTGAGGCTGCGCCAACCGGGCCAGAGGAGGTGGGCCATGATGCGCTGGCCCCGCCGGGCGAAGGGCTCCGCGGATACGGCATCCAACGCACCCACCTCGTGCAGATCCGCCCCGGCGCAAAAATGGTGGCCTTTGCCACCCATCCAGCCAGCGCCGCTAAGGGCCACTTGGCGCACGCCGGACCAGCGCAGCTCGGTGAACAGACGATCCAGGGCCAGCAGCAGGTCGCTGTGCAGGCGGTTCAGGCCATCGCCGGAGCGCAGACCGATCCAGGTCCAGTCAGGACCACAAAGCAGGTCTAGGGATGTGCGTCCCTCGTACCAGGTCGTTGGCGTCATCTATTCCTCCAGGCCTCTGGGGGTATGGCATGGAACACAGGTAACGATTGCTTCTTGACCAATCCCCTCGCAAAGAGCAGCCGGTTCGCGCGATCTACTTGGCCACAGAAGGATGTAAGTAAAATCAGCCACAGAGAACACAGAGAACACAAGGTAGAGATCAGGAGGAGACCACCCATAGCCCTTTCTCCTTTGCTTTCTTTGTGTTCTTTGTGGCCAATTGTTTTTCTGTTTGTGTTGGCATTCAAAAAAGCCCCAGCCGCGCGAAGGCTGTCGCCAGCGATTCGGCGTCGGGATCCCAGGTGGGCGCCTCGGGCAACTGGTTGCGAAACCAGGTGGCCTGGCGCTTGGCGTAGGCCTGGGTCTCCTGCGTCACCCTGGCCTGAACTGGGACTGGATCACCGCCCGCCATCCAGGCCGCGTAGCCCAGCGGCCGCAGTGCGTTCAGATCCTCGGCATGACCAGCTGCCACCAACTGGGCCACCTCCTCGGGCCAACCCGCCCGTACCTGAATGGCCACCCGCGCTGTCACCCGCTCCCGACGTTGCTCTCGGCCGGGCGTGACCACCAGCACCCGCCAGTCCGCAGGAATGGCCTTCTCCGCCCCTGCCAGCAAGGCTGAGGCCGCTTGGCCCGTGGCCAGGTGCAGGGCCAAAGCCCGCTGCACCCGGGCACTGTCGTTGGGGTGGAGCTGCGCGGCCCGGGTGGGATCCACTGCCGTCAGGAAGCGATGGAGGACCGGCGTGCCCAGCTCCGTGCCCCAGTGGCGCACCCGCTCCACCAGGGCCGAGTCCACCTCCGGGAAGGCGCTGAGTTGCTCCCAGACACCCCGCAGGTACAAGCCGGAGCCCGTCACCAGCACCGGCTCGGCACTGGTCGCGAGCCAGCCGCGCACCAAGGCGCCGAACTCGGCCGGGTTGGGCCGGGTGGACAGGGGCAGAAGGCCATAGCCCTCATGCGGAACGCCCTCCCGTTCCCCTTGGTCCGGCTGCCCCGTCCCGATGGCCAAGCCCCAGAGGGCCTGGTAGGGGTCCCCATTGATCACGGTCCCCCGGACGCGCCGCGCCACGGCCACGGCCAAGGCGGATTTGCCGGAGGCGGTGGGTCCGAGGATGGCGATGGGCATGGGTCAAAGTTATCAGCCGCCGGTCGTCAGCGGTGGCCGGGAACCTCTCCGGGGATCGGACCACCTCAAGACCATGCGCACTCTGATCTGCCTCTGCCTCGCAACAGGCCTGCTGGCTGGGGAGGCCCAGCAACCTGGGCGGGACCGGGCCTTCCTGGCGCGGATCCTGGCGGATACCAAGGATGGCGCCCAGCCCTGGAAGACCTTCAAAGTGCCTGAGGAATCAGCCTCGGCGGTGGTGGTGGTAGAGGGTGAACTCACCCGGGAGGAACTGCGCCAGGTCGTTTTCCAGGAATTCCTGGTCTGGTTCCAGGCGGATCTGCGGCGGTTCTGGCGGGCCCATGGCTTCGACGGTCCGCCCGAGCATGCAGGACCGGCCTTCGTTCCCGTGAGTCGCTCCAGCGGGAAAACGGAACCGCTCATGGTGCCCCTGGGCCGGATCGGACTTTAGCCGTTCAACCGGGGCAGTAGCCGGGCGGCCTGATCCCTGGCCAGCAGGGCCGCGTCGAGGGCGTGGTGTGCCGCCTCCTCGGGAGCCTGTCTGGGCGTGAGCAGGGCTTCAAGCTGCCCCCGCAGGCGGCTGGTCTCGTCCTCGGGATCCGGCAGCTGACGCCGGGCGGCGACCTCGAAGGTGACCAGAAAGCACTGGATGGCATCGCAGGCGGCGGTCACGATGGCGGCGCTGTTGCGGTGATCCACCTCGAGGGCCAGCGCCGTGGCCAGGAAACGCAGCCCATTCTCGAAATGGACCTGGGGCGGGCCTGCGGCCCCAGAGCTCATGGGCCGGGCGCTACGGGATAGTCCCCGGTGAAGCAGGCGTAGCAGAACCCCGATCCGGCCTCCGGGCCCACATCACCCATGCAGCCCTCCAGATCCTTCAGGTCGAGGTAGCCGAGGGTGTCGGCCTCTACGAAGGTCGTGATTTCTGCCAGGGACATATACGAGGCGATGAGGTGCTGCCGCTTGGGCGTGTCGATGCCATAGAAGCAGGAGTGCGTGGTGGGCGGGCAGGCAATGCGCAGGTGCACTTCCTTGGCACCGGCTTCCCGCACCATCTGCACGATCTTCTTGCTGGTGGTGCCGCGCACGATGCTGTCGTCCACCAGCACCACGCGCTTGCCCGCCAGCAGGTGGCGCACGGGATTCAGCTTCACCTTGACGCCGAAGCTGCGGATGGTCTGCTTGGGTTCGATGAAGGTGCGCCCCACGTAGTGGTTGCGGATGATGCCGAAATCGAAGGGAATGCCCGAGTGCTCGGAGTAGCCCAGGGCCGCGCTCACGCCGCTGTCCGGCACGGGCACGATGAGATCGGCCTCCACCGGATGGCGCATGGCCAGGCGGCGCCCCATTTCGCGGCGGGCCACCATGACGCTCTGGCCGTAGACCAGGGAATCCGGCCGGGCGAAATAGATGTGCTCGAACACGCAGGGTTTCGGTTGCACCTTGGGCAGGGGGAAACGGGAAGTCGTGGCCCCACCCTTGCGGGACACCACCAGCATCTCGCCAGGTTCCACGTCCCGATCGTAGTGGGCACCCACCAGGTCGAAGGCACAGGTCTCGGAGCTGAACACCGTCGTGCCGTTCATCCGGCCCATGGCCAAGGGGCGGAAGCCGCGGGGATCCCGGGCCGCGATGAGGGCATGCTCCGTGAGAATCAGCAGGGAATAGGCGCCCTTGGCCTCGCGCAAGGCCGACACGACGGCGTCTTCCAGGGAAGCCACGGGGGCGCGATTGATGAGAGCCAGCAGCACTTCGCTATCTGATGGGCTCGTGAAGGTATGGCCATCGGCGATGAGCCGGGCGCGCAGCTCATGGGTGTTGGTGAGGTTGCCGTTGTGGCAGAGGGCCACCTGGCCGAAGCGGCCATGGATGAGGAAGGGGTGGGCGGCGGAAGCCACATTGCCACCGGTGGTGGAGTAGCGCGTGTGCCCGATGGCGGCGTCGCCGGGCAGGCCGTCCAGCACAGCTTCGGTGAAGACGTCGGCCACATAACCCTGGGCCTTGTGCAAGTGGAGGCCGTGCTCGTCGCCCGAGCAGATGCCGGCGGCTTCCTGGCCCCGGTGCTGGAGGGCGTAGAGCCCCAGGTAGGTCTGGCGAGAGGCCTCCACCTGATGGCAGATGCCGAACACCCCGCATTCGTCCCTGAACGGCATGGAGCCTCCGGGCTTCAGGATAACCTTCGGGAAGGGGAACCCGTAGCCTGCATACCCCCGTGGCAACCCCGGAGTCTGAATGCGTCTTGCCATCCTCGTGCTATCCCTGGCCTTGCCGCTCTCGGCCAATGGTCTCGACGAGTTGCGGGCCGCCCTGCGGAAGCTCCCGGGTAGTGAGCCTGTGAAGGCCACCCTGGAGCACAGCTTCTGGCGCCAGGTCATGGACGACAAGAAACCCACCGTGAGCCAGGGCAAGGTCTCGGCCCAGCTCGAGGACGGCCCCCAGGGCCTGAAGGTCAGCTGGGCCAGGCCGACCCTCCAACAGGCCGGCAAGGAGATGACGGCCCAAGAACGGGAACCCGACCGGGGCACGCCCACGCGCACGGCCCTCAAAAACGTGGATCCACTGGAGGTCGCCGAGGCCCTGAACCACGCCGAGGCCCTCCTGCGGGATCTTGCCCAGGCCCAGGTCACGGAGGAGAAGGTCGAGTCCTGGCAGGGCCATCCGGCGAGGCTGCTCGTCTTGAAACTGACGCCCAGGATCCCCGAGCAGCAGAAGAAGTACCTCAAGGAATTGAAGGTCGAGGGCAAGGTGTGGATCGGTTCCGATGGCCTGCCCCTGGCCTTCTCCAGCAGCGTGGCCTACAAGGGCAGTCGCCTGTTCATCAGCTTCGAGGGCGGCAACACCCAGGAACTCCAGTTCGCTCGCGTGGGCAACCGTCTCGTCGTGACCCGGGCCACCAGCGAGGACCACAACGCGGGCTTCGGTGCCTCCCAGCAGACGAAGAAGACCACCCTCCTCACGGTTAATTAAGCTTACTGGACCATGCTCCCCGCTGGAGTCGTCCCCGCCTCCCGGGCCCAGGCCTGGAGGGTGCTGAGCAGGGTGGTGCCCGCCTCGGCGGGGGTTAATCTGGCCGTCCCGTCCAGGCCTTCCAGGTGCAGTTCGAGGCGAGCCACCTCCCCCTGCTCGAAACGAACGCTGAAGTCGCAGAGCGCCAGCAGCTTCGGAGCGACCTCCACCAGCACCGTGGAGGCACGGAGGCCCTTGGGCATCTCCAGGCTCCAGACCGGCAGGCTGCGGGGGCCGAAGCGGAGCGAGATCGGTTCGGGCTTGGCCTGGGGCGCGGGCCCCGCCAGGTAGAGCAGCCGTTCGGCGCGGCCCAGCAGCATGGCCTGGGCATAGGGCGTGCCCTGGGTACGGTCCGCCTCCAGGCGCCACCCACCCATGCGGGGTTTCTGGACCTTGTTGTGGCTCCGGGTCCCGGCGGTTGATTGGAGCCGGAAACAGGTCTCCATGGGCTGCACCTCGCCGCGCATCCACAGCTGAATCCGGTAGCGCAGCCCCTCCTCGGCGCCGAGCGGCAGGGAGAGTGCCAGGAGAGAAAAAGTTGTCAAGCGACGCACGAACACCACCTTCCCATCCAGAGTGCCATCCCATGCGATCCTGGGCCAGAGATGGAGTTGTAACCGTGCCGATCTGTTTCGACCTCGACGGAACCCTGGGGCATTTCAGTTCCGGCTTTGTGCTGCTGCGCGAGGCCCTGGGGGTACTCTGGGGCGGGGCACCCACCGCCGAGGAACTGGGCCGCTGCGTGGGCTCCACGGACTGGGAGATCGTCGACGAGCTGCACCGGATGCGGTTCGGCAGGGGCCTGGACGAACCCGCCTATGCCGCCTATGGCGCCGCCTGCCTGGCCCGGTTCCAGGAAGCCTTTGCCCCCGGTGGCCAGGAGGCCGTGGCCTTCGCCGGGGTCATCGAGGGCATGCACCGCCTGGCCGAACACCACCCGGTCTGGCTGGTATCCGGCAACGCCCCGGATCTGCTGGCTTTCAAGGCCCAGGTGCTGGGCATCGACGCGGCCATTCCCAGATTGGGCTCGCTGCCCCGCCATGGCCGGGCGGATCTGCTGACCCGGGCCCTGCACGGCTGTCCCGGCCCACACCTCTACGTGGGCGACCGGCCCCATGATCTGGCCGCAGCCCAGGCCGCGGGCCTGCCCTTCCTGGGCATCGGCGCCGCCGTCCCTGGGAATCACCCGTGCCTGACCACCGAAGCGGCTGCCGATCAGCTGGTGGCCGCCGTCGAGACCCTCCTGGGGAGTCGCCCCCCGTCTAGCGCGTCCTGACCTCGAAATCGTCCAGGAAGGCTGCCGTGCGGGGATCGCCTTCCTTCCGCACGATGGCCTGCGCGTGGTGCAGCCGCCCCCGCCGGACCACCACGATGCCTTCGACCAGGCTGGTATTAGGACTCTTCACCTTGTAGCGGAAGCCGGGGCCCTTGTCCGCGGGCAGCTCCGTGCGCTGCACCGGGCCGAAGCGGTAGCCCAGGAAATTCTGGAAGGTGGTGAGGATCTCCCGGGGCGTGGTGCCCCCTTTGTTGCCCGGGGGCAGGTTCCCCACCGCCACACTGAAGGTTTCGTCCAGGCGGCCCGCCGGGCTCATGGCCAGATCGAACCACTCTACCTCGCCGTAGGGCCCCGCGTCCGTATGCCGGTGCAGCTTGGGCGCCCCCGGGAAAGTCACCGCGATCCCCAGGTTCTCATTCTCGATGCGGCGCGGCTCCTCCCGGCAACCCGTCAAGGCGAGCAGCACCAGCAGGCTTAGCAAGACACGGGACATGAGCCCCCCTGAGCAGTTATCGGACGTGGGGATCAGGAAGTTGATTCGTGGCGCGCCGCCTCGGCCCAGCGGGCCGCCTCCTGGGGATTCCGGAGCACCCCTTGGCCGCCCAGATAGGCCTGGGCCAGGGCCTCCATGGCCTCGCGGTGACCGGCCTCGGCCGCCTTCCGGAACCAGAGCGCCGCACCCAGGTCGTCCTTGGGCAGGTGGGGACCGCCCCGCAGGTGCTGGCGCCCCAGTTGGAAGCAGGCCTCGGGATCGCCGCGCTCGGCCGCCTCCCGCAGCCGATCCCGGCCCTGGCGGGGGCCCTCGCGCCGCAGCCGCCAGCCCTGCCAGCCCAGCATGAGGAGGGGCGGCATCAGCATGAGCAGTGGCAGGTGGAACAGGCTGGAGGAGCCGGCCCAGAAGAAGGCTCCCACCACCAGCAGGGCCAGGGCGCAAAACACACCGGCCAATGACATCAAGGCCCAGCGGCCTGCCCGGTGGGCGACCAGGCGCGCCGCGCCCCCTTCGAGCCTGCGGCCGGTCTGCGTGCCCAGGCGCACGAGAGGATCCTCGGGGGCCGCATCGTGGCGGAAGAGATTCCGGGACACGGGTTGGTGGGGCAGAAGCCCCTCGGCCACTTCGGACCAGCGCCGGGCCTGGGCCTCATCCGCAGTCACGCCATCCCCTTCCTGATAGGCCCTGGCCAGCCAGGCGGCGGCTGGTCCGAAGCCCTTCTGGGCGGCCCGCCGGTACCACACTCCGGCTTCGGCCGGCTCCGCCTGGAAGGAGCCGAATCCGGTCCGCAGGGCCTCCGCTAGGCGGAAGGCCGCCTCGGCATGGCCTCTCGCCGCTGCCTTCCGGAAGCGCTCGACAGCCGCCGCCTGACCGCCCGGTCCGAAGCCGCCCTCCAGGAAGGCCAACCCCTCGTGGAACAGGGCCTCTGGCCCGTCAAGAAGCAGAGCCCGGTCCAGGCACCAGCGGGCCGTGGCCGGGCGGTGGGCCTGCCTGGCCCATTGCAGCCAGAGCGCTTCAGGATCCGGGGCGAACCGGGCTACCCAGAGCCGCAGGCGACCCTCGAGCCAGCTGAGCCCCGTGGTGGCGGTCCCGGCCATTGCGCCGATCCAGGCCGATATCAGGAAGGTCCAGAGCGCCAGGACCAGAAGTACGGCCCAGGTCATGGCCAGGAAATGCAGGGGAGTCCCAAACAGGGCGAGGGGGCCCAGCAGGATCAGGAACAGCCCGAGCATGGGCCAGCCCCAGATCCGCCAGCCACCGAGCGGTGGTGCTCCTGATTCACGCATCAGCGGGCCTTCAGGGCCTCGTCCAGAGCCCGCCTGGCCATGCCTTCGCCGTAGCCGGACCAGCGCTGCACCAAGCGGCCCTGGCGGTCGATGATGAGCGTCGTGGGAATGCCCCGAATCTCCCCGAAGGCTTCCAGGGCCTTGGCGCCATCCGGCAGGAAGGCCGTGAGGCCCAGCTGCGGGTTCTGGACCAGGAAGGGCCGCACGTCACCCCAGCCGCCCCGGTCCACGGAGATGGGCAGCACCACGTAGCGGTCACCGCCGGCCTTCTGCAGTTCGGCCACTTCGGGCAGGGCTTTCCGGCAGGGCGGGCACCAGGTGGCCCACACGTCCACCAGCACCACCTTGCCCTTGAATTCCGCCAGAGTGCGGCGGTTCCCCTCGGCATCGCGGAAGGCCACGCGGCTCACGTCCGTGCCTTTGGAAGCTCCTTCCGAGCCGCCCCCGAACATCCCCCGGGCCACCACCACGCCCCCCAGCAGGAGGCCGCCTCCGACCAGCACAGCCGCGGCCACCATGCGCCAGCGGGATTCGGGAACATAGGTTTCGGACATGGTGGGCTCCAGTCTTCAGTCTTCAAGTCTTCAGGGTAATGCCCCATCGGGTCGCTTCATACTGGGGGGATGAGCCTGATCTCCGCCTCCGATCTCCATGACCGCCGCGCCACGATTCGCCTGCTGGATGTCCGACCGGGTGAAGCCTACGCCGCGGGCCATCTCCCGGGCGCCCTTCACGCGGATCTGGAGCGCCACCTCAGCAGGGCCTCTGCCCCGGGCCATGACCCGGCCCGGGGCGGACGGCATCCCCTGCCGTCCGTGGCGGCCTTCGCAGGCCAGTTGGAAGCCTGGGGCATCGGGCCGGACACCGAGGTGGTGGCCTACGACGCCAGCGGCGGCAGCAACGCCGCGGCCCGGCTCTGGTGGATGTTGCGGGCCCTCGGACATGCGCGCGTGGCCGTGCTGGATGGCGGCCTCCAGGCTGCGCTTGAAGTTGGAATGACGCTGACTGTCGAAGGCAGCTCCGTGCCCCAGACTGGGCCCTATCCCGCCACCGAGTGGCTGCTTCCCAGGGTGGATGCGGAGGCCGTGGAGCTGCTGCGGGGGGATCCCCGCAGGAAGCTGTTGGATGTCCGGTCCGCCGAGCGCTGGCGGGGCGACGCGGAACCCTTCGATCCCGTGGCCGGCCACATCCCAGGCTCCCTGAACCTGGCCTGGAATGACAATCTGGGCCCGGGGGGCCGCTTCAAATCGCCGGCGTTGTTGCGTGCCCAGTATGAAGCGCTGCTGGATGGCACGCCCGTCGATCGCCTCGCCGTCCACTGCGGCAGTGGCGTCACCGCCTGCCACACCCTGCTCGCCCTGGACCTCGCCGGTCTGCCCGGCGCGGCGCTCTTCGTGGGCAGCTGGAGCGAGTGGTGTCGGGGCGATCGGGCGATGACTACCAGCTCGAAGGGCCCTGCTTGAACCCCTGGCGCGGCCTCCGCGGCCTCCCCCGCGAGGTGTGGCTGGTCTGCGCCAGCACGCTGATCAACCGCCTGGGCACCATGGCCCTGCCCTTCCTGGTGCTGTACCTCACCCAGGGGCGCGGCTGGACCCCCGCCGAGGCCGGCTACGGCATGCTGGTCTACGGGGCGGGCGCTCTGACGGCAGGCCCCTTCTCGGGCCGCTTGGCGGATCGCCTGGGCCATGTCCACGTGTTGAAGGCCAGCCTGTGGTCCTCGGGCGCCCTGCTGCTGGCGCTGCCCTTCGCCACCACCAGGCCGCTGCTCTTTGCCCTGATCTTCCTGTGGGCCGGCCTTACCCAGGCCTTCTGGCCCAGCGCCATGGCCCTGCTCACTGGGTTTGCCAAGCCCGAGCAGCGCAAGGGGGTCTTCGCCTTGCATCGCCTGGCCGCCAATCTGGGTATGGCCGTGGGCCCCGCCATGGGCGGCTTCATCGCTCACCACAGCTACCGGTAGGTGTTCTGGACCGACGGCCTCAGCACCCTGGCCGGTGCCTTGCTGCTGAGCCTCCTGCTGAAGCCCCCGCCGCCAGCCACCCTGCCCCATGGCCAAACACCTGGCCAGAGTCCCTGGCGGGATCGGCACCTGGCCTACTTGCTGCTGCCCTTCATCCCGATCCTGATGGTGTTCTTCCAGATCGAAGGCACCCTGCCCCTCTGGGTGGTGCGCGACCTGGGCCTGGGCAGTCGCTTCTTCGGCCTCTTGTTCACGGTGAACACGCTCGTGATCGTGGTGCTGGAGGTGCCCCTGAACCTTGCCATGAGCCACTGGCCCCACCATCGGCTGTTACTACTGGGTTCCCTCTGTCTGGCCGCGGGTTTTGGCCTCATGGCCTGGGCCACGGGCTACACCCTGTTGATCCTCACCACGGTTATTTGGACCTTCGGCGAGATGATTCTCTTCCCCGCCGTGAGCGATGCCGTAGCCACCCTGGCGCCGCCGGACCGCCGCGGCGAATACATGGGCCTGCTCTCCTTCACCTTCGCTGCGGGACTGGCTCTGGGGCCCTGGTTGGGGGTGCTGGCCTACGCCCAGTTGGGGCCGCGGGTTGTGTGGTGTTCCACCTTTTTCCTCGCCGGCGGCGCGGGGCTGCTGCTCATGCGGTTCCGGACGCCGGAAGTTCAGCTCCAGGCAAAGAACCACGATTAGAACGCGGGCTCAAATCCTGCCCATGGTCTTCCCCGCGCAGCGCAGATCCGTGCAGGCGCGGATGACGCGGTCGGCCATGCTCTGCTCGGCCTTCTTCATGTAGGCGCGGGGGTCGTAGGCCTTCTTGTTGCCAACCTCGCCATCCACCTTCAACACGCCGTCATAGTTCTTGAACATGTGGTCAACGATGGCGCGGGTGAAGGCGTACTGGGTGTCGGTGTCGATGTTCATCTTGACGACGCCGTAGTCCAGGGTCTCGTGGATCTCCTGGAGGCTGGAGCCGGAGCCGCCATGGAAGACCAGCAGGGACTGGGCGCCGCCGCAGCCCTTGGCGATGGCCGCCTGGCCGTCGCGCAGGATGCCGGGCTTCAGCACCACGTTGCCGGGCTTGTAGACGCCATGCACGTTGCCAAAGGTGGCCGCCAGCATGTAGCGGCCCAGGGGCGCGAGGGCGGTATGCGTGGCCACCATGTCCTCGGGCGTGGTGTAGAGCTTCTCCTTGCCCAGGTGGCTGGTGTCGTGGCCGTCCTCTTCGCCGCCCACTACGCCAATCTCCACTTCCAGGATGAGTTCGCTGGCCGCGCAGCGCTTCAGCAGCTCAGCGGACTTGGCGATGTTCTCGGCGAGCGGCAGCTCTGAGCCATCAAACATGTGGGCGTTGAACAGGTTGGGGCGGCCGGCGGCCCGGCGGGCCTCGGTCTCCGCGATGAGGGGCAGCACGAAACCCGCCAGGTACTTCGGGGCACAGTGATCGGTATGCAGGGCCACGTTCACGTCATAGTACTGGGCCATGTAGTGCACATAGTCCGCCAGGGCGATGGCGCCCTTGGCCATGTCCTTCACGCCCAAACCGCTCATGAACTCGGCGCCGCCTGTGGAGACCTGGATGATGCCGTCAGCCCCGGCGGTCTTGAGGCCGAGCAGCACGGCGTTGGCCGTTTCGGTGGAAGTTACGTTGAAGGCCGGGTAGGCGAACTTCTCCGCCCTGGCCTTGTCCAGCAACTTGACGTATTGGGCGGGATTGACGACGGGCATGGCTCCTCCAGAGACGCTTCCCTCCAACCTAGCAATGCAGAGGGGTCCGCGCCAAACGGAACTTCTCCAGCATGGGTGGCTTAGTGTAGGTCGCGCGAAATGGGCAGATCATTCGCCACGTTCGTGGGCACCACGCGGCGGGGGTCTGGGGAGAGGCTCCAGGTCCGCGAGCCTCGGCGAGTGCGAGCACGCGCAGCGTGCGATACCTGGGAGGCCAGTGCCCCCAGCGGGGTGACAGCCCTGGCGCGTCTGTGCGCAAGGGCGCCAGAGGGGCCATGCCCCGATGGAAGGGCACCTCGCCAGCAAGGCATTGATCCAGGTATTTCAGGCGAGGGGCACTAGAAACGGATCTCATCCCCCACGCGAATCACGCCGCCTTCGAGGATTTCAGCCCGCAGGCCGCCCCGATGCACGAGGCCAGCCAGGATCGAGGGCTTGCCGGTCATGCGGGCCAGGTCGCCGCAGGGCTCGCAGAGCTCGTGCCCACGCAGGCGTGCCCCACCCACGGTGAAGTCGCGGCCCACCAGGTGGTTCAGCGCCACGCCTCGGGTGATGACGTTACGGCGAGTCTCGCCCGGCGACAGCACCAGGCCCAGTTCGACCGTCAGCGCCTCGATGGCCTCGGCCTCGATGAGCGTGATCTGCCGGCTCGGCTTGGGTTTCGCCGAGAAGGTACCGGTGCGAGTGGCGTAGCGATCCCCTTCCAGGCCTACACCTGCAATGGCCTTGACCTCGGCCACACCGCGCATGGCTGCCTCGGCAACGTCCGTGATGTGGATGGCTTCGACGCAACCTTGGGACATGGGACCCCCTCCGGAATCATAAATTGACAAGGCGACATCTGGACCGGGAAAAGGGGCCGGGACCGCCAGGGCTGGCCGGTTGATCTGGACCGTGCGGTTTGCTTTGCTGCCCCGGAAACCTTT
>JBBRZL010000051.1:0-20457 GCA_038236735.1 Holophagales bacterium | reverse complement strand
TGACCTTCTCCCTCCTGAGCTGGGTGGTGATCATCCGCAAGGCCCTGCTCTACCGCCGCAGCCGCAGCGTCTCCGAACAGTTCCGCACCGCCTTCAAGCGCGCCACTGACTGGCGCGAATTGAAGCAGCAGGTGGAGAAGTATGCCCTGAGCCCGCTGGTGGGGCTCTTCGTGGCCGGCTACAGCGAAGTGACCTACCAGTACACCAAGGTGCGCCAGGATGGACGGCCCCTGCTGCACAGCATGGAGGCCGTGGAACGCAGCCTCCAGCGGGCCAGCGTGGTGGAGATGGGCCGCCTGGAGCGCTCCCTGGGCGGTCTGGCCACGGTGGCCGCCGTGAGCCCCTTCATCGGCCTCTTTGGCACCGTCTGGGGCATCATTGACGCCTTCCGGGGTATCGGCGCCACGGGCAACGCCAACCTCGCCACGGTGGCCCCGGGCATCTCCGAGGCCCTGGTGGCCACGGCCATCGGCCTGGTGGCGGCCATCCCCGCCCTGATGGCCTACAACTTCTTCCAGGGGCAGCTGAAACAGTTCCAGACGGAACTGGATGATTTCTCGCTCGAATTCATCAGCCTCTCCGAGCGGAACTTCACCTGAGCAGACTTCGCCTTCCACTCTCCTTGGACTGGGAGGACTGGTTCCAGCTCTGCTGCCCGCCCTACGACCAGCCCGAGGCCCTGGACCGCTTCGAGTGCCGGCTGCCCCTGGCCACGGAGCTGGCTCTGGACCTTTGCTCGGAATTGGACGCCACGGCCACTTGGTTCTGCCTGGGCGACCAGGCGAAGCGGCATCCGGAGCTGCTGCGCCGAATCGCCGCGGGGGGCCACGCCATTGGCCTGCACGGGCTCACCCATCGCCGCGCTTTCGAAATGGAGCCCGCCGAGTGGCGCGCCTCCCTGCGTGACGGCAAAGCCCTGCTGGAGGACCTGACGGGACGGCCCGTGGTGGGCTATCGCGCCCCGGAATGGAGCCTGCGCGGTGCCGCCGTGGACTGGTGGCGGGACCTGCCGGAGCTGGGCTTTCGCTACGACTCCAGTCGAGTACCCCTCTCCGTCATCGGGAATCCCGCCTGGCCGAGGCGGCCTTACCGCTTGTCAGAAGGCCTGTGGGAACTGCCCCCGCCCGTCCTGTGGTCGGGCCCGCCCCGGTCGCCCCTCTGGGGTTGGGGTCTGCGCGTGTTGCCCTTTGGCCTGGTGCGCCAGGCCCTGGTGGCTCTGGCGCACGAGGACGCCGGTACGCCCCTGGTGCTGCATCCCTGGGAGCTGGACGAAGGCCAGCCAGACCTGCCTCGGGCCTCCCTGGGCCATCGCTTCACACACAGCGCGGGTTTACGCGGCCATGGGGGCCGCCTGCGGGACCTTTTCGCGGGTTTCCGGCTCACAAGCCTCGAGACCTGGGTGGAGGCCCAGTGAAGGGCTTGCCGATCGTCCTGCTGGCACCCTCCGAGGACAAGGCCTCCGGTGGCGCCGCCGGCCGGTTGTCGGAGACGCCCGCCCAGCGCTGGGTGCGGGAGCGGCTGGTGACCCTGGCCAGGACCGGCTCGCCTGAGGCCCTGAAGAAGGCCTTCGGCGTGAAGGACCTGGCGCTGGCCAAGGCCCGCAGCGAGGCCCTGGCACTCAAGGGCCCCAGCGCCAAGCTCATGGTGCAGCTCCTGCCCGCACTCACGCGCTATACCGGCGTGGCCTACCAGGCCCTCGACGCTGCCACGCTCCCGCCTGCCACCTGGGCCCAGGTCTACATCCTGTCCAGCCTGCGGGGCCTGGTGCGCGGCGATGAGCTGGTGCCCCCCTACAAGCTCAAGCTCGCCGCGCTCCCGGGCCTGAAGGTTCACTGGCGGGCGGCGCTGCCAGACCGGCTGGCGGTGCTGCCGGAAGGGCCAACCTGGGAATTGCTGCCGGGGGACGGGGCCGACCTGCTGAAGGCCTGGCAGCGTCCCCGGCACACGGTAGAGATCTTCGATGCCCAGGGCAGGGCGATCAGCCATTTCTCGAAGCAGTACCGGGGACTCGTGGCCCGCTGGCTCCTGCTGCACCAGGAGGGCGATCCGCGCAAAGTCATGAAAGGTCGGATTCCCGGCTGCCGGTGGACAGGCCTCACCGAAAACGACCGGGGTGGCCTGGCCCTTAGGCTGGAGCTGGAACCGTGAGCGAGGCCTGCAACCGCACCCCTTTCTGGCAGCGCCAGCCCCGGCTACCCCTGGCGGTCCATCGCTTCCTGCAGAACCGACTGGAAGCCGCGCTGCGGGATCCGGAGGCCCGCCAGATCCTGGTGTGGCCCACGGTCCTGGGCGCCCCCCGCCTGCGGGAGCTCCATCCGGGAGGGCTGCCGGAGCCGCGGCTGCTGGACCATGCGGCCCGGATGCTGGGGGCCCTGGGGCAGCACGATCCCGCCGCCGCCTGGCGGGCCCACCGAGAGGCCTGGCCCGATACCTCCGAGCAGGGACCCACGGGCTGGCGTCCCGCCACCGCCTGGGGCGCCTTCGGCCCCATGGTGAGCCTGCGCTGTGGCTGGCAGCTGGCGGCCCTGACGCCCCTGCCCTTGGGGGAGCACTACCCCTTGGCCTCCGCCGTTTCGCTGTTCAACCATGGCCTCTTCCATGAGTGCCACGATGCCCTCGAACCCCTCTGGACCCAGGCCTCCGGGGAGCTGAAGGCGCAGCTCCAGGGCCTCATCCTCCTGGCCGCGGGCTACCATCACCTGCAGCAGCACAACCCGCAGGGGATGCTTGCGGTGTGGGAGGAAGCCCTGGCCAAGCTCGGAGCCGATGGTGGAATCATCGCCACGCCCTGGGGCGAGGTGCGGGCCCAGGCCGCGCTGGACCTCACGGCCCAGCGGCTGGACCATACGGCGAAGCGGCTGGACCATGGGAAGCGCGGTAGCGCTGACGCGGACAATCCGGACAATGTGGTGGACAAGGCAGCGGACAATGATGCGATTTGGGGTCCCCTGTGGGCCCTGGACCGCCCCACCTGGGAGCTGGCATGAAGGACGTGGCCGATCTGCTGGTGCTGGGCGCGGGAATCGCCGGCTGCGCGGCCGCCCTGCGGGCGGCGGACCTGGGCGCCTCGGTGGTGCTGGTGGCCAAGGATGAACTGGGCGGCAGCAACACGGCCTGGGCCCAGGGCGGCATCATCGGCCTCGCCCCGCCGGAAGCCGGGGATTCGCCCGAGCTGCTGGCCGCGGACATCGAGGCGGCGGGAGCGGGCCTTTGCAAGCCCGAGGCCGTGCGGCTGCTGGCAGAAGAGGGACCGAGACTCTGCAGCCAGTTCCTCTGGGAGCGCTTGGGGGTGCCCTTTGATCTGGGCGCCAACGGGACGCCGGACCCCACCGCCGAGGCCGCCCACAGCGCCCGGCGCATCTTCCACGCCCGGGACGCCACCGGGCTGGCCATCCAGACGGCCCTCAGCGAAGCCGTGCGCCAGCATCCCAACATTACGGTGCGGGAGCGGCTTTGCCTGGTGGACCTGATCACAAGCCCCCACCACTGCATGGCTCCCGTGCGCGTCTACGAGCCCATCCGCGTGCACGGCGCCTACCTCTTCGATCCCGGGACAGGCGAGGTAGAGGGGGCCCTGGCGCGGCGCACCATGCTGGCCACGGGGGGCCTGGGCTACCTGTACCTGCACACCACCAATCCACCCAGCGCCACGGGGGACGGCCTCGCCGCCGCCTACCGGGCCAGTGCCCGCATCGTGAACTGCGAGTATGTGCAATTCCATCCCACGGCGCTCTACGTCCCCGGGAAGCCGCGGACGCTGCTCACCGAGGCCCTGCGCGGGGAAGGCGCCCGGCTGGTCAACCGGAAGGGCGAACGCTTCATGGCGAAGTACGAGCCGGAGCACCTGGAACTGGCTCCCCGCGACGTGGTGAGCCGGGCCATCTTCCAGGAGATGGCCGCCAGCGGCGAGGCCTGCGTGTATCTGGACCTGGGGATGGTGGCGGCCCGGCTGGATCTGGATGAGCACTTCCCCACGGTGATGGCCGCCTGTCGCGCCGAAGGCATCGACCCCCATCGCCAGCCCATCCCCGTGGTGCCAGCGGCCCACTACTTCTGCGGGGGCGTGCTGGTGGACCTGGAGGGCCGCACCAGCCTGCCGGGGCTCTTCGCCGCAGGAGAAGTGGCCTGCACGGGCCTCCACGGCGCCAATCGGCTGGCCTCCACCAGCCTGCTGGAAGGCCTGCTATGGGGCACCCGCGGGGCGGAAGCCGCCGTGCACGAGCTCCATAGTGCAGCCCTGCCCGACGCCGGGGAACTGGCTACCTGGCGCCAGCCGGAGGCCCCCCAGGACACGGATCCCCTGCTCATCGACCAGGACTGGGGCCTTATCCGCAGCACCCTCTGGAACTACGCGGGCATCGTGCGTACCGGCGACCGGCTGGTGCGCGCCAAGGCGGATCTGCACTACCTGGCCCACCGCATCGAGCGCTTCTACCACGAGGCCGCCCTCAGCCGCGAGCTGCTGGAACTGCGCAGCGGCATCATCTGCGCCCGCCTCATCCTGAATGCCGCCCTGCAGAACCCCGAAAGCCGGGGCTGCCACTACCGGGTGGATTGATCCCCGAAAGCTGCCCTCTCCACACCGGAGTGCCGATGCGACCATCTGCCGTCCTCATCCTGCTCGCTCCCGCTGTGCTGGTCGCGCAGACCGCGTCCCTGGACGAAGGTCGGCTTGAGCCCGCCTGGTTCGGCGCAGAGGCCACCTTTCAGCCCTCAAAGGCCCTCGGGTTCCAGTGGCTGAAGTCTGGCCTGGATCTCCGTCAGCGGACACTCAGGCTCAATGGGTTTGAACCGGCGGCCTGGCTGTTGGGCAAACGGATGCGCAAGGACCAGGCCTTCCTTCAGCGGGCCGAGGCCACTCTCCCCGCAAACCTCGAACGGGGCCTGCGGCGGGGGCTGAAGGGGACCATCGCACTGTCCTCCACGGCCGGCGATGTTCTTCTCTGCACCCGCGTCGTCGACGTCGTGGGCGTTGACGACGACTACATGGCCATGGGACAGCTCAGCCTGTCCTTCGATCTCAAGTTGGTGGATGCCGATACGGGAGCTCTGCTGGCGGCCTTCCATGAGACGCTGCGGGGCCTCAGCCCGGAAGCCATCGCCAGTCAATACAGTCGCTGGTGCGAGGACCTGGGGCGGCTGCTGGCCGCGTCCGCCGCGCCGCCGCTGGCCGACCACCTCGTTGCAGCGCCGGGCGTCACGGCCGCCAAATCGACACTGGCACCGGCACCGCCCGCCTTCGATCTGGAGGGTGCGATGCGCCGCATCGAGGGACTGAGGCGCGATGGCCTGCTCAGTGAGGAGGAATGCCAGGTACTGCGGAAGAAGGCAGCGGAGAAGGCGGCCCCCAAAGCCCCCTGATCAGATGGGCCAGGGGCCGGCACCTTCTCTCACCAGCAGAGGCTCTTCGCCGCTCAGATCCAGGATGGTGCTGGGCACGCCCAGGGGCTGGCCGCAGTCCACCACCAGATCCAGGGCGTGCCCCTGTTCTTCCTCGATCTCCCAGGCCGTGTTCAACACGGGCTGGTCCGGCAACGCGACGCTGGTGGTGATGATGGGCTCGCCCAGCAGGGCCACCAGGGCCTGGCAGAAGGGGTGATCGGGGATGCGCAGGCCCACCACCTGCTTGTTCTGGAGGTAGCGTGGCACTTCGCGGCTGGCGGGCAGCAGCACCGTGTAGGGGCCGGGCAGCAGTTGCTTCAGAACGCGAAAGGTGGGGGTGTCCAGGTGGCGCGTGTAGCGGCAGAACATCTCCAGGTCCGAGCAGAGGATGGACATGGGCTTCTTGGGATCGCGGCCCTTGATCTGCAGGACCCGGTCCACGGCCTTCTTGCGCGAAGCCAGGCAGCCCAGGCCGAAGAGGGTATCGGTGGGGTAGGCGATGACGCCGTCGCGCCGGAGCAGCTCTGCGATGCGTTCAAGGTGGCGCACCTGGGGTGTCTCAGGATGCAGAGTGAGGATCATGGCGCATCCAGCGCGGCCCAGCGGGCGCGGCCGGCAGAGGGATGCGTGGCGGGGCGCTGGAAGAAGCGCTCCATCAGGGCCGCATCCATGGCCACGGATGGGCCGCTGCGCCGGACCTGGAGCGCCAGCAGGGCCACGACCGTTAGGCCATCCGTTAGCTCCCCGCTCAGCACGCGCCGCAGGCAGTTCCGGAAGGGCTCGCGGTGTACCAGCAACTCCTCGTCCTCCTCCGCGTGGTGGCCCCCGGCGGGAGCGAGGCCCGTGGCCAGGAACAGGAAGGCTTCCTCGTCTGTGGAGGAGTTGCTGGGGTGGAAGAAGCAGAGCGGCTCCCAAGTCTGCGCGGTGAGGTCAGCCTCCTCGGCCAGCTCCCGGCGGATGGCCTCGAAGGGGCTCTCGGTCAGCTCACCGCCACCTTCGGGGAGTTCCCAGGAATAGGTCTCCAGGGGGTAGCGCCACTGGCCCACCAGCACCACGCGATCCTCGTCATCCAGGGCAAGCACGCCGCAGGCGGTGCGCTGCAAACCACAGACCGCATAGCGGCCCTCGGCGCCCTTCCGGTGCTGGTACTGGTCCTCCCGGACGCGGATCCAGGGCGAGTCATAGACGAACCGCCGGTGGAGGACGGTATAGGGGTCCGGCTGCTCAGGCCGGGGCAGAGGCTGCAAGTCCATCCCTTGAACATAGCAAAACGCCCGCTTACGCGGGCGTTTTGAGGGCGCTGAGACTGCTTATCGACGGAGGCCGAGACGCTCGATCAGGACCGCATAGCGATCCTTGCTCTTCCGCTTGAGGTAGTCGAGCAGGCGACGGCGCTGGCCGACCATGATCATGAGACCGCGGCGGCTGTGGTAGTCCTTGGTGTGCGTCTTGAAGTGCTCAGTCAGGTCATTGATCCGCTTGGTGAGGATCGCGACCTGCACCTCGGGCGAACCCGTGTCCGACTCGTGCTGCTTGAAGTCGTCGATGATGATCTTCTTCTGGTCTACATTGAGGGCCATGATGGCTCCTTTTCGGGGGATCACCCGTCACCCGACCTTCAGTCCCGTACCGAAGGAGGGTCGAACCTGGTGAAGGCCAGGTGCCTTTGTCTTTCAATCCATTCACTCACCATTTTTTTGCCGGCAAAGCCGGCTAAAAAATGGTGCGGATAGAGGGACTCGAACCCCCACGTCTTGTGAACACTAGCACCTGAAGCTAGCGCGTCTACCAATTCCGCCATATCCGCTTGAAAGAGCCTGCCGGGACCCGCGAGTTCCGGCAGTACCGAACACAAAGCCTAGCTCGGTTTGCGCCCGGAGGCAACCCCGATTGTCACCACTCGCGGTAGGGGACGCCGTTCATGCCTGTGGCCGGGGAGAGGCTGTAGACGTCATAGACGTGGGAGCCCCCCCAACTGGTGCTGTTGGCATCATCGTTGGAATTCCGCAGGCCCCATTCCGCCTTGCCCGTCATGGGGTCCAGTGGGATGCGGCGGAGGAAGCGGATCTTGCGGCTGAGGGACCCCGTCGCCGGGACTCCCTCCACCAGCACGTCGAGGCTGGTCGGATAGTTGTTCGCCTCTGCCGGGGGCGCCTTGATCTTCTGCTGCTCGGCGAGCTTCTTGTAGTCGTCGATGGCCGTGCGTATTTCGCGCAGGGTGCGCCGGAGTTCCAGCTCCTGCTGACGCTTGAGTCCGTTGCGGGCCAAGGGGACCGCGACCGAAGCCAGGATCATCAGTACCGTGGCCGTGACCACCAGTTCCAGCAGTGTGAACCCGCCCTGGCGCTTCACTGCACCGTCACGAGGGCATTGGACCAGCGCCCGGAGATGGGCGCGGTGCCCACCAGGAACTGTCCGCTTTGGATGAGCACGGGGGCGTTCCCGGCGCTGAGGCCTTCCAACTCCAGGGTGGCGAAAGGGCCGCTGTCCGGGCCGGCCGGGTTGCGGTTGAAGCCGAGCTTCAACAGTCCGTCCTTGCCCGGAAATTGCTGAATGGCGCCTGACTCGCCCGTGATGAAATCGCCTGGCGTGACGGACACGAGGCGGAGCTTATCCGGCAGGCGCAGCTCCAGGGTGCCGGAGCTGAGCCCCTTGCCCCCACTGGCGGTGAGATTGATGCGGACCCGCTCACCCACCTTGATTTCTGAGGCCACGGGCGTCATGAAGAAGACCAGGTCCGAGGCGGCCGGGGCAGCTTCCGGAACAAGGCCGGGCTTCTTTTCCTGGATGGCATCCGAGGGCGGGACTGGGGGTGTCATGGGAACCGCGGTTCCGGTGCCGCTCATCATCTCGGGGCTGGACGGGGCGGCCGATTGCGAGGTCGAAGGGACGACGGGTTTGGTGCCGGCCGGGACGGGTTTGGCGGGCTGTGGGACCTTGATGGTCTTGGGCGCGAAGGGGCCAGACCTGGCGTTGGCATCCTCGGGATTGAAGGGGGCCAGGTCCTGTTCCGACAGCACGGGCTTGCGCACCAGCACGGTCCGGATGGTGAGGATCACGTCCGTCTTGGCCTTGCTGTTGTAGGTATTGCCGATCAGCCGCCCGATTAAGGGGATGTCGGAGAGGCCCCAGATGCCCTGGAGGCTCTTCTGCTCCTCGTCCTTCAGCAGGCCACCGAAGATGGCCGTCTCGCCATCATGCAGCCGGGCCGAGGTCTTGATTTCGCGCTTGCCGAGGTCGGGGCGACCCGGCGTGGAGCCGGACTTCAGCGTGGTCACCAGGCTCTCGATCTTCAGCGTGATCTCGCCGTTGTGGTGGACGCGGGGTTCCACCTTGATCTTCACACCCACATCCTCGTAGGAGAACGAGGTCTGCCCCACGCCGCCCAGCAGCGAGGCGGCGCTGGTGGTGCCCGAGGCCGCGGTGGTAGGCAGGGACAGCTGACTCTGGGTGGTGGAGATCTTCTCGCCGATGTTCACTTCGCCGGTCTCGCCGGAGACCACGCGGACATTGGGGCTGGCCACCAGCCGGGCATCGCCGTTGCTCTTGAGGAAGTCCAGGGCCAGGTTGGGGAACAGTACCCGGATGTCCGCGGTCTTGATGCCCACAAAGCCGGAGTTGGTATTCAGGCCCGAGGTGTTGTTCACCGTGGTGGCGCCCAGGCGATAGGTCCCGGATGTGTCGCTGGCGTTGATGACCGGCAGCAGGCCCACCTGCTCGAGGCTGTTCTCGGTCACCTCCATGAGTTCGAGGTAGACCATCACTTCGGCCTTGGGCTTGTCCAGGGTGCGGATCACCTGATCGACGATGGCCAGTTCCAGGGGCTTGGCCTTCACGATGAGGGCGTTGAGGCGCTTGTCAGGGAACACCCTGATCAGGTTGTTGATGGCCTGGAGGGTGGAACGCACCTGGTCAGGATCGGCGAAGGACAGGTAGTAGGTCTTGAGGATCTGGTTCTCGTACAGATCCCGGTTCTGGGGCGTGGCCTTGAAGACCATGATCGTGTTCGTATCGATCACTTTGTAGAACAGGTCGTTCTGGAGCAGCAACGTGTCCAGCACCCGCTGGAAGGGCAGGCCCCGTAGATCGATGGAGATGCTCTGATCCTGGAAGGAGGTGTGGGGGATGATGTTCACGCCCGAGGCGCGGCTCAGGGTGGCCAGGATCTCCCGCAGGCTGGTCTTGCGGCTGAAGTTCAGGTCGATGCCTTCGATGGACCGCGGGTTCAGCTGGATGGCGTTCATGGCGTCGGCCTTGATCTTGAGGAGGTCGAGGTCATCGGCGGCCTCGGCCTCGGCCCGATCCCGGGCGGCCTTCTGCTCGAGCTTGATCAGCCAGTCCTGGGCGATCTGGTTATCGGGATCCAGCACCAGGGCCTTGCGGACCTCCGTCAGGACTGTATCCGTGAAGCCCCGCCCCTCGGCCTGGCGGGCCAGGGACAGGTGCACCTCCGAGGCCCGCTGCGAGGCGCGCTTGATGCCGATCCTGGCCTTGGTGTTGGTGGGGTTGTTGCGCAGGACCGTCCGGTACTCGATCACGGCATCGTCATAGCGTCCCTCATCGAAGGCCTTGTTGGCCCTGTGGAGGCTGCAGCCGAGGGCGAGCAGCAGGACCGCGGCAGCCATCATGACTCTACGGAGTGGAGCGAAGGAAGGGGTCGGCATCGGAGGCATCCTTCGAATCAGAACTGGTTCACGGCGGCGCCGCCGGAGGCCTCGCGGGCCTCCAGGACAAGCCGCAAGTCTGGATACTTCGTATTCTGGAATTCGGCGCGGGTATCCAGAATGGTGATGAGCTTCCAGCGTTCCTTCAAGAGCGTCCCCTGGACCAGAGTGACGGGCTCCTCCCCCTTCATGAAGGCGCCTACGGTGCCGGAGGGTTTGCCCTTGAAGAAGCCTAGGTAGCGCAGATCCTGGGGTCGGCCTGAGAACTCGGCGGCCTTCTCCTGGGCGAGGCGCTGCTGTGCCAGTTCCACCTCGGTGGGCGGTGGTGGCGGCGGCGGTGGTGGCTTGACCTTCACCACGGTCGCCGGCGGGGCCTCGAACATGAACAGGTCGCGCTGCACTTTGGGGCTGGGGGGCAGCTCGCCGGCTTTGTCCAGGGCGGCCAGATCCGGCAGGCGCCGGAGGCCCTGGAGTTGGCGGGGGTCGAGGTTGGCGCTGGTTCCGGGGGCCGCCGCATGGCGGGCCCTGGGTGTATCAGGGGCGAAAAAGGTGTAGAGGGCATAGCCCACAATGAGCGCGAAGGCGACGAGGGCCACCTGGGTCCTGCGGTTGGTGCGCAACTCCTGGAGCATGGCCTGGTAGTCGAAACCACGGGCGGAGGGACTCACGAGTCACCCTCCTCACGCTCGGCGGTGCCAGCCTTGCGGAAGGCCCGGAGCACGATGTTGAGACGGGCGCCTTCGGGACTCTCCTCCAGGCGGCCATCGCGGACGGCGAAGGGCAGCCCCGAGCCCTCCAGGTCGTGCATGAAGGCCTTGTGGCTGGCATAGACGCCCAGCGCCACGAATTCCACTTCGACGGCTTCCAGATCAGTGCCGCGGGCCCCTTCGCGACTGGGCAGGCCGTACTTCACGGACTGCAGGCGGAGTCCGTGCTTCTGGGACAAAGCATGGAGCGTCTTGCTGAGGTTCCACTGGAGGTCGCCCGCCGAGCCTCGGGGCAGCTTGGTCTCCAGTTCCGCCAGAGTAGTGCGGCCGCGTCGGATGCGGTCGTCGAGCTGCTGGAGTTCCTGGAGTTGCTGCATCTGTTGGTTGCGGCTCAGCTCGGCTTCGCGCTTGGCGCGCAATTGCTGGGACAGCTGCTGGGAGGCGTCCGGAAGCAGGAAAAAGGCCACACCCAGGCCCAGAACCAGTCCCAGAATGCCCAGGCCCAGGCGGAGTCGGCTGGCGCGGAGGACGCTGATCATTGGGCATTCCTCGGGTTATGCAAGGGGGGCCGGGCTCGGCGGTTCGGCCGGCGGGCATCACCCTCTTCGCCATCCTGTGGTACGGGTCGTGGCGGGATGCCCATGGGCCGGGGCTGGGGCTGGGGTGGAGGGCTGGGCGCGGTCACCCGGACCTGGGCCGGCGCTGGGGGTGCCTGAACAGGCACCCGCGAGGGCTGAGCGACGGGCGCCACCGGTTTCATGACCTTCACCTGGAAAGGTGGCGGGATGGCTGCGGCGGGCAGGCTGATCTCGAAATCCCAGCCGCCTCCCGTGCGCTCGGCTTCCCGTTCCAGCACCACCTGGGCGAAGACCGGCGCCGTGCGGAGGGCGTCCACGAAGGCGGCTTCCGCCTGCCGGGTGCGGGCTTCGCCCTTGATCTTCATCACCACCTGCTGGCCGCTGCTGCGGACCCGCTGCAGGGCCTTCAGGCGCATGTCGGGGACCATGCATTGCTCGAGTTCGGCCGTGAGGCGGGACCAAGGTAGACTCCGCTCCTGGAGGATTCGTTCCGCCAGCTTCCAGCGCGCCTGTTCCCGGGTGGCATCCATATCCTGGAGCGAGGCCTTGATCCGCTGTTCCTGGCGCGCGGCCCGCCGGGTTTCCTCCGTGAGGCTGACGGCGTCACGGCCCGCGCGATTGGCCTGGTGATAGGCCCGCCAGGTGAAACCGAGGGTGCCCAGGAGGATGGCGGTGCCCAATCCGAGGGCCGCCCAGCCCAGCAGGGGGTGTTGTTGCCGCCAGAGGCTCGGCCTGGGGGCCAGGTTGAGGGGAAGGAGTGGGACGGCCATCAGGGCACGACGCCAAGGGCGAAGCGGTCGTCGAGGAAGCGCGTGGGCAGGCCGCTGTCCGGCCAGGCCGGAGCGCCCCAGACGAACAGCTGCTGGGGAGACCGCGACTCCCGCTGGAGGAAGGCGGCGCTGGGCGCGATGCGTTCCTCATTCCAGCCCTGGGGATCGAGTGGCTCCGTCCACTGGCGCAGCAGGCAGAGTGTGCGTCCCCAGGCCACCAGGGTGCCTGAGTAGCGCCCTTCGCCAGCCGGGCTCAGCGAGAGCAGCAAGCCGGGCAGCGTGAGGGTCGGGGCGAGCAGATTGTAGAGATGCAGCCAGCGCGGTGTGAGGCCATGGAGGGTGCGGTCCATGCGAAGGCCAAGTTGCAGAAGTGATTCGCGGAACTCTTCGCGAATGCCCGCCGCCAGCCAGGTGCCAGGCTCCACTTCGAGGGCCTGGACGAAATGGGGCTCCATCAGGGCCAGGGATTGGGCAAAGCGCCACCGGAAGAAGGCTTCCTGGGCTTCGGTGCCCTTGGGGAGCTCGATCAGATCCCGCAGGAGGACCGACGGCGCCCAGAGATCATCCACCACCCACCGGGTGGGACCCTGGGGCAGGGCGGCCAGGGCCTGGGCCAGCTGATCCTCGGTGGGCGTCCCGCTGAGGGGTCGCCGATGGGGGCCAGCTTGGACGCGATGGGCTTCCAGCCATAGCAGGGAGGCCTCCGGCGACTGGAGAATGGGAACTTTCAAGGCCGGGACTCCCGGCCCTGGAAAACCCTCGGCGTCGCCGTTAGACGAGGCGTACCGCGGTCATGGGCCGCAGGGTCGCGCAGGGTGGCTGGAAGAGGCGGCACAGGTGACTCCGGACGGGACCAGGGGAAAGATCGATTCTACCGGCCTTCCGGCCGTTGCCCAAGGGCCGGATCGTCACAGATGCCGAGATGGGATCCCATGCATGGTGTGGAATGATAGAGCAAGATGTTCCCGCTGCCTTTTCTGGAAAGCTGCTCAAGTGCGCCTGATCTCCCTCGAACTCCACGGATTCAAGTCCTTCGCCGAGCCCCAGAAGCTCAGCTTCCCGGGTGGGATGACGGCCGTGGTGGGCCCCAACGGGTGCGGAAAATCCAACATCTCCGATAGCCTTGCCTGGGTGCTCGGCGAGCAGCGGCCCTCCATGCTGCGCGGCTCCGAGATGGCGGACGTGATTTTCGCGGGCACGGCCAAGCGCCGGCCCATGGGCATGTCCGAGGTGAAGCTGGTGCTCGAAATGCCCGACCCGGCCCTGCCCGGGGCCACCCGCGAGGTGGTCATCTCCAGGCGCCTCTACCGGGACAGCGGCAGCGAATACCGCATCAACGGCCGGGAAGCCAGGCTCAAGGACGTGCAGGACCTCCTGCTGGATACCGGCATGGGTACCCGCGCCTACAGCTTCATCCAGCAGGGCCAGATCGACCTGATCCTCAGCAGCAAGCCCAAGGACCGCCGTGTGCTGCTCGAGGAGGCCGCGGGCATCACCCGGTACAAGCTGCGCCGCGCCGATGCAGAGAAACGGCTGGATGAGACCCGCGCCAACCTCCAGCGCCTGGACGACATCCTGTTCGAGTTGAACAAACAGATGGATTCGCTCCGCCGCCAGGCCTCCCGGGCCCGCAAGGCGAAAGAGCTGGACACCGAGATCAAGGCCACCCAGCGCATCCTGCTCGCGGGCAAGGCGGTGGAGTTGGAGGCCGCCAAGCAGCGCATCCTCGATCTGCTGGACCAGACGGAACGCCGCGTGGCGGAACTCACCGCCCAGGTCTCGGAGAAGGCCTCCGAAGTGGAGGCCCTGCGCCTCTCCGTGGACGAACAGCAGCAGACCCAGGCCAAGCGCGCCAGCGCCATCCTGGGGTTCGATCAGCGCCTGCAGTTGGCAGAGCAGGAGCGCAGCTTCCAGGAGGAGCGCCGCCAGGAGGCGGAAGGCCAGCGGAATCGCCTGGACGAACACATCCAGGCCCTTGCCACCCGCCTGGCCGAATCCGGCGAATCGTTTTCGGAGCTGGAGGCGCGGCTGGTGGAGGCCACCGAACGGCTGAGTCTCCGGGAGGCGGAGCTGGGCCAGGCCGAGGAAGGCCTTGCGCTGGCCCAGGGCGCCCTCCGCCATGGGGAGGCCGCGCTCCAGGCCTTGAAGGAGCGCAAGGCGGAAGCCCAGAAGGAGACCCTGGCCCGCCAGAAGCAGCGGTTGGCCTTCCAGAGCCAGATCGCCCAGTTGGAAGGACGGCTCGATGCCCTGAACCACGAGGAATCGGTGCGGGCCCCGCGCCTGGAGAGCCTGCAAACGGAGGCCAACCAGGTGGAGCGGACTCTGGAGGGGCTGCTGCACCAGTTAGAGCAGGCTGAGGAGGCGGCGCTGGATCAGCGCCGCCGCGCCGAACAATTGGAAGAGGCGCAGCGCGTCCTGGGTCAGGATCACCACCGCACCGAGGCCGAGCTGGACGCCTCCGAGCGCCGGCTGCGGCAGATCTCCGACCTGCTCGCGAAGAGCTTCGGCGACGAGGAACTGAAGAAGGGGCTCACCTGGCTGAAGGAGCAGGGCAACCGGCCCCAGGCGCTGGTGGAATTGCTCACGGTGGACGAGGATCTGCGACCCGACGTCGAACGCCTGCTGGGCGTGTGGCTCCAGACGCTGTCCGTGGACGTGGCCCTGGCTGAGCAGGCTTCGGGGGCTCCTGGTCATCTGCTGCTGGCCCTGGAAGCCGAGGCTGCTGCGGGTTCCATGCCCTCCACTCCCGAGGGCGCCGAGCCCCTGCGTGACCACCTTCATTGGACCGGCACAGCGCGTCCTCTCGGTGGCCTGCTGGGGCGTGCCTTCCGCTGCACGGACGAGGCGCTGCCGGCCCTGGCGTTGGCCCATCCCGAGCTGGCCTTCGTGTCGCCCGGCTTCATCCGCCTCCCCTTCGGGCCCCTGCAGCTGGGCGTGTCGGCACCTGCCGCCTCGCCGCTCAAACTGCGGGTTGAACAGGAGGAGGCCAAGGCCACCCGTGAGGCCCTGCTGGACCGGGTGGATGAGCTCGAGGCCCAGCGCGGCCGGGGCGGCGACGAGGCCCGCGCGGCCCGTGAGCGGTCCACCGAAATCGAAGAGGACCTGCGGGAACTTCGCCGCCGGGTGGACACCCTGATGTCGCAGAAGACGTCGCTCCAGGGGCAGCTGGCGGAGATCCGCGCCGCCAGCGAGCGGGCGGATGCCCTGTGGGAGCAGATCGAGACGGAGATCAAACGGCTCCAGGCCCTGCTGCGGGAGCTCGAGGAGCATCCGGAGGAGAGCGGAGACGCGGCCCTTGAGTCGGCCATCCAGCAGGCGGAGCAGCTGGTTCTTGAGGCCCGCCACCGTTTGGATGAACGCCGCGACCAGCGTCTCGAAGTCGCCCGGAGCCGGGATGCCGCCTGGGCTGAACGGGATGGCCATGAACGCCACCTCCAGCTCGCCCAGCGGGGGCGCTTCGATCTGGAAGCTGAACGCCAACGGGTGGCAGTGGAGGCTGTGGAGCAGGTGGCCCGGATGGAAGCCTGCGCCCGCCGCATGGTTGAGCTGGAATCGGATAGCCAGGATCTGTTGGGGAAGCGCGAGGCGGTACTGGTTCTGGCCCAGGAGACTCAGCCGATCCTCGAACTGGACCAGGAAACGCTCCGCGTGCAGGAACGGGCCGCCCGGGAGCTCCAGGGCGCCCTGGAGAATGCTCGCATCCAGCATCAGGAGGCGCTCATCCATGGCGCGCAGGTGCAAGGCAACCAGGAGGCTCTGGCCAAGGAAGTGGAGCTGGCGTTGGGCCTCGACATCCCCGCCTTCCTCGCCGGCCTCAGCGAGGCCGAGCGGGAGGCCTGGGCCGAGGGCGAGCTGGTCTACCAGACCCGGCTGAACGAGCTGCATGGCCGGCGCCTGGACCTGGGCGGCGTCAACCCCCTGGCCATTCAGGAACTGGAAGAGGCGGAAACGCGCCTGGCCTTCATGGCCGAGCAGCGGGCGGACGTCACGGCGGCCATCGGGAACCTGGAGGCCACCATCCTCGAGATCAACGCCACCAGCGAAGATCGCTTTCGCGAGGCCTTCGATTTCGTGAACTTGAGATTCCAGGATGTCTTCCGGGAGGCCTTCGGCGGCGGCAGCGCCTTCCTCAGCCTAGAGGACCCGAAGAACCTGCTCGAATGCGGCATCGAAATCACGGCGCAGCCGCCCGGCAAGTCAGCCAAGGCCCTCACTCTGCTCAGTGGCGGCGAGAAAGCCCTCACGGCCATTTCACTGCTCTTTGCCATCTTCCACTTCAAGCCCAGCCCCTTCTGTGTGCTCGACGAGGTGGACGCGCCCCTCGATGAGGCCAACGTGAGCCGCTTCGCCGCCATGGTGCAGAAAATGAAGGCCGACACCCAGTTCATCGTCATCACGCATCAGAAGCCCACCATGGTCGCGGCGGATACCCTCTATGGCGTGACCATGGAAGAAGCTGGCTGCTCCCGACTGGTGAGCGTCCAACTCCGCGAGGCGGAAGCTCTGGTGTGAAGAAATGGGCGTGACGGAAATGGGTTGACAGGAACCTTTTCGCCTTTGGATCACCAGCGTCCAAGGCCTTTTTCCTGTCAATACGAAAGAAAGCGAAAAATGTGGAAAACTACCAAAACGAACAAATCATCCGAACCAGAAAGATCGTCAATCTAAATATTGATTATAAAGAAATTGCATTGAAGCTATTTGGCCAACATGACTCCCGGAACCCCATTTCTGGACAATGTTTAGGGCCACTGGAAGGGTCCAATCCGCAGGCTTTTCCACAGCGCCTAGGCGCCTCTTTGTAACTTGCTGGAAATGCAGGAGTGACAGCTCTGTTACAGGAGTGTTACCCCTGGGAATCGGTCCCCAGGAAGTCAGGGCGCAACCACTCTCGCAGGGTGTCATCACTAATGCCCAGCTGGGTCAGGTGCTCGGCGGCCATCTTCACGCTCTGCCCCTCGTCGCGGCAGAGGAGGAAGCGCTGCTTCCAGGCTTCGGTGGCCCGTTCCCGCAGTTCCGGTTCGTCGCGGTTCATGCGCTTTTCGAGGACGAAGCCAAGGTTGTTCGCGGCCTTCCGGTGCTGGGGTTCCAGGGACAGCGCCCGTTCATAGGCCTCGGTGGCCTCAGACCAGCGGTTCGTGACCTCCAGCGCGACGCCCTTGGCGTTCCAGACGTCGGCATCTTGGGGGGCCAGGGCCAGGGCCTGGTCCACCATGTTCATCTGGTCCTCGCGCCGGTTGGTGAAGCGATAGACCTCTGACAGGCCCAGGTAGGCACTGTATTCGCCCGGATCAAGCTCCAGGGCCTGCCGGAAGGCCTGCTCGGCGGCGGCGGTCTGACGGGTCTCGACCAGAACATAGCCGAGCTGGACCTGGAGATCCGCGGCATCGGGCTCCCGTTCCAGGGCTTCGCGGTAGCACCGCAGGGCGTCCTCCCAGCGGGACTCCTCCCGCGCCATGTCGCCCAGGGCAGCCCAGGGGTTCGCGGCATCGGGGTCAGTTTCGGTGGCGAGGCTGAAGTAGGAGAGCGCGCCATCGCGGTCGCCCATGTCCCGTTTGAGTTCACCCAGAAGGGCCTGGGCTTCGGCCAGTACGGGCCCGGGCGGGGCCAGCAGCATGAGGGTGTGCAGCTGCCCCTGGGCCAGTTCCAGGTGGCCCTGTTCGCTGAAGATCTCCGCAAGGATGAAATAGCTGGCCGGGTCGCAGACGTGCAGGCTGCGGGCCCGCTGGATGCAGCGCAGACCGTCTGCCAGCTCGCCACGATTCAAGAGCAGCTCACCCAGGGCATGCCAGCCCCAGTAGTAGTCGGCGTCGACCCGCAACGCTGCGACGAGTTGGGCTTCGGCCCCAGCCTTGTCACCCAGCTGTTCCATGGCGATGGCCAGCAGGCGCAGGGTGCGCGGGTCCTTGGGATTGAGGCTGAGGGCCTTCAACAGCCAGGCTTTGGCTTCGGAGGGGCGACTCAGGTGCAACTGCACGAGGCCAGCCAGCTCGAGGGTCTTCGGGTCCTGACCATTGAGCGCAAGTGCCTGCTGGAGGGCTTGCTCAGCGCCTTCGAGATCCTGCCGTAGCAGGCGCAGGTAGCCGAGGTTGCGCAGGTGGCCTCCCATGGTGGGATGCTCGTCCCGCAGGGATTCCAGCTGATTCAGCAGTTCCTGCCCCTCCTCTTCGCCGGAGTGGTCGCTGAAGCAGAGCAGGCGCTCGAACCAGGCCTCCGCGTGGGCCCGATTCTCGGCCAGCAGCTGGTCCAGGATTTCCTTGGCTTCTTCGTGACGGGCGCGCCCATTGAGGGCGCGAGCGAGGTCCAGCCGCTCCTGGAAGCCAGTGCCCACCGCCTTCTTGAGGGCGGTCAGGCCAGGGTCTAACAGCTCAAGCCAGGGGCGCGCCATGGGATGCCTCGTGAATGGCTCAAGGGTAGCACCAGGGAAGCCCCGCCAAGCATCCGAGGGCGACCGATCTAATTGGATGGATGCTCGAGCGCGACGGCGAGTCCGTCGCAAAGCAGGCGCGTCATCGCCTCCCGCGTTTCCACCGTGGCAGAGCCGAGATGGGGCAGCAGCACCGTGCGGGGTGCCAGTAACCAACGGGGGTTCACGCGCGGCTCCTCCGCGTACACGTCCAGGCCCACGCCCCCGAGGCGGCCCGCCTCCAGCAGGTCGATGGCGGCGTCTTCATCCAGGATGCCACCCCGGGCGGTGTTGATGAGCACGGCACCGGCGGGCAGCTGCTCCAGCGCGGTCCGGTTCAGCAGACCGCGGGTCTGGTCCGTCAGCGGGCAATGGAGGGAAAGCACGGCGCAGCGGGGTAGCAAATCCGCCAGCGGCAAGCGCGGTGCACCGCCGGTGCCGAAGTCCACGGCGCCGCCCCGGCCATCCCGGTCCCAGAAGAGAGGCGTCATGCCCAGGGCCCAGACGCGCTTCGCAAAGGCCTGGCCAATGGGACCGCTGCCGAGGATGCCGCAGGCCTTGCCCGTGAGGCCCAGGCCCAGGAGCTGATCGGGGCGCCAGCCCGTCCATGCACCCGAGCGCACCAGGACTTCACCTTCCGCGACGCGGCGCGTGAGGGCCAGCAGCAGGGCCAGAGCCAGGTCGGCCGTGGCATCGGTCAAGACACCCGGCGTGTTCACCACGGCGATGCCCCGCGCCTGACAGGCCCGCAGGGGCAGATGATTCACGCCCACGGAACAGGTGCCGAGGGCCCGCAGCTTCGGGGCCGCGTCCAGGTCCGCCTCGGTGATCGGTTCGGACACCACCACCACCAGCGCCTCGGCCTCAGGCAGGGCTGCATTCCAGTCCGGTGAGCGAAAGGGCGCGATGCGCAGTTCCGGGAACCGCACGCCGAGCTCCGCCAGGGCGGGGCCCACGAGGGCCGAGGTGGCCAGGATGCGGATGCTCATCGCTGCAGGGCCTTCAGGGCCTGGCGGATGGCCTCCACCAGGGGCGGCTTCTCGGCGCGCAGGACAGCCACCACCGGTAGCACCACGTCCTCCTTGAAACCAAGGTTCGTAAGGGCCGAGCGCAGACCCTCCTCCCAGGGATCGCCGGTTGGAACGCCCGAAAGGCCATCCAGGCCGGACAATCCGCCCAGCTTTTCCGAGAGCTCGAAGCACATTTTCTCGGCGGTCTTCTTTCCCACGCCGGGAATGCGCGTGAGGACTTTGACGTCCCGGCCGCGGATGGCCTGCACCAGATCCTCGAGGGACAGGGCCCCCAGGGCCGCCAAGGCGAGCTTGGGTCCCACGCCGTCCACCTTCACCAGCAGCCGGTAGAGTTCCCGTTCCTGCGTCGACGAAAAGCCCAGCAGCGCGATCTCGTTCTCGCGCACCAGCAGCTCCGTGTGCAGCACCACGGCGGTGCCGACCTCCGGCAGCAGTCCATAGGTGGACAGGCTGATGGCCGCTGCGAAGCCCACGCCCCCGCACTCGACGAGGGCCAGGTTCGGCAGCTTCTGGATGAGTTCCCCGCGCAGGCGTCCAATCATCCCCTGAGGATAGCGGAAGAAAATCCCGGGCCGGTATCAGAGCCAGTAGCGCAGCAGGGAATCCAGCAGGCGACCCACCACGTCCTGATTGCGCCGGGCCCGCTCTTCCCGGCCTGGAAATTCAGGGAAGGCCGGTACCGGGTCGTGGAGGGTGCGGCCGACCTCGGGCCCCAGCAGCGTCTGCCAGCGTTCCAGCCATTCCCCAGGAAGCTCCAAGGGAATGGGGAGTTCCATCATCGTGAGGTAGAGGAGTGTCCAGACCCGGGCCACCACCTGGGCCTCGTAGCCGCCACCCAGCGTGACGAGCACTCGGCCCTTTGTGTGGGTATCGGCTAGCTGGAGGATGCGGCGGTAGAGCGCTTCGAAAGCCTGGGTCG
>JBBRZL010000050.1:0-20871 GCA_038236735.1 Holophagales bacterium | reverse complement strand
TCGAAGAAGTGGCCCTCGTGGAGCAGGGAGCCGTAGAGGTTGCCCAGGCTCTCCTTCCAGAAGAGCTGCTTACCGCTGAGGACCAGCTTCTCCAGCTCACGGTGGGCGCCGATGAGCAGGTGCGCGGCCGGGGCCTCGAAGCCCACGCGGCCCTTGATGCCGAGGATGGTATCGCCCAGGTGCACGCCCCGGCCGATGCCGTAGGGCCGCCCCAGATCATTGAGCTGGGCGATGAGGGCGACGGGGTCCAAGGCCTGGCCGTCCAGGGCCACGGGCACGCCAGCGTCGAAGCTGAGGGTCAGGGTCCGGGGCGCAACGGCGCCGATGACGCCGCCGGGGAAGGCGGCCTCGGGCAGCGTGGTCCAGGCATCCAGGGTTTCCCGGCCACCCACGCTGGTGCCCCACATGCCTTCGTTGATGGAGTAGTCCCTGGTCTTCTCCGGGAAGGCCAGGCCGCGCTGGGCGCAGTAGGCCATCTCCTCGGCGCGGGAGAGGCCCAGGTCGCGGATGGGGGTGAGGATCTCCAGCTCCGGCGCCAGGGCCCGGAAGGCCACGTCAAAGCGCACCTGGTCGTTGCCCGCGCCCGTGGAGCCGTGGGCGATGGCCACCGCACCCATGGCCTTGGCCAGCTCGGCCACGGCCCGGGCCTGGCAGACGCGTTCAGCCGAGACTGACAGGGGATACATCTGGCCCCGCAACACGTTGCCGTAGACCAGGTAGCGCAGGTAGCCCTCGAAGAGTCCGGCCCGGGCATCCACGGTGGTGTGGCTGAGGGCGCCCAGGCTCGGTGACGCGGCCTCGATGCGGGCCAGCTCCTGGGGCGAGAAGCCGCCGGTGTTGACCGTGACCGTGGCCACGTCGTACCCCTGCTCCTTCAGGTAGAACACGCAGAAGGAGGTGTCGAGGCCGCCGGAGAAGGCGAGGACGGCGAGCTTGGTCATGGGAGGCCCTTCAGCAACGGCAAATTCTGAATGCAAAAAACAGTCAACCGCAGAGATCGCAGAGGGCGCAGAGAACTGAAAACGAGGATTTGCTTTTCCTCTGCAAGCTCTGCGGCCTCTGCGGTAAAAATTCAGTATTCAGTTCGCCCATAGCGCCTCCTCGGCCTGCGTGTGCAGCTCACGCTGAGCCTCGATCCAGGAGCGGGCGGCGCTGAGTTCTTGGGCGAGCTCGTCCAGACCCAGGTTGCCGGCGCCGCCCAGGTGGGTGGCGGTGAGGGCGCTGCGATCCGGGGCGAAGGTGCCTTCCTGGATCTGCTGGGCCACCTTGCGGTAGGCCTCGCGGAAGGGCAGGCCCTCCTGGACGTAGACGTAGGCCTGGTGCGCGGCGTAGAGCTCGTCGGTGCTGGCGGCCGCGGTGGCTTCGGCGTTCACCGTCAGGGCGGGAATGAGCCGCACCAGCACGCTGAAGAGCTCGTCCGCCTGGCGCAGACCCAGGATCACGGGCCGCTTGAGCAGCTGCAGGTCCCGGTGGTAGCTGGAGGGCAGGCCCGAGCCGATCTGTTCCACCAGGCCAGCGGTGCCCCGCAGCTCGCGGCAGCGGCCCCGGGCCAGCTCCACCACGTCCGGGTTCTTCTTCTGGGGCATGATGCTCGAGCCAGTGGTGAAGGCGTCCGGCAGCTTGAGGAAGCCGAATTCCTCGGTGCTGTAGAAGGAGACGTCCCAGAGGAACTTCTCGAGGACGCCGCCCGCGGAGGCGGCCCACTGCAGCAGAGCCACTTCGTGCCGGCCCCGGCTGTTCTGCACGTCGATGGGACTGCGCTGCACCTTCGAGAAACCCAGCAGCGAGGCCGTCAGCTCCCGGTTGATGGGCAGGGGCACGCCGAAGCCCGCGGCCGATCCCAACGGGCAGCGATCCAGCCGCTGGTAGACCGCCTGCAGGGCCTCGAGCTCTTCCAGTAGGCCTTCCGCGAAGGCGGCGCCCCAGAGGCCGAAGGTGCTGGGCATGGCCCGGCGCAGGTGAGTGTAGCCTGGCAGGGGTACGCTCTGGTGGGTCCGGGCGAAGGCCACGAAGGCGGTGGCCAGGTCCGAGACTCGGAGGCCCAGGCGGAGCAGGGCGTCGCGCAGATATAGCCGGAGCGCGAGGATCACCTGGTCGTTCCGGGACCGGCCCAGGTGGATGCGCTGGCCCACGGCGCCCAGGCTGCGGGTGAGATCGGCCTCGATGGCGGTGTGGCCGTCCTCGAGATGGGGCGGGATGGGGAAGGCGTTCTGCCGGGCCAGGTTCGCGATGCGCTTCAGGCCGCGCACCAGGGCGCTGGCATCACCGGGCTCCAGGAGGCCCGAGGCCGCGAGCATCTTGGCGTGGGCCGCGCTGCCCAGGGCGTCCCAGGGCAGCAGCGCCAGGTCCGTGTCCGGATCCTCGCCCACGGTGAAGCGATGGATGGCCACGTCCAGCGGCAGATCCTTGGCCCAGAGCGTTGAACCATCATTCATGGGGCACCTGCATCTTGAAGAAAGCGGGGACGAGGTTCGCGTAGAAGGCCGCGCCGGCTTCGAGTTCGGGCAGGGTCAGGTACTCGTTGGGCGCGTGGCTGCGGAAGGTGTCGCCGGGGCCCACCTTCACGGCCGGAATATCGCCCAGGAAGGCCCAGTCCGAGGTGGTGCCCGAGCCCACGGGGCCGGCCTTGCCCGCGGCCTGGAGGGCGGCCCGGACGATGGGGTGGGCTGCATCCGTGCCTTTGGGCAGGTAGCGCTTGGAGTGGACGGCCACCTCGCTCTCCAGCTGCCGCTGGAAGTCCGCGGCGAGGGCGTCGTGATCCTGATCGGGGCCTGTGCGGAGGTCCACGAAGAACTCGCAGGCGTCCGGCACCTGGTTGCGCCGGAGCCCACCCTGGATCTGGGTGACCTGGGCCTTCTGCGAACCCAGCAACGGGTGGATGGGGAAGGCCATGGCCGCCACCCGGCCGATGTCCCGGGCCGCCTTGTGGATGGCATTCTCGGCGCCCAGCATCTGGGCATTGGCCACGTGGCCGCTCTGGCCCCGGGCGGTGCACTTCAGGATGAGGAGGCCCCGTTGGGCGGCGCAGACGCGCAGGCCCGTGGGCTCGCCCACCACGGCGCCATCCAAGGGGCCCAGCTGGTCGAGGATGGTGGAGATGCCCTGACCGCCCGTCTCCTCTTCGGCCGTGAGGGCCACCACCACTTCGCCGGCCAGGTCCTGTTGCGCCAGCTCGAAGGCCGCGAGCAGAATGGCGGCCACGCAGCCCTTGGCATCGTTTGCGCCCAGGCCCTGGAGCCGCGGACCGTTCCAGGTGGGTGTGAAGGGATCCCCTTCCCAGCCCGCACAGGGCGGCACGGTATCGAGGTGGGAGTTGAGCAGCAGCCTCGAGCCACCCTTCCTGCCGAAGCTGAACCAGAGGTTCTGCCCCTGCCGGTGGACATGGAGACCTTTCGAGCCCAGCAGGTCCACCAGGAGGTCGGCCAGTGGACCTTCCTCACCGGACACGCTGGGGGTGCCGACCAGCAGGGTGATCAGCTCGGCGGGGTTCATCCGGCGACCACCGCGGTCACGGCGGCGACGATCCCACCGAGGGTCCCACTGACGATCATGGTCCCGCTGCCCTCGTTGGTGAAGATCTCGGCCAGCAGGGCGTCTGGCGCGGTACCGCTCACCAGGTGGACGCTGGCCACGCCGCCCTGGAGCGCGGCCTTCACGGCGGTGATCTTGGGCCGCATGCCGCCGCTGATGATGCCCTTGGCCTCGTAGGCGGCCAGCTCCTCCAGGGTGGCGTGGGGGATCAGCGAGGATTGTTTCAAGACGTCCTTGAGCAGGCCCGGCACGGAGAGCAGGAAGAACAACTTTTCCGCCCCCACCGCCGCGGCCAGGCTGGCGGCGATGGTGTCGGCGTTGGTGTTGTAGATGGCGCCATCGGTGCCGCCGGAGAGGGGCGCCACCACGGGCACGAAGCCGCCCTCCAGCAGGTGGCTGAGGATGTGGGGATCCACGGCATCGATGTCGCCCACGAGACCGAAGTCCACCAGCTGGGCCTCCGTGGCGCCGTCCGCCACCACTGACACCGGGGGCCGCTTGTGGGCCTTCACCAGGCCGGCATCCAGGCCCGTGAGGCCCACGGCGGGCACGCCCGCGGCCTGGAGGTCCGCCAGCAGGTCCATGTGCACCTGGCCCGCGAAGACCATCTTGGCGGCGTCCAGCACCTCGGGGCTCGTGACGCGCCGTCCGGCCACCTTCTGTACGGGGATGTGCATGGACGCGCAGACGGCGTCCAGCTCGGTGCCGCCACCGTGCACCACGATCACCCGGATGGAAAAGGACCAGAGCAGGGCCAGCTGCTCGCAGAGGGCCTTGCGGATCTTGGGTTCCACCAGCACCTCGCCGCCCACCTTCACCACGAAGGTCTTGCCGCGGAAGAGGCGGACGTACTGAGAGGCTTCCTTGAGGGCGGCGTAGGGGTTCGGGGAAAGGGGCATCACAACCTCGGGAATGGGGACTGAAGACTGAAGTCTGAAGACTGGGGATTGGGGACTCAGCCCTGCGACAGCAGGGCGTGGATGGTGGCCCGCTGCACGTGGAAGCGGTTCTCGGCCTCGTCCACGACGCGGCTCCAGGGGCCGTCCAGGACGCTGTCGTGGACCTCCAGGTTCCGGCGCACGGGCAGGCAGTGGGTGAAGATGGCCTCCTTCGAGGCCTTCTGCATGTGGGCGGCGGTGGGCATCCAGGCGCCGAGGTCGGCCATGGGCGCAGCCTCGATCCCCGAGCTGGTGGAGGGCCCCCAGGCCTTGGCGTAGACAGCGGCGCTGCCCTCGAGGGCGGCGTCCTGGTCGTGGGTGTAGCTGATCTTCCCGCCGGTGGCGGCGGCATAGGCCTCGGCTTCGGCGCGAACTTCCGGCGCCAGCTCGTAGCCCCTGGGATGAGCCACGCGGATCTCGGCCCCGCAGGCCGCGGCGGTGAGCAGGAAGGAATTGGGCACGGCCTTGGGCAGGGGCTTGATGTGGGGCGCCCAGGTGAGGGTGACGGGCACCTTGGTGCTGCCGTGGGCTTCCTGGATGGTAAGCAGGTCCGCGAGGCCCTGGTGCGGGTGTTCCCGGGCGCTCTCCATGCTGAGCACGGGCACCGTGGAGAAGCGCCGGAAGGCGTTGATGACGGGGTCCAGTTCATCTGTTGCGTCGCCCTCGCCGCCGCTGAAGGTGCGCACGGCCAGTAGGTCCACGTAGCGGCCCAGCACGGGCACGCCCTCGCGCACGTGTTCGGCCCGGTCGCCGTTCATGACGGCGCCGTCGCGGTCCTCCAGCTTCCAGGTACCCGCGCCTACCTCCAGCACGATGGCGTGGCCGCCATGACGGAGCATGGCCGCCTCGAAGCTGGCCCGGGTGCGCAGGCTCGGGTTGAAGAAGACCATGCCCAGGAGGCGGTTGGCGAAGAGGGCGCCGGGGGCGCTCTGCTTCCAGTTCGCGGCCACGTCGAGGAGCTGCCGGACGCCCGCGGGCCCCAGGTCTGCGATGCGCGTGAAGTGCTTCATGGCTGCTCCGGTACGAAGGCATGGATGGCCGTGATAAGGGCCTGGAGGGCCTCGCCGCTCACGTTGAGGGGCGGCATGAGGCGCAGCACGGTGGGCTCGCCGGAACCGCCCACGAGGATGTTGTGGGCGAACAGGTGCTTCTTGAGAAGGGCGGCGTGCTGGCTCCGCAGGCCCAGTAGTAGGCCCTCGCCGAGCACATCGGTCACCACGGAGCCTTTCAGTTCCTCCCGCAGCCGCGCAGCGGCTGCGCTGGCCCGGTCCATCAGGCCTTCTGCTTCGATGACAGCCACCGTGGCCAGCAGGGCCGCGCAGGCCAGGGGGCCACCGCCGAAGGTGCTGCCCAGGTCGCCGCCCTTGAGCTTGGTGGCCACCGCCGCGGTCATGAGGGTGGCGCCCATGGGCACGCCCGAGGCCAGGCCCTTGGCGGAGGTGATGAGGTCGGGCCGCACGCCGTAGAACTGCGCCGCGAAGGGGGTTCCCAGGCGGCCCATGCCGGTCTGGATCTCATCGAAGATGAGCAGCGTGCCCGAGGTATCGCATTTGGCGCGCAGAGCCTGGAACCATTCGCGGGAAGCGGTCTTGATGCCGGCCATGCTCTGGATGGGCTCGAGGATGACGCCCGCGATGTCCGAGAAATCGGCGGCATCGAGGGTCCGGAGATCGCCGAAAGGGAGGCGCAAAGTCGGTACGAGTTGGTCGGCGAAGGGCTCCGTGATTTTCGGATCATCCGTGACCGAGAGGGCCAGCAGGGTGCGACCATGCCAGCCGCCCTCGAAGGCCGCCAGCGTCTTCCGTCCGGTGAGCAGCAGCGCGATCTTGAGGGCGTTTTCGTTGGCCTCGGCGCCGCTGTTGCAGAAGAAGACCGAGTCCATGCCCGCGAAGGTGGTGATCAGCGCCGCGGCCTGGTCCCGCACGGGCAGGGCGGCCGCGGCGGAGTAGAAGAGCAGCGAGGCGGCCTGCTCTGCCACGGCCTTCACGACGGCGGGGTGGCTGTGGCCCGTGGCGCACACGCAGTGGCCGCCGTAGAAGTCCCACCAGGCCTGGCCGCGGTCGTCATAGACGCGATCACCTGCCCCGCGGACGAGGGGAAAGGGATAGGGGGCGTAGGTGGGCAGCAGGGCGGAGATGGGGGTGTGGGTGAACATGCGGACATCCTGGGCATGGGCGCGCATGGGGGTGCATAACCAAGCGGCAGAGTGCATATTATGCATCTACTGATTGCTAATTCAAGATTAATTCGGTGTGAATTCGGCGTTAGCTGTGAAACAGCTTGTTGAATTATGCAATTCCATGCATGATCCATGCATGGATCTGGACACCCTCATCCTCCAATTGCTGGAGGCTGCCCCCATCGCCGACCAGGGCGACCTGCTGGTGCGTCTGGAGGCCCAGGGGCATGAGCTGACCCAATCCACGCTGTCCAGGCGCCTGCGGCGACTGGGTGTGCTGAAGGTCCAGGGGCGCTACCGCCGAGTCGAGTCCGGCGCCCAGGCTCTGCCCGAGGTCAGCATCATCGAGGCCCCGCCGAACCTGCTGGTGCTGCGCACGGCCCCCGGCTTCGCCCAGGCCCTGGGTCTCAGCCTCGACGCCGATCCCCTGCCCGGGCAAATGGGCACCGTCGCGGGCGATGACACGGTGTTCGTGGCCGTGCTGCCCGAGCGCCTGGCCGAAGTGAAGGCGCACCTGGTCCGGGTGCTGGCGAGAGCCTGAACCAACCCCACTTCACTTCAGGTTGGCGATGATGGCGTCCGAGGTGTCCGAAGCCTTCTTCTCGAGGTTGGACAGGGCGGCCATGAACTTGCTCATGCGGTCCATGGCCATCTGCAATCGCAGCGACTCCATCTCCCCCATTTCGGACAGTGAATCGAGAGAGCCCTTCAGCTTCGCTTCGATGCCTGCAAGGTCACCGATGGTGGCGATGGGAGGAAGCGTGAGGCGGGCCTTGCCAGGCAACTGGGTGGTCAGAGTCCGCAGGCTTGCTTCCAGGGCCTTGCAGTCGGGTGACGCGCAGGGCGTGTCGTTCGGGCGGGCACCCGCCCGTTGCCGTTGGACTTCGTTCATGAGCTGGCGTAGCTGCTCCTTCTGCTTGTTGCTGGCCTTGACGCCGTCCATGATCGCTTTCAGGTCCTGCTGCGAGCTCTTGCTGGCCTCCATCAGGACGATGAAACACAGGGCTTCGATGTCTGCGGAGCCAAGCCCGACGGAGGGCGCGGCGGGGTTCATCGGAGCCGGTGGACCGGGCCGCACCGCGATCGTGGCCCGGAGGCGGGTCGCGGCAGCGGGGTCGTTCATCGGCTTGAAGCGATCACGCGCCGCCTGGCGGATGGCTTCCAGGTTCGGCGCAGGCAGAGCGCGCTGGCGCTGGGCCTGGTCCTGGACCCAGCTCCGCACCGAAGGCTGCAGACGGGGCAGGAGGGCATCCAGGCGCCGGGTGGCAGCGGGCGGCAGAGGCGGAACCTCCTTGGGAACGACCGGCGTGACCACGGCGGGGGTGCGGAGGGACATCGCCGGACTACCGGGATTCCGATCGACCTGGCCCGCGGGGTTGCGGGCGACTTCCAAGTGGGCGTACGGGCGAACGCCAGCCGCGGGGTCGGGTGTTATAGGAATCCGGAGCTTTGATTCACCCACCTTGTTGACCAGGCGGAGTTCTACCCAGGCTGCGGGCAGGAGGGCCGTGACCGGCAGGTTCAGGCGGACCTCCGAGCCCTTGATGGCCCCCTTGACGGGCACCTCCTGCCAGGGGGTCTGATCCGTCTGCCAGCTCATGGCCGTGGGTGCGCTGCCCTGGAAGGTGGCCTTGAGCTCGAAGGTCGGCAGCCGCAGTTGGGTCGTCGAAACTTGGGCCGTGTTCAGTACCTGGAGCTTGCCGGGGCTGCTGACGGACGCTGCGGGAGCGGGCGGGGGCTTGGGGGACAGGTCGGAGGGATGGATGACCGCAGGAATGGAGCCCATGAGCACCGGGGCCCCCACCAGTTCCACGATGCGGTCTACGGAAGCCCCCAAGGGGTTCCTCAGTTGAACTTTGTAGATGCCGGCCTTCCTCAGCTCACCAGGCCATGTGATGACCTCGTCGCCGAAGTCTGGATGCTGGTGGCACCAGCCGTAGTAGTTCCCGTTGATCCACCACTCGGTGGGGCTGACCCAGAACTGCCCACGGAGGCTGATCTGGAAGGCGGCCTCATCGAGGCCCGGCTTCAGCAGGATCTGGTCGGGGCTCACGGAATCCAGTTTGGGCCCGACCTTCCGCACCTGGATGGCGAAGGGGCGGGATTCCACGCCGTCGATAACGAGCTTGAGTTCGATCTGGCCCGGGGTCGCCAGGTAGGGCGGGGACTGGATGGTGATGCCCATGTCATGGTTGCTGATGTCTCTGATCGAAATGCCGGCTTCGGTCCAGGGGCCTCCAGCCTGACGGATGTAGAGGTGGCGCCGGCTGGAGTCATTGGGGCCGCTTACCCAGAAGTTTTCACCGAACAACCGGGTCGCTACGATGACCGGCTCTGGATGGACGATCAGGGTGTCCGGGTTGTAGCTGGTGATCACCGGCGCCTGGGCCTGCACCGCCAGGGTGGAAAATGCAGTTACAAGGACCGTCAGGCGAGCCTGCTGTCTCATGAAGTCTCCTGGGGATTTACAGGCATTGAAGCATGACACGGCACGGGGCACCAGCGCGGAGTCCTGGACCGGGGCAAGGCGGGCCCCTCGGGTTATGATCGAAACAAATCGTTGGAGCTTGCATGGATCGTTTCGGTAGTTCAAAACTGCGCATCGGCTGGACACTGCTCTGCCTCTTCCTCACGGGCGTGGTGCTCATGGGCATCCGGGGCCAGCAGGGCGTGGATGGCTCCCAGATCCTGCTCTTCGGGACCGTGATCCCCCTGGGGGCCGACTCACTGCGCTCCTACGCCGTGGGCAACCTGCAGGGTGTCATGTACTGGATGGTGTCGCTGGTGGTGCTGCTGGGCGCCTTCGGCCCCGTGAGCCAGTGGACGGCCGCCGCAGCGCGGGGGGAACGACTCAAGGGCTTCTTCGTGGGCACGGGGCTGGGCTTCTTGCATGGGCTGTTCCTGTCCCAGGTGGCGCTGATTCCCGTCTGGGCGCTGAGCTGGCGGCTCATGGGCGAGGCCTGGCCGCCGGAGCTGCTGCGGGCCGATCTGCATGGGCTTCTGCTGGGCCTCCAGATGCTGCTGTGGGCGGTGCTGCTCTCAAGGCTGCTGAAGTCCAGTGCCGGCTTGGCCCTGCTGCTGACGCTGCTGCTGCGGGAACTGGGGCCGCGCCTCAGCTTCTTCCTGGATTTTGGCCAGGATCTGGGCTGGAGCGCCGGCCAGGTGAGGGTGCTGGACAGCCTCGTCCGCCTGCTGCCCATGGCCCAGCTGCCTTCGGATCCCTTCTCGCCCCTGGCCTTGCCCCTGTCCATCGGCGGCCCGCTGGTGCTGGGCGCGCTGGCCATGCTGCTACCGGCGGGCAGCCGGAAGTAGCCGATGCACAAAGGCCTGAGCCTGTTCCTGCCGGTGGTCCTCTCCCTGTGCCTGCTGGCGCAGAGCGCCCAGGATCCCGTGGTGCTGCGGCAGAAGCTGGCGGCCATCCAGGGGCGCCTGGGCCAGGTGGACCAGCAGCTGGCTTCGCTGAAGAAGCGTCGCAAGGGTGTGCTGGTGGAGATCCAGGGCATTTCCCTGCAACGCGACCGCGCCAAGGCCCAGGTGGAGGGCGCGCGGCTGCGCCAGGATCAGGCCCAGAGTGAAGTCCAGACCATCGGCCAGGAGCAGGCCCGCATCCAGGGGGAAGTGCTCCACCTGCGGGGCGACCTGCGCAAGCAGGTGCGCTGGCTGCAGGCCCTGGGGCCCTGGGGCGATCTGGGCCTCTATGTCACCTTCAAGGATCTCGAGGCCTGGCTGGTGCGGGGGCGCATGCTGGCCTGGGCCCGGTTGCAGGAGCGCAAGCGCCTGACGCTGATCCACCTGCTCCAGGGCGATCTGGCCATCAAAGAGAAAGCCCTGAAGGAGGTCCTCGCGCGACTGGCCACCGAGGCGCGGGAAGCCGCTAAGCTGCAGGCGGCCCTGCGGCTCCAGGAAGACAAGCTCAATGAATTCCTCGCCGGGCTCGAGCAGGACGAGACGGCCCAGAAGCAGGCCCAGGCGGAGCTGGCCGAGGAGGCCGTGCAACTGGAACGGCTGTTGTCCGGCCTCCTGGGCAAGCCCAGGGCGGACGCCTTCGAACCCAGCGTGGCCTTTGCCAACCTCCGGGGCGACCTGCCCCAACCGGTGGTGGGCGCCCTGGCGCTGGGCTTCGGCGAACACCTGCATCCGCGCTTCCACACGAAGACCATGCAGAGCGGCCTGCTCATTTCAGCCACCGGTGGCGCGCCCGTGGCGGCCGTGGCTGATGGCAAGGTGGCCTTCGCCGACTACTACCAGAGCTACGGGCCCATGGTGATCCTGGATCATGGTGGCGGCTGGTTCACCCTCTACACCCACCTGCTGGGCATCAGCGTCGCCAAGGGGCAGGTGCTGAAGCTTGGGGAAGCCGTGGGGGCCGTGGGCGATACCGTGGATGGGCCCCGTCTGGGCTTCGAGATCCGCCACCAGGCCCAGCCTCAGGATCCGCAGAAGTGGCTAAGAAAAAAGTACCGGTGAGCGCTGGTGGGGCCTAACGCACCACGCTGCCGGCGTTGAACAGGGGCAGGTAGATGGCCAGCAGCAGGCCCAGGACGACGATGCCCATGAGGAGGATGAGCACGGGGCCGATGAGGCTGGTGACGGCGGTAGTGGCCTTCTCCACTTCCTGATCGAAGAAGTCGGCCACGTGATCGAGCATCTCCGGCAGGGCGCTGCTCTGCTCGCCCACCCGCACCATTTCCACCGCCAGGGGATCCAGCACCTTCGCCTGCTCCAGGGCCAGGTTGAGGCTGCTGCCGGCGCGCACCTTGTCCGTGATGATGAGCAGACCGGCCTTCATGCGTTCGCTGGGACTGGTGCGCTGGACGACCTCCAGGGCCTGCACCACGGGCAGGCCGCCGGACAGCAGGACCCCCAGGGTTCGGCAGAAGACACTGGAGTGATACATGCGATAGAGGGTGCCGATCTTGGGCACCATCAGCAGGAGCCGCTCCGCCAACCTGCGGCCGGCCTCGGAGGAGGCCATCCAGCGGATGAGCACGACCAACCCGATGAGGGCCAGGCCCTGGAGCCAGAGCGTGGCGCTGATCACTTTGCCGGCCCCAAGCAACAGCCGGGTGATCAGGGGCATCTCGATGTCGCCACCGGCATAGAATTCCGCGAAGCGGGGCAACACCACGTTGAAGATCACGCCCAGGGCCACGATCATCACCACCACCAGGAAGGCCGGGTAGAACAGGGCCTCGATGATGCGGCGGCGGCTAGACTGGGCGAATTTCTGGAAGGCCAGCCAGCGGGCCAGCACCTCCGGCAGGGTGCCACTGCGCTCGCCCGCCACCACGTTGCTGCGGTAGATGGGCGGGAAGGTGCCGGTCTGCTCCAGGGCATCCGAGAAGGAGAGGCCCTCCCGTACCAGTTCCACCACCTGGGCGAGGCTTCGGCGCAGCTGGGCATCCTTGCCGTGGCCCACCAGCAGCTCCAGCGACTGCAGCAGGGGGATGCCGGCCTTCAGCAGGGCCAGCAGTTCCTGGTTGAAGAGGACCAGCGACTCGACCTTGAGTTGGCTGCGGCTACGGAAGGCTGTGTCGGTGCGGGTGATCTCCAGAGGGAAGCCGCCCTCGGCGAGGACGCGAGCCCGCAACGCAGCCGCATTATCCGCCTCGAACTCCCGCAGCAACACTTCGCCGTTGGCATGGGTGAGTCGGACCGTGAATCTCATAGCTGTCGAGGATACCGGATAACCCGGCGGTGGGTTCGTGCGGTAGCCTCGGGAGTGCCGGAGGCACCTTGCTGCGATTCCCCTTCGTCCTGTTGCCGATCCTCAGCCTCGTGCTGGCTGCCCAGCCACCTCCGCCTGCCCCGCTGCGGGCCGGCGTGCCCCTGCCCGTCGACCTGGATCTGACCTCGGTCGACGCGGTTGGGCTGGTCCCCCGGGACAACCGGGATGCCGCCCAGGTGGAAGCCGCCCGGCAGCGTTGGACCGTCCTGGTCGCCGGGTTGAAGGCAGCCCCGGCTGTGCGGCTGCGGCTGCCCCTGGGTGAGGCCCGGGTGCCACTGCTGCTGGCGGCGGCCCAGGCCCTGAAGGCCCAGTCCCCCAATCAGCGCCTCTATGTCGCCTTCGATCCCAAGGCCTCACCCATTCTGGATGAGACCGCCTGGGGCGCGGTGGACGGTGGGGCCCTGGTGCCTGCGGATCTGAACCTGAATCCCGCCCTCTGGCGGAGCCAACTGGCCCAGGCCCAGGAGACCTTCCCCGGCCGCCCCTGGACCCTCTGGCTGCCGGCGGATCCAGGCCCCCAGGCCGCCGCGCTGCTGGGGGATGGGGGCCGGCTGGTGGTGCCGCCGGGAGGCCCGACCGCGCAGCTGGCCAGCCTCATCCCGCCGGGTTTCCTGGAGGTGGAAGGCGGGCCCGGGGATCTCACCCTGCGCCAGCGGTCGGGGGAGTCGCGCCGGTGGACCTTCGTGGCCGGAGCCTGGACTGCGGCGACCCTGCCCGAGCAGCGGCACGAGGTGACCGTCACCGCGGCTGATGCCTACGACGTGGGCGCCCTGCTGGCCAAAGTCCGGGCGGCCCAGCTGCGGGCCCGGACCGGTGTCCACACGGTCCAGGCCAAGGCGGACCTGGACCTGCACATCCAGGGGCAGCGGGGCCCGGGAGGCGATCTCGGGTTCACCTTCGGCTATTTCGAGAAGGCCGGAGAGTGGCCAGAATTGCTGCAGAAGGAAGTCCGGCTCAACGGCGTCAAGGCCAACCTCCACGGCGAGGTGCAGCTGCCCCTCATCGAAAGCCGGCAGTCGGTGTCGTTGCCCGTGGCCCTCGGCCTGACGGAACGCTACCGCTACCGGGACGGCGGCGCAGCCGGGCCTGGACGCCGGACGCTCCGCTTCGAGCCGGTGGTCCCGGAGCCCCTGGCCTATGCCGGAGAGCTCGATGTGGACGAGGCCACGGGGCGGATCCTGGAGGAACGCCGGGAGCGCTCGAACCTGCCCGGCACGGTCAAGAGCGAGCGGGAAATCCTCACCTACGGGGCCGTGGCCCCGGGCGTGTGGCGACCCGTGGCTGTGCGCACCTTCGAACGCTGGGTGAGCACCGACGGAGTCATCCAAGTGCAGCGGCGCTTCACCTACCGCGAGTTCAACCTGAACGGCCTCGCCTTCGAAGCCGAACGGGCCGCGGCCAGGGCCTCCGGATCCACCATGCTGAAGGTGACGCCCGAGGGCGCCCGCTACTATACGCGCCAGGGCGACGGCACCCGCCGGATTGAGGAGAAGGCGAAGAGCAGTGGGAGGGCCCTCGCCGGCCTGGTCCTGGTGGACCCGGGCCTGACGCCACCGGTGGTGCCCCTGGGCGGTCTGGCCTACTTCGATTTCAATGCCTTCGACAAAGGCATCCAGGTCAACGCCCTCACCGCCATTGTGTTCAACACCGTCAGTGTGGCCATCCCCCGGGGGCTCGGCGGTTTCGACGTGAGCGCGAACGCCACGGCGCTGCTCCTGAAGGGCACTGAGCGTCCTGTGGTGAAGGGCGGGCTCTCCGACAAGGACGGCGTCGGTCGGCGCTTCGGCATGGCCGGCCTCGAACTGGGGCATGACCTGGGGGCGGGCTTCCGCCTGGAGGGACGGGGCGACTTCGAGTATGACGATTACGGTCTAGGCGACAGCAAGTACCGCACACCGGGCTATGCCCTGCCACCCTCAGGTCTCACACGAATCGCCACCCTGCAAGGTTCCTGGCTGTTCCGGGGGTTCCAGGTGCGGGCCTACCACGGCTGGGGCCGGCGCCCGGATGGTACCTACGGTACGGTGCTGAACTCCCAATCCGTTCCAGACGGTGGCGATTTCCGGCGGTGGGGCGGCAGCTTCAGCCTCGACCGGGAAGTGCAGCCCGGTTTCTGGTTCCATGGCGAGGCGGGCTGGGCCGGAGGACAGGCCTTTGACCGCTTCAAGGCCCTGGACGTGGGCGGCCTGGGCGGCGCGGTGCGCATTGCGGGCATCCGGTCCAACTCGATCGCGGCCGACCAGGTTACCTACGCCAAGACCGGCCTCACCATTCCCACCGGGCCAGCCCTGCGCCTGGCTCTCAGCCTCGAGCACGCACGGGCTCGCAGCCTGGATGATCAGCAGACCTACGGCGTCACCGGCCTGGGCATCACTGGCGACTTGCCTGGGTTCTGGTGGTTCACTTCGGTACGCGTGGACTTGGGCGTGGGTCTCCAGAGCGACATCGCGGGGGTGAAGGGCGTCAACGGCTATGTGGCGTTGCTGCGGGTGTTCTGACGCGGGCGGCCATTGGATGAAGTATCATGGACGGGAGTCTTCCCCGACCCCCGTGCGGTACGTGTTGAGCATTGAGCTGTGCCACTGGCTCTGGGGGTTTCTCCTGATCCAGGGAGTCGGATGCAGATGCTCGCTGTGGCGTTGGTTCTCGTAGCCGCCTGTTGCTGGAGCGGTGCCGCCGTCCTGGCGCTCTCCGCGCGCTTCGAGGAGCGGTGGAGCCGTCGCCTGGGCTTGCTCGGAGGCCTGCTGGCCGCCCTCGGCGCCCTGCTCGTGCTGGCGAGCGGGACCAGCTCGCACCTGGAGTTCCCCTTCTGGCGCGGGCCGGCCCGGCTTGAAGTGGACGCCTTGTCGGCGGCCTTCCTGCTGCCCCTCCAGCTGGTGGCGGTGCTGGGGATGTTCTACGGGAGGGAATACTGGCCGCTGGAGCTGCCTAAGAATGCGGGCCGGTCCCTGCGCTTCTTCTACGGCATCATCGTAGCGGCCATGACCTGCCTGTTCGTGGCCCAGAACGGCCTGGTATTCCTGCTGGCCTGGGAGACCATGACCATCACGGCCTTCCTGCTCATCGGCACGGACCACGAAAAGCCAGCGGTCCGCCATGCTGCTTGGGTCTACCTGGTGTGTACCCATACCGGTACGGTCCTGCTCACCGCCATGGTGGCCCTGCTGGCGTACCGCAGTGGCGGCCTGCTCTGGTTGCCACTCCCCGTGGGAAGCTCGTCTGGCTTGGATGGCTGGATCCTGCTGCTGGCCCTTCTGGGCTTTGGCTTCAAGGCTGGGCTGCTGCCCCTCCATTTCTGGCTGCCCTCGGCCCATGCCAGCGCGCCCAGCCATGTGTCGGCCATTCTGTCCGCGGTGATGTTGAAGGCGGGGATCTATGGGATGCTCCGGATTTCCAGCCTCCTTCCGTCGATCCCACGTGGGTTCGGCTCTGCCCTGCTCGCCCTGGGCGCCCTCTCGGCGGTCTATGGCGTGGGCAGCGCCCTGGCGCAGCGGGACTACAAGCGACTGCTCGCCTACTCCAGCATCGAGAATCTCGGCATCATCGCCATGGGCGTTGGGCTGGGGCTCGCGGGCCGGGCCAGCCACGATCCCTGGCTGGTGGCGCTGGGCTTCGGCGGGGCGATCTTCCATGTGTGGAATCACGCCATCTTCAAGAGCCTCCTCTTCTTTGGCGCCGGGAACATCCTGCACGCCACCGGAACCCGGGACCTGGAGGCCCTGGGCGGCCTCGCGGCGCGCATGCCCCGGACGGCCCTGCTGATGTTCCCCGCGGTGCTGGCGGTCTCGGCCCTGCCGCCCTTCAATGCCTTCCTCAGCGAGTGGTTCCTGTATCGGGGCATCTTCGCCTCGCTGTCGCGCGGCTATCCCTGGTCCGCCGCCCTGGCCCTGGTGGCCCTGGCCTTCACGGGTGGCCTGGCGGCAGTGGCCTTCGCGAAGTTCTACGGAATCCTGTTTCTGGGGACCCCACGCAGCGCTGCGGTCGAGCATGCCCACGATCCCTCGCCGACCATGCTGATGCCCATGGCCATCCTGGCGGGCCTGAGCCTGGGGATGGGGTTGGCGGGGCTGCTGCTGCTGCCCAGTCTTGACCGGATCGTGGCCGCGATCGCACCGGGCAACGGGGCCCTGGTGGCGCCCGGCCACGGCGCCCTGCTGACCTCGGGCCTGAGGATGGACCTGCGCCTCCTGGCAGGCGCGGAAGCCCTTCTGCTGGTGTGCGGGTTCCTGGCCTACCAGTGGTGGCGTCGTTCCCACCTGGCGCTGGAGCAGGCCCCCCTCCGTCCCCCGACCTGGGATTGTGCCTATGCGGTGGCCTTGCCCCGCGCCGAATACACCGGCTCTTCCTTCGCGGCGGCCTGGGCCCCGTTGCAGCCAGGTCTGAAGGCCAGGATCCGCCGGATCACCGCGCTCTTCCCGAAGCCCGTCGCCTTTCGCTCGGAGTTCCGGGATCCCGTCGGCGAGTTGATCGTCGAACCCAGGGTGGCGCGCCTCGCCCAGCGCCTGCTGCGCTTCCGGGGCCTGCAGCCCGGCTACCTGTCCATCTACATTCTCTACGTGCTGCTGGCCCTGCTGGGCGTCTTCCTCTGGATGCTCCTGCGGGGGAGGTTGCCGGGATGACCCTCTACCTCCTCGCGATCGGTCTGGTGCTGAGTTCGGGTGTCCCGGGGCTCTTCCTGCGGCGCCGGGGCGGGGAAGTGGCGGCTGCCCTCATGAGTCTGGGGGCATTGGCCGGCCTGGCCGCGGCGCTCCGGGTGCTGGCGGGTGGGTCCGTGCAGGCCTTCGCGCTCCCGCCCACGCCCATGGGCACGGCGGGCCTGCTGACGCTCGATCCCATCGGGGCCTTGTTCGCCCTGCCCGTGTTCCTGCTGTCCGCCTGTGCCGCGATCTACGGCATCGGGTACCGGGACGACCATCACGACAACGTCCGCACCCTGCGCCTGGTCCTGGGTTTCCAGGCGGCCTCCCTGGCCTTCCTGGTCGTGTCCAGCCATACGCTGCCCTTTCTGCTGGGCTGGGAGGGGATGGCGATCTCGGCCTTTCTCCTGGTGATGACCGAAGACAGGCTGCCCGAGGCGCGGCGCGCGGGCTGGATCTACCTGGTCTGCACCCACACCGGAACCCTGGCCCTCATCGGGGCCTTCGCGCTCCTGTTCGCCGCAACGGGGCACTGGGCCTTCGCAGCGCTGCCCAGGGGCTTCGCCGCCACGGGGCAGGGCACGGCGCTATTCCTGCTCTGCTTCTTCGGCTTCGGATTGAAGGCCGGCATCATGCCGCTCCACCTCTGGCTCCCGTCGACCCATGCGGCCGCGCCCAGTCATGTCTCCGCCCTGATGTCCGGAGTGCTCCTCAAAATGGGGATCCTGGGGTTCGTGCGCCTGCTGTCCTGGGTTCCGGATCCGCCCTTCTGGTGGGGTGCCACGTTCCTGGTCGTCGGGGCCCTCTCGGGGATCCTCGGCGTGGCCTTCGCCCTGGGGCAGCACGACCTCAAGCGCCTGCTGGCCTACCACTCCATCGAGAACATCGGCATCATCCTGCTGGGCCTGGGTCTCGGCACCCTGGGCAAGAGCACCGGCCATCCGGTGATCCAGGTGCTGGGCTACGCCGGGGCGCTGCTGCACGTGCTCAACCACAGCCTCTTCAAGGGTCTGCTCTTCCTCGCGGCCGGGTCCATCGCGGAGGCCATGGGCACGCGGGACCTGGAGCGGATGGGCGGGCTGGGGCGCCGGATGCCCTGGACCGCCGCGGCCTTCCTGGCGGGTTCCTGGGCCATCTGCGGGCTGCCGCCCCTCAATGGTTTCGTGAGCGAGTGGTTCATCTATCTGGGTTCCTTCCGGGCCCTGGGCTTCTTCCGGTGGCCCTGGTCCCTGGCCATCCTCACGGCCCTGGCCATCATTGGCGCCCTGGCGCTGGCCTGCTTTGCCAAGGCCTACGGCGCGGTGTTCCAGGGGTTGCCCCGCACGCCGGCGGCCGCCGCGGGGCATGAAGCGCCCCGCAGCATGCTGGTGCCCATGGGCATCCTGGCCGGGGCCTGTGCGCTCATCGGCTTGGCCCCGATGCTGGTGGCGCCAGCCCTGGACCGGGTGGTGGCGGCCCTGGGAGACGGCGTCGGCTTGCCGTCGGTGGCCCTCCTCGGGAACCTGCCCCGGCTCAGCCTCCTGGCCCTGCTGCTGCTGGGACTGGCGCTGCTGTTGTGGCGCTGGCTCCGGCCCGTGGAACCCGCCACCGATCTGCCCACCTGGGACTGCGGCTATGCCGCCGCGACTCCGCGCATGCAGTACACCGCATCGTCCTTTGCCGATGGCCTGGTGGGGGGCCTGCGCTGGGTGCTTTGGCCCAAGGTCCATGGCGGCACGGTGACGAGGCACTTCCCCGTGGACCGGCCCTTCGCCAGCCACGTGCCCGACCCCGTACTGGACCGCGTCGCCGACCCGGCCTTCCGCTTCCTGGCCGGGGGCGCCACCCTGCTCCGCTTCTTCCAGGGCGGGCAGCTCCACATCTACCTGCTGTATGTTCTGCTCACCCTGCTGCTGCTTCTGCTCTGGATGGTGGTCTGAGATGTCCCAGTCGCTGCTTCCCACCTCGATCCAATGGGCGGTGCACCTGCTCACCCTGCTGCTGCTGCCGCCCCTGCTGCCGGGCCTCATCAACAAAGTGAAAGCGGTCATCGCCGGCCGCAGCGGTCCGCCGATCCTCCAGCTCTATTACGACCTGGCGAAGCTGGCCCGCAAGCGGGCCGTGTTCAGCCGGACGACCACCTGGGTCTTCCTGGCAGGCCCCATCGGCACCGTGGCGGCGGGGTTGGTGGCCGGGCTGCTGGTGCCCTTTGGCCATACCGGGACGCCACTGTCCTTCGAGGAGGACGTGATCCTGTTCGCCTACCTGTTCGGGCTGGCGCGGTTTCTCACGGTGCTCTCCGCCCTGGATACCGGCTCGAGTTTCGAGGGCATGGGCGCGGCGCGGGAGGTCACCTTTTCGGCCCTGGCGGAACCCGCGCTCTTCCTGGGTTTCGCGGCCCTGGCCAAGGCCTCCTCCAGCCTCTCGCTGTCCACCATGTTGCTGGGCCCCGGCATCGGGGCGGGCCGCATCGCGGGCCCGCTCATCCTGGTGCTGGTGGGCTGGACCATCGTCTTCCTGGCGGAAAACGCCCGCATCCCGGTGGATGATCCCACCACCCATCTGGAGCTCACCATGATCCACGAGGTCATGGTGCTGGATCATTCGGGCCGGCCCCTGGCGCTGGTGCTCTATGGTGCGAGCCTCAAGCTGCTGGTGCTGGGCGCCATGCTCATGGATCCGCTGCTGCCGCGCACGGGTCACGCCTGGCAGAACTGGCTGGTGTTCTACGCGGGCCTGGGGGTGCTGGCCCTGGGCGTGGGCCTGGTGGAAAGCATGACCGCCCGGTTCCGGATGACCAAGGTGCCGCAATTCCTCATCGCGGGGATCCTGGCCTCGGCCTTCGCCTTCCTGCTGCTGCTGGTCTAGGAGCGCGCCATGTCGCCCGATTTCCTCATCGCCCTCATCATCCTCAGCAATTTCACCCTGGTCGCCACCAGCCGGGTGAACAAGTCCATCCAGATCGCGGCGGTGCAGGGGGTTCTGTTGGGCCTGATCCCCCTGGCCATGGGACTGGGCCGGCACGCCCACATTCTCGCCATGGCCGCGGCCGCCATCGCGGTGAAGGGCTGGTTCATTCCCTTCATGCTCCGCCGGGCGCTGCACCGGGTCCACATCAACCGGGAGGTGGATCCCTACATCGGTTACACCGTGTCGCTCATGCTCTGCGCGCTGGCCACGGGCCTGAGCCTGGTCCTCGGCCACATGCTCCCCCTCAAGGTCGGCACCAAGGTGCTGCTCCTGGTGCCCGCCTCGCTGGCGACGCTCTTCACCGGCTTCCTGGTGCTCGTGTCCCGGCGGAAGGCCCTCACCCAGGTGGTGGGTTATCTCATCCTCGAGAATGGCATCTACCTCTTCGGCCTGCTGCTCATCGAGGAAATGCCGATGCTGGTGGAAACGGGCATCCTCCTCGATCTGTTCGTGGGTGTCTTCGTGATGGGGATCGTGATCAACCACATCCGCACCGCCTTCGATTCCACCGACACCCGGCACCTGGCCGAGTTGAAGGACTGAGCCATGGCCCTGCTGCTGATCGTTCTTCCCCTTGTGGCGGCCCTGGCGGCCTACCTGGTGCCCTCGCCGGTCCACCGGGCGCGCCTGCTGCCAGTGGCAGCATCCCTGCACCTGGTGATCCTGCTGGTGGCCCTGCGCCACTGGGGCACCCTGCCCGTCAATGCCTGGCTGGGGCTCGACGCCCTGGGCGCCTGGGTGCTGCTGGTCATCAGCGTCCTGTTCTGCATCTGCGCCTTCTATGCCCCGGCCTACCTGGCCCTGCGGGCCGACCGGGACAGCCGCATCTTCTGCCTGAGCCTGCTGTCCTTCCTGGGGCTGGCTTCCCTGCTGGCCCAGGCCCGGCATCCGGGCGTGGCCTGGGTGGCC
>JBBRZL010000049.1:0-21948 GCA_038236735.1 Holophagales bacterium | reverse complement strand
TCATCAGAATGAGCCCGGGCCGCAACCAGTCCCCCCACGAGCATCATGGCTGGCCCCACCAGGGAGAGGTAAAGTTCCACAAATCTGCCCAGGTTGAATTTGATGCCAGCATGAACAAGCTGCCAGCCATCAATAACCGGAATAAGCGCAGAGGCAAGTTCACAGGTGAACACCGAAAGAATGAGCCCCAGAAGGAATCTCCAGGGGGAGGGAAGGCGGCGACTAAGAATCCAGGGAAGGGGGGCCAGGAATGCGAATGCACCAATGTGAGTCAGCGGAGAGGAAAAGGCACTTGCCCAGATCCAAGCTGACCCAAGTTGATGGGCAGACCATTGCCCCTGCAAGATAAGTAGGACCCAAAGGGAATAACAAACTCCGATGGCCCGCCAGTTCCTGGCCAGCGGGAACCAGGACGTCCAGAACCTCACCGATGCCAGAGCGTTCTCGATTCTGGGTCCAGTGAAGCCAGCCTGATCAATCGCGCGTGATGGTGAGTAAGGTGCTGAGGGAGATCGGCCTTTGCTCATGGGCGGCCCTCGGTCCGCGGGCTTCCTGAACCTGATTCAGGGTTTCGCTGGCGCTGCTCGAGCGCTGGAGGGATTCCTTGCGGAAGGAGAGGGTGTTGGTCATGGGGGCTCCCAGGTAGCGCCACGTGGCGCCACCACTGTTTTGAGTCCTTCCCCGCCGAATGCCAACAACTTTCCATGAACGGTATCTAAGCATGACTTCAACCGTTGGGCCCCTCCAGAGATGCCGTTCGGCGGTGGCCAGTGTTCCCTGGATCAAGAACGGGCTTCGCGGAATTTGGCTCTATGCTTTTCTTCCAAGGATGCAGCCTCCGTATGTCTGACCAGCCCACCTGCCAAACCGCCGATTTTTTCGTGCTTCGCGCGCCCGGACTGCCGCTGGACACGCTCACTTCCCGCGGTCAGACAAGTCGGGCTGCGGAGGCCCAGGAGCCCCCAGGCGTCAGCCTGGAGAGGGAACGGGAGGGGTTGCGCCAGCTCCTGCGCCAGCTCACCCGGCGGGAGCTGGTGCGCGAAGCCGTGGCGCTCGCGTCTCCGGATCTTGCCGCACGGCTGGAACTCTGGCGGGCTGGTTCCCTGCCGGAGGCGGAAGCCCGTAACGTTGAGCGCGCCTTGTTGAAATACCTCAGCCGGATGAGCAGTCGCTCGACGCCTTTCGGACTCTTTGCGGGCGTCTCCAAGGGGGCCTGGGCACCCGTCAGTCGGCTGTCGGTGGGGCCCTGGGGGGATTGCCGCAAGGCCGTGCGCCTGGATTGGGGTGTGCTGGAATCTTTGGTGGATCGGCTGGAGCGGGAACCCGGGGTGCGAGCTGCCCTGACCTACCGACCCAATTCGAGCCTCTACGCTCGTGGCGGCTGGTACCGGTACCTCGAGCGCCGGGAGCAGGTTGGCGGGCAGGGGCGGGCGTATCACCTTGAGGCCGTAGAGGCCACGCCGCACTTCGAGTTGGTGCTTCAGCAGGCACAGACTGGCGCTCACCTGGAAGCCCTCGCCACCAGCCTGGCCAGCCGGATGAACGTGTCGCAGCTGGACGCTCAGGCTTATCTGGGCCAGCTCATCGATGCCCAGGTGCTTTGTGCTGACCTCCAACCGCCCTTGACCGCCGCGGACCCCCTGGGGCAGGTGGTCACCGCTCTCCAGGCCCAACCGAGTACGGCCGCCAAGGCTGCCCTCCTCGTTTCGCTGGAGTTGGAATTGGCCGCCGTTCAGGACGCTCCCCTCGGTGCCCATCCCGAGGGTTACCACAGCCTGGCCGTGCCTCTGGCTGCCCTGGGACTTGCCTCCGGCACCCGGGATGTGCTCCAGGTGAATCTCTTCCGACCGGCACCAGAGTTGGCCCTGTCCCGGGTGGTTCGTCGCTCCCTGGAGGAGGGTGCGGAAACGCTCCGCCGTGCGACCCCACTGTCCGCCGAGGGTCCCCTGGAGCGGTTCCGGTCTGCTTTCCAGGAGCGGTACGGCCTGCGCTGGATGCCGCTTCTGGAGGTTCTGGATGAAGAGAGCGGCCTGGGCTTCGATGGGGGTGATCCCCTGGATTCTCCCCTGCTGGAGGGCCTGCCCTTCCGCAGCGCGGCTCCGCCCCGTCTGCTTTCCGGTCGGGACCAGTTTCTCCTGGCGCAGCTCCCGCGCTGGCAGGGCTCCTTCACCTGGGCTCTGGAGGATGCCGACCTGGCGGCCCTCGCCCAGCCGGAGCCACCGCCCTTTCCCCCTTCCTTCGCGGCCCTGGCTTGTCTCGAGGCTGCCAGTCTCGCCGCCCTCGATCGCGGCGAGTTCCACTTCTGGATGGAACATTATTCGGGCCCCACGGCCGCCCGGTGGCTGGGGCGCTTTGCCACCGGGGATCCGGACCTGGAGGACGCCCTCCGCAGCCACCTGCGGAAGGAGGAGTCCCAACGTCCGGAAGCGCTGTTCGCGGAAGTGGTCCATGTGCCCGAAGGCAGGTCTGGCAATGTCCTGGCCCGACCCTCGCTGCGGGACTACGAGATCCCGTTCCTGGCCACGCCGGGCACAGCGCCGGATCAGACGATCCTGCCCTCCGACCTCCAGTTGACCGTCCGGGGGAAGCGCATCCTGCTTGCTTCCGCCCGGCTGGGGCGGGAGGTGGTGCCCCGTCTGTCCTCCGCCCACAACTACGCCCGCGGGCCCGCCGTCTACCGCTTCCTGGCCCAGCTCCAGGATCAGGATGGCCGCCCTGGAGGCTGGTCCTGGGGTGCCCTGGCTGAGCAGCCCTTTCTGCCGCGGGTCACCCGGGGACGGCACATCCTCAGCAAGGCGCGCTGGCGGATCGAAGCCAGGGAACTGAAGGCGGCCCTGAAGGGTTCCCCGGACGGGGCCTGGGGGGCCTTCCAGGCGCTGCGGAACCGCCGCGGGCTGCCCCGGTTCGTGCTGCTCACCGATGCTGACAACACCTTGCAGGTGGACCTGGATCAGGTGCTGTGGGTGGAGACCCTGCACCAGCTTGTCTCCAGCCGCGCCACCTTCACGCTCACCGAGTGTTTCCCGGATCCCGGTCAGGCGCTGGTCACCTCGCCGGAGGGAAGGTTCGCGCACGAACTGGTCATCCCCTTCGAGGCGAACCCACCCCTTCACTCGAAGCTGAGCCCACTCCCAGCGACGATCGGTGTTCCTGGCTTCCGGGCGTACTCTCCCGGATCAGAATGGCTCTACCTGAAGCTCTACTGTGGACCCGCCAGTGCGGATCGGCTCCTGGTGGAACTGGAACCCCTCCTGCGGAAGACGCGGGCCGAAGGTCTCTGGGACCGCTGGCATTTCGTGCGCTACCGCGATCCGGACCACCACGTGCGGCTGCGCTTCCATGGCCGGCCCACGCGGCTGCTCGCGGAATTGCTCCCCGACCTCCACCGTCACCTGGAGGAAGGCCTGGCCCAGGGGCTGCTCTGGAAATGGCAGGTGGATACCTTCGAGCCCGAATGGGAACGCTACGGGGGCCCGCTCGGTTTCGAGTTGGCGGAAGGGTGGTTCTTCGAGGACAGCCAATGGATCCTGGACCAACTGGTGGCTGGTCTGACCCTCGATCAGCGCTGGCGGACCGGTCTCAGGCAGGTGGACGCGATCTGGGCGGCCCTGGGACTGGGAGTCCCGGCGCGGAAGGAGCTGGCCCAGACCCTGCGCGACGCTTTCCGGAAGGAGTTTGCGGATTCCGGAGCAGGGGCCGTGCAGATGGGAACCCGGTTCCGGGGACTCCGGAAGGAACTGGAGTCGGCGTTGCCCCAGGCCTCAATAGCACTCAGTGGCCCGGTGTACCCTGACCTGGTCCGGCTTCGGTCAGCCTTCGACCAGGGCCTGCTCCAGGAGGAACTGGCGAGCCTGGCCGGCAGCCTGTCGCACATGCACCTCAACCGTCTGCTGCGATCGGATCCCCGCGAACACGAGTGGGTCCTCATGGAATTCCTGACACGCCTCTACGAGTCCCGCCTCGCCCGCTTTCCAGAAGCCTGACCGGCGCTGATGGGCCTGCGGCCAGTGGTGGGCCTGCGGCCAGTGGTGGGCCGGCCTGGGAATTCAGCGAGATCGAATTGGAATTCCCGCCTCGTCGCTTCCAGCTCGGGGCGATCCATGGGGTGGATCTGGTCTTGGACCGGTTGGCACCCTGAGAACATGACCTGATAGGCTGATTTTGATATTAATTCCTTATTTTAGAAAATACAGAATAATGAAGTCATGAGCCACCCCGATCCCACCCTCAGCCACGCCACCAGACAGTTGAAGGCCCTTGCCCATCCAGGCCGCCTGGCCGTTGTCCGTGCAGTGGTGCAGGGGCCGGTGGAAGGCACGCCGGCAGGCCAGATCCAGTCACGCCTGGGCCTGGCTGCCTCGACCCTCAGCCACCATCTGGCCGATCTGACCGAGGCGGGCCTGCTGACAGCGGCGCGGCGGGGCACGACCATCCGCTACGCCGCCCGGTTTGACCAGCTCAGGGCGCTCACGGAATACATCTGGCAGGACTGCTGTGGCGGTGGCTGCAAGGACCCCAACTGCATTTGATCCGAGGAGAACCCATGGAACCAACCACCCACCCCACTCATGTGAAGATCCAGGACGCCTATGGCAAGATCGCGAGCCTCGGAGGTGGGTGTTGTGGCCCCCAGTCGTCCTGCTGCGGCGGTGGCCGCGCCGGGGCAGTGGCCCAGGGCGTGGGCTATTCAGTTGCTGAACTGGCGACCCTCCCCGAAGGGGCCAACCTCGGCCTCTCCTGCGGCAATCCAACGGCCCTGGCCGAACTGAAAGCCGGGGAGATCGTGCTGGATCTCGGCAGCGGGGCGGGCATGGACGCTTTCCTGGCGGCCCAGCGGGTCGGGCCTGAGGGGCATGTCCACGGTGTGGACATGACGAAGGAGATGCTGGCGAAGGCCCGCCATAATGCCGCTGAGTTCAAACGCCGAACGGGGCTGAGCAACGTGACCTTCCACCAGGGCCAGATCGAAGCCATCCCCTTGCCGGATGCCTCCGTGGATGTGGTGCTCTCCAACTGTGTGCTGAACCTCAGTCCTGACCAGTCCAAGGTCTGGCAGGAGATTGCCCGGGTGTTGAAGCCCGGGGGGCGGGTCTCCATTTCCGACATGGTGCTGCTGAAAGCCTTGCCAGCAGCTGTTCGGGAAAGTGTCGAGGCGCTGGTGGGCTGCATCGCTGGAGCCCCCATCCTGGACGACCTGAAGACCATGGTGTTGGCTGCGGGCCTCGTGGATCGGGCCTTCACTGACAAAGGTGAAGCCGTGGAGGCCATGCTCCCCGGGGATGACCCCTTGATCGCCCATCTGCTGAGCCTCCTCCCAGTGGGCACGCAGCCCTCGGACTACGTCACCAGCATGATCATTTCCGCCCGCAAATCGGCCTGAGCCAGAGGCCCACATGAGCGACCAGAAACGCCTCTCCTTCCTGGACCGGTATCTCACCCTGTGGATCTTCCTGGCCATGGGTTTGGGCGTCCTGCTTGGCTATGCCATGCCGGGCTTCAACCGCGCCATCAACGCCTGGAATGTCGGCACCACCAGCCTGCCCCTGGCGGTGGGGCTTATCGTCATGATGTTTCCCCCCCTGGCCAAGGTGAAATACGAGGAACTCCATCTGGTCTTCCAGAACAAGACAGTGCTGGGATTGTCGCTGCTGCAGAACTGGGTCATCGGGCCCCTGCTCATGTTCGGCCTGGCGGTGCTGTTCTTGCGGGACAAGCCGGAGTACATGATCGGGCTCATCCTCATCGGCCTGGCCCGCTGCATCGCCATGGTCATCGTCTGGAACGACCTGGCCAAGGGCGATACCGAATACTGCGCCGGTCTGGTGGCCTTCAACTCGATCTTCCAGGTGCTGTTCTTCAGCGTGTATGCCTGGATCTTCATCACCATTCTGCCCGCCAAACTCGGGCTCCAGGGTGCCGTAGTGAACATCACCATCGGCCAGATCGCCATGAGTGTCTTCATCTACCTGGGAATCCCGTTCATCGCAGGCTTCCTGACCCGTTTTGCACTAGGCAAGCTCAAGGGCCTGGACTGGTATCACCGCGTCTTCGTGCCGAGGATCAGCCCGCTCACGCTGATCGCACTGCTCTTCACCATCGTCGTGATGTTCAGCCTGAAGGGCGACACCATTGTGAAGCTGCCCTTCGATGTCCTGCGCATCGCGGTGCCACTGCTCATCTATTTCGTGGTGATGTTCTTCGTGAGCTTCTGGCTATCCAAGCAGGTCGGGGCGACCTATCCCCAGAGCGCCACCTTGAGCTTCACCGCCGCGTCGAACAATTTCGAACTGGCCATCGCCGTGGCCGTAGCCACGTTCGGCATCGCCCACGGGGCGGCCTTCGCCGCCGTCATCGGGCCGCTGGTCGAAGTGCCCGTGCTCATCAGCCTCGTCGGCGTGGCCTTCTGGCTGAAGGCCAGGTGGTATCCGGAGAGTCCAGAGGCTGTCTCCGGAGTGACCTGCTGCCCGACTGCGGAACCCGACAAGACCGCCCCATGACCCGCTCCATCCTGTTTCTTTGCGTCGCCAACAGTGCCCGTTCCCAGATGGGCGAAGGCATCGCCCGCCAGCTGTTCCCTGAGCTCCGGATCCAGAGCGCCGGCAGCCGCCCCAGCCAGGTGAGCCCCTTCGCCATCGAGGTGCTTGCCGAGCAGGGCATCGACGCCACCACCCACACTTCCAAGAGTGTCCAGGCCATCGACCCGGCCAAGGTGGACCTGGTCATCACGCTTTGCGCCGAAGAAGTCTGTCCCCTCTTCCTGGGCAAGGCCGAGCGTCTCCACTGGCCCATTCCCGATCCCGCCAGCGAGGACCCGAGCCTGACTCACGATGATCTGATGGAACGATTCCGTTCCGGCCGGGACGAGCTTCGCCGTCGCCTGGAGCAACTCAAGGCCCAACGGTTCTGACCCTCGGGCCCGGCAGATGACCAGACCAACTTACAGGGAGAACATCAGCTCGACAGCAATACCCAAGGTTCGTGCGAATGGAGAATTCGGTTCAATCAGCCAGGGCTTGTGTGTGTGGCCTCGAACGGCCGCGGGACTGAGGATGCCTTCGGCCTCCTTGGGATTGCCCGGATCAAGTTCCAGAATCAAGCCGATGCGTTTCAATCGGAATTCAGTCATCGGTGATTCTCAGGAGGTGAGCATTCACAAGGAAACGGAAGGGACTACCGCGATGATGGCCTCGATTACCCGTTTGGTCTCATGCGTATCCCTGACCCGAATGGAAGCCACACCTGCTTCGATGGCTGGATAATCGTTGCCACCTGGAAACAGGGCATCCCCGATGAAGACCATTTCTTCGAGGGCGATGCCAAGGATGTCCCGCAATTTTCTGAGGCCGTAGGCCTTGTCGATGCCGGGCTTGGTGATATCAATCGAAGTTGTGCCACCCAGCCGGATGGAGAACAGAGGTATCAAGGGTTCAAGGATGGCCTTGATTGCCTTCCGCTTCTTGAAGTCGGGGTCCCATACCTTCTTTTCGTCCAGGGGTGCCTCCTGCCCCAAGGCGGAATAAGTGATCTGGCTTCCCCGGTCCTCGATCTGCTCTCCCCAAGTCTTCGGCGTCGCGAATCCTGCTGCTGCCAGCGCTTTCTTCAGGGCATCCAGGATCTGGCTTTTCTCAGCCGGTTTGAAATCTTCGGAATAGAGCTTTTCCCAATCCTTGCCGAAGTGAAAGAATTTCGTGCCACAGGTCGGCAGTAGAGACAGTCCTTTCAGGTGTTCATCCTTGGGAAGGTTCGAGAGAAGCTGCTTTTCGAACTGGGGCCAACCCCCTCCTGAAATGACGGCCACCTGCACGAGGCCGAGCAGCTGCTGAAGAAGCCCTCCCATCTCGACGTCCAGCGACTGCTTGCTTTCGGCCAGCGTGCCATCCAGGTCGAAAACAATGAGTTTCTTCATGACATTGCCATCCATGCATTCATCCACCCCTCCGAGGAACCGATCATTTGGCCAGCGTTCGAGCCAGGTCCAGCAGACGCGGATCGAGGGGCTTCTTACTGGCGACCACTTCAGCCAAAGGGGTAGCCACGACATCACCCTTGACGAGGCCTACCAAAATCCCATGTTCACCGCGCACCAGGCGTTCAATCGCCACTGCACCCAACCGGGTCGCCAACAGACGATCATGCGCGCTAGGGGCGCCACCCCGCTGGACATGCCCCAAGGTCGTCACCCTTAGGTCAAAGCCCAGGCGATCGTGGTGCTCCCGAAAGTAACGCGACAGTGCCGCTGCATTGTAATGGGCGCCTTCGGCCACAACCACCAGGGCATGGGATTTGCCCCGGTCATAGGCACCCCGCAATTCAGTCGCCAGGACTTCGGGATCCGTCTCCACCTCGGGGATGACAATCGCCTCGGCTCCGCCAGCAAGGCCCGCCATGAGGGCCAGATAGCCACAACCTCGACCCATCACCTCGACCAGGAAAGCGCGTTCGTGAGATGAGGCAGTGACTTTGAGACGGTCGATCGCTTCCAGAGCGATATTGAGTGCGGTGTCCACCCCGATGGTGAGGTCCGATCCATACAGGTCGTTGTCGATGGTCGAGGCCACGCCGACCACAGGGAACCCCATTTGCGACAGCGCATAGGCGCCGGACTGGGAACCTCCACCCCCGATGACCACCAGCCCCGCAACCTCGTGCTCACGCAGCATGTGCAAGGCTTGACGCCGCCCAGCCGCTGTTTCGAATGCGAGACAACGGGCGCTGCCAAGCAAGGTGCCTCCTTGCTGAATGATCCCGCCCACATCGCGGACACTCAGGGGTACAGCCTTATCCGTGATAAGGCCCGTGTAGCCATGGCGGATCCCCAGGACCTGGCAGCCAAGGTCGACCCCGACCCGCACGACAGAGCGAATGGCGGCATTCATCCCAGGAGCGTCGCCCCCACTGGTGAGTACAGCAAAGCGTTTCACCGTTTCCTCTCCTCGGCCCCAATCGTGGCCTGCATTGCATGGATTACGCGCTCAGGTTCACTGAGATAGTAGTGGCGGATTGGCTTCAAATTTTCGCCGAGCTCATAGATCAAAGGGACCCCGGTCGGAATGTTCAGATCGGCGATGTCGGCATCGGACACCCCGTCGAGATGCTTGACCAGGGCCCGAAGGCTGTTGCCGTGGGCTGCCACCAACACATGTTTTCCGGAGTTCACCAGCGGCGCGATCCGGTCTCTCCAGCAGGGCAGGACACGGGCCAGGGTGTCCATCAAACATTCCGAGGCGGGAAGTTGGTCCTGGGTGAGTAGCCTGTACCGCGGATCAAGTCGGGGATGTCGGGGGTCTTCCTCTGCGAGCGCGGGTGGGCGGATCTCGTAGCTTCGCCGCCAGAGCTCAACCTGTTCCTTGCCGAACTTCTCAGCCATGGCGGCCTTGTTAAGCCCCTGGAGGGCACCGTAATGCCGCTCGTTCAACCGCCAATCCCGGTGGACGGAAATCCACATCAAATCCATCTCGTCAAGCACGAGCCACAGGGTTCGGATCGCCCGCTTCAACACCGAGGTGAAGGCGATGTCAAAAGTCATTCCAGCCGCTTTCAAGGCCTGGCCAGCATCCTGCCCCTCCCTCACGCCGCGATCAGACAAATCGACGTCCGTCCAACCGGTGAATCGGTTCTCCAGGTTCCAGATGCTTTCCCCGTGTCGCAACAGGACCAGCCGATGGTTTTGCACTATGACTCTTTCGGACTCAATGCTTCATAACCGGAGATGACATCGAATAGTTCCTCGTCAATGGAATCCTGGCGCAGGCGATGGAAGGTCCCGTTCAGGTTCTCAAGCAATTCATCGATGTTTTTCTCAGCACGGCCCATGGTTGCCAGGCGGCTTACATTTTCACTGGCAAGGGACTCGGCGCAGGCCCGGAATAGGGATACGAAAAACAATTCATGGATCAATCCGCGAAGGGTGGCTGTGCCGTCTCCGACAATCTCTGGCTGAATACCAGTTGGCCAAGCGACCTTGGCAAGATCCAATTGCCATTGCGTATCGAGGGGCAACAATCTCATGTCGACAGGGCTGTACCGCCCTCCCGGGTGCGGGCGGTTGTGAAACACATAGACACGAACCTCTTCCGGCGTGGCCCCATGTGTCATGCATTCAGCCTGGATCCGACCCACCAGATGAGCAATGCCTTTGGTTGAACTGGGCACGGGAAACAGGCCGCCCACTTCCAGCCCGGCATCAACCAGCTGCGCCTGGGCCCTCTCTCCGACCACCCATACGCGAGGACGGCCTGGCAGACCGGCGAGGGTCTGGATCGCGAATTCGGTGACGAGCTCATTGAACTGGCCCACCAACCCTTGATCAGAGCCGAACACGATGGCGTGAAGTTCACCTGCATCAATGCGCTCTCCCTCCTCTGCATGCGGAACCATCACGCCCGTGCGTAGACACGAGCCCAATCCCAGCTCAACGGTTCGATCGAAGCCCGCCAAGGCCTGCACAGCCTTTTCATATTGCCCAATGCTCGCAGCAGCCAAGGCCTTCATGGTACGAACAACCGAGCGCAGATCCTCTGCACTGTTCAGTTTTCGCTGCAGACTTGCGATGCCATCGCTCATGGTTTGCCAATGGTCTGCGGCTTGGACTCCGGCTCTGATTTTGCCTCGGTCTCCGGTTTGGGCTCGGCCTTGACCTGGTCCTGGGTCGAGGACTTGGTGCCCGGGGCAGACGTGGTCCCTGGGCTTTGCCCAGGCACCACGTGGGGGAGTACGAGGGGGGACGTAGAGCGAGCAACGCGAGCGGACAGTCCCCCCTCGTTCGTGTCAGGCAGGAAGGGCATGATCGCCGCACGGGCCATGTCGAGGATCGTTTCTCGATCCGCCTCGTTCAGTTCCGTCGCGGTTTCGAACTGCTTACGCAGCTCTGTGGGAAGGGAGGCTGCCCCCGCATGCACGGCGCGTTCGGCATCCACCACCTTGTCCTGGGACACCGGATCGAAGAGTCCAGCGGTCAGCGCCAACAAGGTAGCGATCTGAGCCGGCACGGGAACCGGGGCGAATTCGGGCTGCTTCAGGCAGGCACGGATTCTTCGCCCATGATCGAGGATCTTGCGGGTGTCGTCATCCACCCGCGCACCGAAGCGGGAGAAGGTCTCCAGTTCCTCGAACTGGGCATAGGCCAGCTTGAGGTCGCCGGCCACAGCGCGGAAGGAAGTCCGCTGGGCCTTGCCGCCCACCCGCGACACCGACTTGCCCACGTCCACGGCGGGCAGCACGCCCAGTTCGAACAGCGACGGGGATAGGTAGATCTGTCCATCGGTGATGGAGATTAAGTTGGTTGGAATGTAAGCCGAAATATTCTGGGCTTCAGTTTCGATGATGGGCAGGGCCGTGAGAGAACCCCCACCGCGCTCCTTGCTCAGATGGGTGGCGCGTTCCAGCAGCCGGGAATGGATGTAGAAGATATCCCCGGGGAAGGCTTCCCGGCCGGGCGGCCGACGAAGGAGCAGGGACAGCTCACGGTAGGAGCGGGCATGTTGGGTAAGGTCATCGTAGACGATGAGTACGTCCCGGCCAGCTTCCATGAAATGCTCTGCGATGCTGGTGGCTGCATAGGGTGCAATGTAGGAGAGGCCGGGCGGGCTATTGCCCTCGGTGACCACCACCACGGTGTACTCCATGGCGCCGTTTTCCCGCAGGACGGCCACGGTCTTGGCCACGGCTGAGGCCCGCTGGCCGATGACACAATACACGCACAGGACATCCTGGCCCCGCTGATTGAGGATGGTATCGATGGCGATGGCGGTCTTGCCGGTCTGGCGGTCGCCCAGGATCAATTCACGCTGGCCCCGCCCGATGGGAATGAGCGCATCGAGGACTTTGAGTCCCGTCTGGAGGGGGATCGTCACAGGCCCGCGGTCCATGATCGCTGGTGCGGGGCGTTCGATGGGCAGGCGTTGCTGGCTGGGTACCGGGCCCAGGCCATCCTGGGGCCGGCCCAGCGGGTCGATGACCCGTCCCAGCAAGCCATTGCCCACCGCCACATCCATCACCCGTCCCGTGCGCTCAACTTCATCGCCTGCCTTCAGGTGCCAGTATTCTCCAAGCAGCACGACACCGATTTCCGCCTCGTCCAGGTTGAAGGCGATGCCCAGCTCCCCGCCGGGGAACCGCACCAATTCCTCAAAGCCCACAGTCGGCAGGCCGGAGACCTTGGCGATGCCCGTGGCCACCTGGGTGATGGTGCCCACCTCGTGGGGTTGTAGGCTAGGAGTATAGGCCTCACGGACCTGGCGGATGCCATCGAAGGCATCGTCGAAAACGCTCTGAAGGCCGCCGGGTTCCTGGCTCATGGGTGCAGTGCCTCTTTTGCCTTAGGCTTGGGTTCCGATTTGGGCTCTGGCTCCGGCTCGGACTTGGTCTCAGGCATTGGCTCCCGCTTAGGCCCATCAGGGTGAGGTTCAGCCGGATGGGCAGGGACCTTTTTTCCCTTTAGGAGTTCATCAACATCCTTGGCCAGGGAGGTCAGATAGTCAGCGATGCTCCAGGCCACCTTCTGGCCCTTCGCTGCGAGTTCGATGCCACTGACCAGATCCGGCGCGGTTTCGAACCGAATCCGAATGTCCGCGGAAAAGGTTTCGTTGAGGGCATTCTGGATCGCCGCACACTGCTCTGCGGGCAGTGCAAACGCGCTTCGCACAACCCCGGGCTCCGATGACGTCTTGAGGGCCTCGCCAAGTTTCGCCTTGGCTGCTCCATCCAGTTCCCGTAGACGGCGGGTGAACACTTCGCCCAAGCGCTCTTCAAGGCTGATGGTGCCAAGATCCAACAGGGCCTTGCGGGCGATCGCGAACACTTCGTCCTGGGTCCTCCGTTGAAGGGCCTTATTCAGGTTCTGGGCCTCGCTGCGCAGGGCTTCCTGCCGTTTGGCACTCAGGGCATCCGCCACCTTCCGGGCTTCCGCCAGGAGCTTCTGGCCTTCTGCTTCTGCCGCAGCCGTGGCCTTGGCTAAAAGATCCGCTCGCTCCTTGCCGAAGGTCGCATTCTTCTGCTCATAGGCCTCACGCTCCTTGGTCGCTTCGGCCTTCTGGTCATCGGCATCCTCGAGCTGCTTGGCAATGCCCTGTTCCCTCGCATTGATGGCGTCGCGAATGGGCTTGTACAGGAAGTGCTTCAGTAACCAAACCAGGATGAGGAAATTGGCCGCCTGGGCGAGGACGGTGAACCAATCGATGAGCATGTTTCACTTGCCTGTGGTCGCGGCGATGACGTGATTCCAGAAGGGATTGGCGAAGAGAAGGATCATCGATACCACGAAGCAGTAGATGGCCGTAGACTCGATCATCGCCAGGCCCACGAAGAGGGTCCGCGTGATGGTCGCCGAGGCATCTGGCTGCTGGGCGAGTGCCGTCAGCGCGGTGGCGACAGCCCGACCTTCGGCCAGGGCCGGGCCCATGGTGCCGAAACCGGTAGTGACGCCTGCCACCACGATGGATCCCAATGCGATAATGGTCATGCTGTCCATGTCTTCTCCTATGGCTTTCGTGGCGCGGATTCAGGTGCTGGGGGCTGGTTCTGGTTTAGCTCGAACGCTACGGGTGGCAGCCGCGATGTAGACCGCGGCCAAGATGCTGAAGATATAGGCCTGCACCATGCCGGTCAGCAGACCGAGCACCGTCATGACGATCGGAAATAGGAAGGGCGTGATGGTCAGCAGGATGCTGATGATCATGGCTCCGCTCATCATGTTTCCGAACAGACGAACGGCCAGGGCCAGGGTTCTCGAAACCTCGCTGATGATGTTGAATGGCAGCATGATCCAGGTGGGTTCGGCATAGGATTTCAGATAGCCCACCAGTCCCTGTTCGCCAATGCCAAAGAGGGGAACTGCCAGGAACACACACAGCGCCAGGGCTGCCGTGGTGGAAAGCGAACCCGTGGGCGGATCGAAGCCGGGGATGATGGTGCAGAGACTGGCCGCGGCCACGAAGAGGAAGAGCGTTCCCAGGAACCCCAGGTATTTTTCTGGGTGAGGGAGGCCCACTTCCTCAATCTGTTTTTCCATCCCCGTGACTATGATCTCCAGCAGGTTCTGCCAGGGCGACCGTTCCAGATCGTTCGAAAGCCTGCGGGTGATCAACTTCGACCCTGCCGCTAACAGCAGCATGAGGCCCCAGGTGAACACCAGGGTGGCGTTGATCTTGATGAACCCGTAGTGCCAGAAGATCCTTTCATCAGGTGTTAGGCCCATGGCTGACCTCCTGAGTCTGCCCGGCTTGGCGAGTGAGGAAGGGCCGAGTCATCCGTGTCGTCATCAGGCGGGCCATCAAGAACCCGAGCAGGCATATGGTCATCCGCGACCATTGGCCGCCCGCGACCCAGTAGAAGCCCGCCAAGACGAGGGTCATGCGCAGCAACAGGCTGCCGAAGACCCAGAGCGCCGGATGGGGCGATGAAACACTTTTCCGAACGGTCCACCAGAGGCCGCCAAAGAAGAAGGCTCCGAGCACCAGCCCTGCCGCCCAGGACGCTGCCAGCTTTGCGAAGTCATTCATGATGATCCTCCTGTCCTTCCCGCATGGCCTTGTCTTGCGCGGCCACCCAATGCCAGGCGTTCAAACAACCAATGACGAGCCCGGCCATGAGCAAGGCCAATGTCCAGGCGTGTCTGCCCGGATGATGGTGGTCCAGCCAGAGACCTAAGGCCGCCCCCGCCAGGGTGGGAACCACCACTGACCAGCCGATCAGGCCCATCATGCCCAGGCCAAACCAGACACCCTGGCCAGTGTTGCTCCGGGCCTTGAGCTTGCGCGCAGCTTTCGCCCCGATCTGGCCGGCCAAGACTTCATCAGGCTTCGCTGGAATCCGCGTGGAATTTTCATTCATGTTGAAAGCTCGCAAAGCGCTGAAGGAATCCCGTTTCAAGTTTCTTCATGACCAGGTTCGCGCTTTCCTCCTGCTCATCCAGGGTCAAGAACTCCTGGTCCACCAACGCGCGTAATTGGCTCAAATCCGAGCCACTGATGGCCCCTCGCACGGACACGAGAACCTCCAGACCTGCCTTGACCAGCACCCCCTCATCCACGGCCACGAAGACCTCGCCACCCGCACTGGTTTCGTAGGTCAAGATCCCGGGGGTCAACACCAGGACGCAATCGAGCCGGTGGGGGAGGAAGCCATAGGATCCATCGCTGGTCTCCACCACCATTCGGGTCACGTCGCTTTTCTCGGCGAAGACTCCGAAGGGCTGGAGAATTCTAAGATTCATGGGCTGCGGCAGCATGCTTGTCCTCCAGTTTTGCTTCGGTCTTGGACTTCTCCTGGTCAGCTTCAGTAGGTTTGTCCTCCGGGTTTGCATCGGCCTTGGGCTTCGCCTCGCCAGCATCTTTGGCATCCGGCTCTGCCGCGATCTTGGCCTTCGCCTCGTCAATGGCGCCAATCATGTAAAGCGCGCTCTCTGGGACATCCTTGAATTCATCCCGAAGGATTCGCTCACACCCGTCCAAAGCATCCTTGAGGCTGACGAGTTTCCCTTTGAGGCCGGTGAACTGTTCCGTCGTGAAGAACGGCTGGGTCAGGAACCGTTCCAGCCGCCGGGCCCGGGCCACCACTTTCCGGTCCTCGGTGGAAAGCTGCTCTAGTCCCAGCATGGCGATGATGTCCTTGAGCTCCGAATACTGCGCGAGGGTCCTGCGGATCTCGCGGGCCAGGGCGTAATGCCGCTCCCCCATGATTCCCTGGGTGGACATCCGGGAATTGGACTGGAGAGGGTCGATGGCCGGGAACAGACCTTCGCTGGCTCGCTTGCGCGAGAGGATGATGGAGGCCGATAGATGGGAAAAGGTATGCACTGCTGCTGGATCAGTGAAATCGTCCGCCGGCACATAGACCGCCTGGATGGAGGTGATGGCCCCGGAAGCTGTGTTGGCGATGCGCTCTTCCAATCCCGCCAGTTCCGTCCCCATGGTGGGCTGGTAACCCAAACGGGAGGGCATCTGCCCCATCAAGCCGGAGATCTCCGAACCGGCCTGGATGAACCGGAAGATGTTATCGATCAAAAGCAGAACATCCCGATGCTCCTCGTCCCGGAAGTACTCGGCCATGGTCAAGGCGACATGGCCAACTCTGAAGCGGCTTCCTGGTGGTTCGTTCATCTGGCCGAAGACCATCACCATATTCGGCAGGACTCCGGCGTTCTTCATGTCGCGATAGAGTTCCTCGCCTTCGCGACAGCGTTCTCCGATGCCGCAAAAGATGCTGACGCCCTTCTGATGTTCGATCATGTTGTGGATCAGTTCCGTGAGCAGGACCGTCTTACCAACCCCGGCCCCGCCAAACAGGCCTGCTTTGCCCCCGCTTTCCAGTGGCATGAGCACATCGATGACCTTGATTCCGGTCTCGAAGATCTTGGCCTGGGTGGAGCGCACCGCCAGCGCTGGCGGTTGGCGATGCACGGGATGCCATTGGACCTCCGGAAGCGGCCCCTGCCGGTCAATGGGGGCGCCGAAAACATCAAACATCCGGCCGAGGATGCCCGATCCCACTGGGGCCAGCAAAGGACCGCCGGTATCTTCCACGGCCATACCCCGAGCCAGACCTTGGGTTGGTGTCAGGGCGATGCCACGCACATGGGAAGCGTCTCGGTGTGCCAGCACTTCCATGACAATTTCACCCTTTGGGCCAGCCTTCAGAACAGTGAAGACCGGTGGCAAGTGTCCCGCAAACCTGATATCCACGACACTGCCGCGCATGGCTGCAACGACGCCGGAGTTCGATAATTTGGGGTGGGGTTCCATACGTTCTCCGGCTGCCTACAGGTCGGGTGCGGATGACGCACCAGTCCCCTGCCTGGGCGTTCAGCCCTTGGGCAGTTGGATGATGGCAAAGACTGCCCCGGCCGGATCCCGAAGCATCGAGCACATCCCCACTTCGGGAATTTCGGTGGGACCACTCAGGAGCTCGCCGCCGGCCGCTCGGGCCCGGCGCGCCGTGGCGGTGCAACTTGCCACCACGAAATGGTTCACCCACTGGCTTGGCTGGTCGTGTCTGAACGGGCCTGGCATAGCCCGCATGCCGCCCACCCGCGCATTGTTAAGCCACCAGATCTCGTGAGTCAGCCGTTGTTCCCCCTCGGGTTCCGGCTCCCAATCGAACAGTCCCCGGTAGAAGCCATCGGCTTCCTTCACATCCCAGGTTTGCAACCCGGTCCAGCCAAGCGCATTCAGCGAACCGAAAAGGCCAGCCCCAAAATGACTGCCGCTCTGCCACAGACCGAATGGGGCGCCGCCAGGATCCTGGGCGAAGGCCTTGCGACCCAGGCTCTGGAAGTCCAGGGGGCCAGCAAGCAGCTTTCCCCCCAAGGCCACCACTTTTTTGGCTGATGCGTTCGCATCTTTCACGGCCACGGAGACAGTCCAGTGGGCCTCACCCTGCTCCGGCCCCTTCTGGCTAGCCCCCGCCACAGTCAATCCCTTCACCTTGAACAAGGTATAGCTACCGGTGGGCATGGTGAGGTCCTCGGCCTCCCATTTAAACAAAGCAGCGTAGAACAGCTTGGCCGCTTCGATATCAGTGGTGACCAATTCCGGCCAGCAGAAATAGCCCAAGGGTGCGTAGGCGGGTACCCGTTGTGATTTGGAATAGCGTCGATCTGCATCAGTCCGGGGGGGGCCCAAGGCAGCCTTTCGAGGCTCACCCAGAGCGGACCCAGGCGGGTTAATTCTCGTTTTCTTGCCGGGTACTTGGGGGATAAGCGCTTTCATCAATCGCCTCCGGTCGGGCAGAAAGAAGCCCGAATCATGGTTGAGCGGCGAAAAGGCGCCACATCCCTACAGACAAAGAAAGCAAGGTTCGATCCATGTGTTTATTGTTGTTTTGCATTGACTTAAATGGTTTTACTATTACAATTCAAAACCTTGCCAATCAATATGACGTGCCCCGAGCCCCAGAATGAAGGAGGCCACCCAACCTGCGAGACGATGGGTTAACTTGTCCTTAGGAACCGCAGGTTAGGTGCCATAGCTTTGCCGGCCTGTCTGGCATCGTCGTCTTTTCCATCCTCGTCCAGGGTCTCTCTCCGGAGAAACTCGCAAATCGGATTTATCCGGGCTTGCAGGACACTACCCCCTCCCTAGTCAGAGGATTCGAAGCTTCGGCATGTTCCGCTTTGCGACGCCCTATTCCGAGAGGACCATCACCCGTGCCTCAGAGCTGCGTTCCCTGCGCTCGACGATGCTCGAGGAGGGCAACCCGAGTTCCGATTCTAGGTATCGCCTTATGGCTTCGGCGCCATGTTTCTGGGGCGCCACGATCACGAAGCGTTTCCCAGGCCAATCCTTGTTGATCTGCGCGAGAACCGATAGGGCCTTCCAGCTTGCCTCAGTCGGGACACCATCTTGTCCGAGTGCCAGGGGTGGTAGGAACGGTACGGTTGTGATGTCCACCACCACCGGTTCGCCCAGGTTCTTGGAAAGCGCCACCCTTGCCCAATGCATCTCCTGCTCGGTGGCAGGATAGTCCCGGCCCAGGACGATGCGTACGGTGATGTTCTCATACTGGTTTGAGAAGGTAACCTCCACCCCCCGCATCGGAAACGGCGCAAAATAAGGCAACAGATCCAGACACCCTTCGTCCAGTCGCCTGATTGCCTTGGCGCGGAGTGCCGCGAGCTTTTCCGGTGCGGGGGGTGGTGCTGGGACCATCAACCGGGACTGCACAGGCATATCGACGCGACCCGAGCGAACGATGATTTCCTCCAGGTCGAGTTGTACCGGGGTTTTCAATTCGGACGCCAAATCGTTCTCGATCTGTTTGGTCTTGGAGGCTTCCAGATAGGAGACTGTGTTGACAGAAGCCGAGACAGCGAGTCCCTCCGGCCCCTTCTGGAACAGATACGTGGTCATCCGGGAGTGATCCCTGCTATCCAGATGGCGTTTCAGGACCTGCTCGATGCGCTTGCCCAGCCTGGCCTTGCGGAGGTCCGTCACCAGGGTGATCACCAGCGGAATAGAGACCAGTGCCAGCACGATTCCGAGGATGAGGTAGCGCCTGCGGATCGGGTATTCGGCGCCTTCAACCATGGTTGCCCGGAATCGAAAGAGGTGGAACACCAGGTCCGAGCTGATGACGATGGCCACAAGATTGGTGAAGAAGAGGAGAAAGCCCCCTACGGCCAAGGTGAACTGGCCGGTGCCAACCCCGTAGCCAACCACACTGAGGGGAGGAATGACCGCAGTGGCCACCGCCACGCCCGTGGTGACAAACAGGTAGTTCTTCTTGGCGCAGAGGGCGTAGGCACCTGCAGCGCCGGCGATCCCAGCGATCAGTAGATCGTAGAGGTTGGGGCGGGTTCTGGACAGGATCTCCGCCGTGGGTGCCTTGAGCGGCGACAGGATGGTGAAGCAGGCGGCGATGAGGATGGACAGGAGAATGCTGATCACGATGATCCGCAGGACCTTCCGGGCCAAGCGGAGGTCGCCCAAGGTGAAGGCCAACCCGACCGTAAAGATGGGCCCCATGAGCGGCGAGATGAGCATGGCGCCGATCACCACTGCGACACTGTTGGTGAGCAGTCCCAGGAGCGCAACCAGGCAGGAGGATGCGAGCATCAGCAGGTAGCTGCCGCTGAGCTCGGTGTGGGACGTCAACTCCTTGATGATGTGCTGATGGTCAATTCGGGAGGTAGCGGCGTCGAACTGGGTGGCCAGCCGTTGGGAAAGCAGCTTCAGATAGGCGCGGAGCATAACGGCCTCCTGGGCTCAGCCTAAAGCAAAAAAGGGCTCTTTGCATGATTCCGGGGTGAATGGGACACCGAAGGAATCTCTGAGCCCCTTGTGGATGAGCCAGCAGCATTAAGCCTCGCCGCCAACTCAAACATCCACTCAGGGTGAAATCTCGGAGCACAGATTGGCCGGTAACCATGTTGCCCCTTGTGTGATAATCTTTGGCAACAACTAAGCGGGTGTGGCGCACCACACGTCACAGGTGAACGGAAAGGTCGGGCCGCCTTCCAAGCATGACTGATCACGCTTGTGGAGGTTTTTATGGATTCGATCCATCCCAGAGACGGCTCTCCTGATCCTGGCCTTGTCGCGGGTTCATCTCGGTCATCGCCGACACTGGGGTTGGTGACGCTCCATGGTCGAACTATGGATGACATTGCTGGAATCCGCACGCTCATGCTGAAGGTCTATCCGCCACCGCATGGGCCAGAGGCAACTTGGTCGGAGGCATTCCTGGTCCAGCATCTGGATCATTTCCCCGAAGGGCAAATTGTGGCTGCGGATAGTCAAGGGCGGATCATTGCCACGTCTACGACCATGAGGTTGCCCCTTGAAAAGGCCATGATTCCCCACTCATGGCATGAAATCACGGGCGGGGGGACCCTTCGAACACATGCGTCAGATGGCAATGCTCTCTATGGTGTCAATATCGCAGTCGATCCGGATTGGCAGGGGCAGGGCGTCGGTCGTTTGCTTTACGACGCCCGATTGGAATTGGCCCGAAGGATGGGATGCAGTGCATTCGTGGCTGGAGCCCGCATCCCCGGTTATCACCTTTACGCGCAGACCATGAGCCCAGAGGCTTATGTGGATGCGGTGGTCAAAGGAGTCCTCTTTGATCCGACACTCTCCAAACAACTTAGAATTGGGTTCAAGGTCAGGGCGGTCCTGCGGGACTATGCTCGTGACCATGAAACCCTTGGCCACGCGGCCCTCATCTATCTCAAATTGTAGGGAAGCCAATGCGATTCACGGCACCAACCCCGTTTCTATCCCGCCCCGTGCGAGTTTGCGGAATTCAGTATGCCTTGAGGCCGGTTTCGACCTTCGATGACTTCGCGGAACAGGTCGAGAACTTCGTGGATGTGGGTGACGACTATGATTCGGACATCATCGTGTTTCCCGAACTCCTAGGAGCCCAACTCCTAAGTTGCCTACCCAAGAATTTCAATCCCGAGACCGCGATGCGGGTTATCGCGGAACGCTTCTCCGATCCATTTGAGAAACTCTTTCAGCATCTTTCTGAATCCTACGACCGCATCCTGATTGCTGGCACACATCCGCGCCAGGCTGGAAACCGTATGGAAAATGTGGCGTCCATCTTCGTGCCGGGCCACAAGCCGGTTCATCAGCCAAAACTTCACCTCACCAGGACTGAGCGGGACATCTGGAAGTTCGATTCAGGCCAGGATATCCATATTGTGGAAACGGACTTTGGTCGCTTTGCCGTCTCCATTTGCTATGACGTCCAATTCCCAGAAGTGGCGCGCATCCAGGCTGAACAGGGTGTGCAAATTCTCATCGTTCCGTATCTAACCGACGATCGTCGCGGCTACACACGGGTTACTACCTGTGCCCGAGCACGGGCCGTTGAGAACCAGTTTTTCGTGGTGACGGCGGGCATGGTGGGGAGCCTTCCACTCATCACGGATCTCACAGCCCAGTATGCCCAAAGTGCAGTGTTCACCCCGTCTGACTTTTCCTTTCCGATGGATGGGGTTGCCACTGAAGCCGCCGCCAACGTGGAAATGGTCTTGGTGTCGGATCTGGATTTGGCCCTGCTGGATCAGGCGCGGGCCCGCGGGTCCGTGCTCAACCATGCCGATGCAGCCAAGGATGGTTTACATGTGACATTTGATGGTGAGGTACATGTTCATCAATTGCCTTGGTCTGATCCTTTAATCAATTCCGGGAAGACACTCTCCTAGGGCTCGTCCCCTCACTTACCACCGGGGCCAATCTGCAGCCTGCCAGAATAGCCAAGATGGGTTTCTCAGAGCCGACGAATTGGGGACCTGGCGAGTTGGAATGCCACAATCCGGGACTCGAACCCGGTGAAGAGCCAACTCTGACTTGTCCACCGTTGGTTCTGTATCGATAGATTGCGGCTACGCCGGTACGCGTGGGCACCTTCCCCGTCCACTGCCCCGGTATTCCATTGGACAGCCATTTGGGGATGATTCCCTGAGAGGTGCCCATGAAGAAGAAGGAAGGAACCCAGCCG
>JBBRZL010000048.1:0-22095 GCA_038236735.1 Holophagales bacterium | reverse complement strand
TAGTCGTCGCTGGAGGTGGGGAAGATCCCCGCGAAGACCACCGGCTGGATCTCCTTGAAGCCCTTGAGCATCTCCGTGGCGGGCTTGGTGGTGAGCGTCACCGCATGGGTGATGGTGTCGCCAACCTTCACGTCGACCAGCTGCCGGATGTTGGCCACCAGGTAGCCCACTTCGCCCACGGACAGTGTTTCCTGCTTGTCCATCTTGGGATCGAAGATGCCGATCTCGTCCACCCGGTGCTCGCTGCCCGTGGACATGAAGCGGATCTGATCCCCGGCCTTGAGGGTGCCGTTCACCACGCGGATGAGGTTCACCACACCGCGGTAGGCATCGTAGTAGCAGTCGAAGACCAGCGCCTGCAGCGGGGCATTCGGATCACCCTGGGGCGCCGGGATGCACTTCACGATCTGCTCTAGCACCTGGTCGCAGTTGAGACCGGTCTTGGCGCTCACGTTTACCGCGTGGGCCGTGTCCACCAGCCCGATGACCGTATCGATCTGCTCCAGCACGCGTTCCGGATCGGCGCTGGGCAGGTCGGTCTTGTTGAGCACCGGAAAGACCTCCAGCCCGTTCTCCAGGGCCAGGTAGGCATTGGCCAGGGTCTGGGCCTCCACGCCCTGGGTAGCGTCCACCACCAGGATGGCCCCTTCACAGGCAGCGAGGCTACGGCTCACCTCGTAGGTGAAATCCACGTGACCAGGCGTGTCGATGAGGTTCAGGGTGTAAGTCTTGCCATCCAGGGCCGTGTATTTGAGCGTGACAGCGTGGGCCTTGATGGTAATGCCGCGCTCACGCTCCAGGTCCATGTCGTCCAGGATCTGGGCCTGCATGTCCCGCCCGGCCACGGTCTTGGTCAGTTCGAGCAGGCGGTCCGCCAGGGTGGACTTGCCGTGGTCGATATGCGCGACGATGGAAAAATTGCGGATGAGACTGGGATGCGCCACTGAGAACCCTCGAACCTGCCATTGTACCTTTGTAAAGGCTGGCCGTCTGCGGAGTTTTACCAACCAACAGCAGCAACCCCAGGTTGCTTGCAACCTGCAGGCCTTCTACCATCGAATCAACAGAGCAAGGAGCCCGCTTGTCCCAGTTCGCGTCCCCCATGACCATCCTGATGGTGGAGGACAATGCCCTTCAACGGCGCCAGATCGAGGCCCAGCTTCAGCCACTGGGCCACCGGGTGATCGCCGCCTCCAATGGGCAGGAAGCACTGGATCGGCTACAGCTGGAACTTCCCGACCTCATCATCATGGATGCGGTGATGCCGTCCATGGATGGCTTCAAGGCCTGCGAGATGATCAAGAGCGACCCCAGGACCGCCGCCCTTCCCATCCTCGTGCTGACGGCCCTGAGCCGGGATGCCAAGGACCGCAGCTATGCGGCCGGTGCCGATGACTTCCTCCGCAAACCCGCCAACACGCTGTTGCTGCAGGTGCGGGTGCAGACCCACCTGAGGCTCCGCGCGCTGACCCTGCGGGCCGGCAACCCTGCGGCCGCCCGGCCCAAGGTGCTGGTGACCTCTGCCAGTTCCCTGGTGCGGTCCCAGGTCCAGAACCATTTCGGCAAAGAGCAGGCGATCTTCTTCGAGGCCCAGGGCGAAGGACAGGCCCGGGCGCAGATCCTGGCCCAACGGCCCGACGTGCTGGTGCTGGACACCGACCTGCTCGAAGGCAGCGCCCAGGCCCTCACCATCGACATCCACAAGGCCGAGGAGCTGAGGGATCTGCCCATCCTCCTGCTATACAGCCCGGGGGAACTCGAGACCTGGTCCCGGCTGCAGGAACCTGTCTCGGACGCGCTGGAGAAGCCGCTGGTGGCTCCGGAGACCCGGCGCCGGGTGGCCATGCTCGCCCGCCTGTCTCAGCTGCAGAAGCTCGTCCAGGCGTGATGAAATCGACAGCGTGCCGCAACGGGCTCGGCGCGGCCATGTCCGCAAGCAGGCCGGTCCTTCCTGTGCTCCGCGCTGAGCCGGGCAAACGAATCGGCCTTTTGGTCCTCTGGATTCCGCTGGTCTGTGTGACCACGCTGTTGGGCATGCCAGTCCAGGGCCGGGTCACCGATGGCCGCAGTGGCCTGGCGGGCGTGCGCGTGTACCCGGACCGGCTGCCGCGGGTCTCCCTGGCTGGGGAGCTGCCCGTCGCGATCACCGATCCCGAGGGGCGCTTCCAGCTCGAGGTGGAGACCAGCGATACCATCCTCACCCTTGAGAAGGACGGCTGGCGCCGGGATCTCGTGCCTGCCGCGGAATGGTCCCGCGACATCGTGCTGCACCTCGAGCCCGGATTCAGGAAGGAGTTCGTCTTCGTCGTCCGCCTGGATTTCCCCGATGAGCCAGCAAGCGTGGCTGATGCAGCCCTGCGCGAGCTGTACTTCTCCCGCCGACCTGGGGTGGCCAGCGTAGCCAATTACCTCTACGAGGTGAGCAAGGGGGCCCTGTCCCTGGTGGAGGGCCGTTTCCTCAGCCTGCGCAGCAGCGACCAGCCTGCTCCGCGCCGCGATACGGACAAGCAGGCCATGGTTCGCTGGGTGCTGGCGCGGCTGCGGGGACAGGCCCTCGGGGATTGCGATCGCGTGGACAACCGCACCGGCGCGTCCAGACCGGATGGCAAGCCCGACCATCTCTGGATCATCACGCCGGGTCATCCGCAGTCTGTCACCGCCGACCCGTCCCACCTCAAGGCCGGGAGCCTGCTCATGCCCCTGCCCTGGAACCGGAGTCGCAAGTGGCCCCTGCTCTTCCTGACCGAGGAGGTGCCTTTGGGGAACATCATTCATGAGGCCTTCCACGCCATGGGCGAGCACCGGGTAGACGATCTCTACCTGGAAAACGGCTCAGCCCTCACGGCGGGCATCTGGGATCTCATGGACGGTGGCCAGTACCGGGGCTGGGACCGTTCCCATCCCGAGGCAGGCCCCTGGCTGGAGGACACGGGCTACAGCCCTTCGCACCCCATGGCCTGGGTGCGTTCCGAGCTCTGGTACCGGGGGCATTTCCGAACCACCACTACCCATTTCTCCATGCGGGGTCGTGCGTGGGAAGGCTGGCTGGCACCAGTTCCCCGGGCGCCGGGCCCCGATCCGCAGTGGATCACCGTACCCGATCCGCGCAAGAAGGGCCGCTTCTTCAGCCTGGAGTTGCGGCGCCCCTGGGGCTTCGAACGGGGCCGCATCGGGAACCGTTTCGGTCCTGGCCACGAGGGCCTGGTGGTGGCGCTGATCGACCCCAGCCTGCTGTCGTTCGGGAAGCCAAGAGGCCCCGTCCGCGTGGTGGACGCCCACCCTGGCACGCCCCAGCCACCCAAGCCCCGCCTACCCCTACGCCTCTGGGAGTTGGACGACGCCGCCTTCAACCTGGGGCCGGGCGAGAATCCGAAGGGCCGCAGCGGGCCCCTGTCTTGGGAGGTGCTGGACACCGACCCCAGCGGGCGGATGCGCGTGCGCATCAGCCTGGATCGTCGCTGAGTCCGCTACCCGCCGGTCGGCCCTGCACCATGGCGTTTACGTTCCACATCTGGGCCAGGGTGAGGAGCATGGCCCCCATCACCACCCAGCCCAACAGGTGGTAGTTCTCGATGCGGCCCGAGGCGCTCTGCACCACCAGCAGCCCTGACACGGAGGAAGACACGGCCCCCGCGAAGGACTGCATGGAGGAGCTCACGGCCATGTAGGCGCCCCGGTCCCGGGCCTCGGGCACGCCCGAGATCAACGCCATGGTCGAGACCTGCCGGCCGCTGATGGTGGCGAAGAGGGCGCAATTGCCCAGGATCGCCAGCCACAGGGGCACCTGGCCCAGGCCAGTCCACCACCAGACCATTCCCATCCCCGCCACCGTGGCCAGGGCCAGCAGCCGGAACTTGCCGATGCGGTCCGCGAGCCCCCCCAGCACGGGGCCAGCCACCATGCCCACGGCGCCGCTGGCCATGTACATCAAGGGCAGGCGCCGCAGCGGCACGCCCAGGTTGTGTACCGCGAAGTTGCTGGCGAAGGGCTGCAGCATGAAGCCGCCCGTGGCCACCAGCATGGTGGCGGCGAAGCCCACCAGGTAGCGGCGGTTGGTGGCGGTGCGCAGCAAGTGCCGCAGGGGCTGCTGGTCTCCTGCGGCGGCCAGGTGGGCCGTGATGGGCCGCAGCTTCCAGGCCAGCACCAGGCCCACCAGGGCGCCCACGGCCACAATCATGCGGAAGGGGCCATGCCAGCCGAAGTGGGCCGCCAGGTAGAGGCCGATGGGAATTCCCATGACCATGCTCGCCACGAAGGCGCTCTGGATGGTGCCCATGACGCGGCCGCGCACCGCCAGCGGGAACAGGTCCGCCACGATGGCGAAGCTGGTGGCGCCGATGACGCCGCCGAAGAGCCCCGTTACCACCCGCGCGGCCAGCAGGAACGGGTAGTTCGGCGCGAGGCCACAGAAGAAGGTGCCCAGCAGGAAGCCCGCATAGAAGATCAGCAGCAGGCGCTTCCGGTCGAACTTGTCGGCGAAGCCCGCCGCCAGGAAGCCCGAGGTGCCGGCGCTGAAGGCGTAGACGCTTACCACCAGGCCGAACTGCCGGGCACTGATGCCGAGCTCCGGCATGAGGATGGGCCCCAGGGGCGAGAGGATCATGAAGTCCAGCACGATGGTGAACTGCAGGAAGGCCAGCAGGCCCACCACCCACCTCTGGTAGCTGGTAAACGGCACAGGCAGCGCAGCTCTGCCGGGAGACAAGGACATGGAAACCTCAGGGTGCGGTGGCGTCGTCGGTCAGGGGGCCAGGGCTGGAGAAGGTCGAGCAGAGGCAGCCGGTTCGTCCCCGCGGGAAATATTCAAGCCTAGCCCAGAACCCGAAACCTTTGTGGCCCCTCCTACACGGGCCACAACCACCCTGGGCTGATGGATCCCGGATGTCCGTTCCCGCCAAGCGACGATAGGGTTCAATGGTGTGTCCTTCATCCGGAGTCCCCATGCGCCCTGCCCTGCTCCTCTGCGTCACGCTCACCCTCGCCGCTCAGTCCCCCGCCGAGAGGGCTGTCACCGCGGTACTGGATGAATGGCACCTGGCCGCCGCTCAGGCGAACGAATCCCGCTACTTCAGCCACCTCGCGGAGGGCGCAGTCTTTCTCGGCACTGATGCCACCGAGCGCTGGACCAAGGCTGCGTTCCAGACCTGGGCCCATCCCTTTTTCACGCGCGGCAAGGCCTGGAGTTTCCACGCCACCCGACGGGCCATCAGCTTTTCCAGGGATGGCCACACCGCTTGGTTTGATGAGGATCTGGCTACTCCGAACATGGGCCCCTGCCGGGGTAACGGCGTGCTTACTCTGGAGCGGGGTCATTGGCGAATCAGGCACTACAGCCTCAGTGTGCCGATCCCCAACGCCTTGATGGATGCAGTCAAGAAGCAGATCGAGACCCTGTCAAAAAAACCGTGACGAACGTCGCATACAAATTAAGATGAGGTATGAACCCAATCCGCCCTCTCCTCCTCTGCCTCGCCGCCGCCACCCTCAGCGCGCAATCCACCCAAGAGGCCCCTCGGCCCGTCCCCGAACGCCTCCGTACCGAGGCCTTCCGCACCAACGGTGCCTACGAGGATCTGGCCTGGCTCTGCGACCGCATCGGCCATCGGCTGTCCGGTTCGCCGCAGTTGGATCAGGCCATCGACTGGGCCCAGGGCCGCCTGAAGGCTGCGGGCCTGGTGAACGTCCACACCGAGCCGGTGCTGGTGCCGCACTGGGTGCGGGGCCACGAGTCCGCCGAACTGCTGCTGCCTGCGTCGCAGCGGGTGAACCTGCTCGGCCTCGGCGGCAGCGTGGGCACTCCCGACGGTGGCCTCACCGCGGACGTGATCGTGGTGGGCTCCTTCGACGAACTCGACAAGCTGGGCGCGGCCGTGAAGGGGAAGATCGTCCTCTTCGACGTGCCCTACCAGGGCTACGGCCGCACCGTGGTCTACCGGCACGACGGTGCGGCCCATGCGGCGAAGTTCGGCGCAGTGGCCGCCCTGGTGCGCTCCGTGGGGCCCGTGAGCCTGGATACACCCCATACCGGCGCCATGGACTACGATCCGGCCATCCCGAAGATCCCCACGGCTGCCGTCACCATCGAAGCCTCCACCCAGATGCGGCGCATGCAGGATCGCGGCGAACGCATCCGCATGAAGCTGGTCATGGGCGCGACGACCTTGCCGGATGCGCCCTCCGCCAACGTGGTAGCCGAAATCCGGGGTACCGAGAAGCCCGACGAAGTGATCATCATGAGCGGCCACCTGGACAGCTGGGACGTGGGCCAGGGCGCCCAGGACGATGGCGCGGGCGCGGTCATCACCATGGAAGCCGGACGCCTCATCCAGGCCCTGGGCCTCAAGCCCCGCCGCACCATCCGCGTAGTGCTTTGGACCAACGAAGAGAACGGCCTGCGGGGAGGACAAGCCTATCGGGCTGCCCACCAGGCCGAATTGGGGAACATCGTCGCGGCGCTGGAGACCGATTCCGGCAGCGAACGGATTGTCGGTTTCTACCTCGAGCTGCAGAAGGCCACCCCCGAGGCCAAGGCCAGGGCCCTGATGGCCCTGGAGCAATTCAAACCGGCGCTGACCCCCTTCGGTGCCCTCAAGCTCGCGCTGGGACACTCCGGGGCGGACGTGAGTCCCCTGGTCGCCGCCGGCGTCCCCGGCATCGGCGTGGAGCATGTCGGCAGCCATTACTTCGATATCCATCACACCCAGGCCGACACCTTCGATAAGGTGGCCAAGGACGACCTCGCCTTCAACGCCGCGGCGCTGGCTACCTTCGTGTTCGCTCTGGCCCAGTCGGAGGTGCGGTTTCAGTAGCCCCCCGGCCCGCACGGCGGGATGATCCGTCCCCCCTTTCCCTGGATGTCTGATGATGTTCGACCTCAGAGTTCTGGCCCTCTGCTCCCTTGTCGTTCCGGCGTTCGCCGGCAACACCGAAGAACCTCCAACACTCAGCGCCGCCACCGTGGTGGTGAGCGCTTCCCTGGCACCAGGAACCCTGGCCCTGGCCAACCGCGAGATCCTCATCCTCGATGGCGAAACCCTCCGCCGGATGCCCGTGAAGACCCTCGGCGAAGCCCTGAGCCTGGCCGCCACCGTGGATCTCCAATCCCGGGTTCCGGGGGGGCTCTTCGGCGACATCCGCATGCGGGGCACTCATTATGCCGGGGTCCTGGTTTGCATCGACGGCGTGCGCTGGAACGACCCCCAGACGGGTCACTTCAACCTGGAGATCCCCATCCCCCTGGAAATGGTGGACCGCATCGAGGTGCTCACCGGTAGCCAATGTGCCTTCTTCGGCTCTGAAGCCGTGGGTGGCGTCATCAACGTGATCACCCGCCGCCCGGACCAGCGGGCCGAAGTCCGGGCGGAAGGTGGTTCCTATGGCGCGGCCTCGGCCGCGGCGCTGGCGGAGTCCAGCGAGGGTGCCTGGCATGGTCGGGTTTTCGCGAGTCAGGACCGCTCTGATGGTTTCCTGGCCGACCGTGGCTTCAGCCAGACCCAGGCAGTGGCGGAGGCTGCGCGCGATATACGCGCAGGCCAGGTCCGGGCGCTCTACACCTTCCTGGACAACCGCTTCGGCGCCCAGGGCTTTTATGGCAACTACCCTTCCAAAGAGGCGACCATCGGCCAGGGCCTGCTGCTGTCCAGCGTGCTGGACCAGAATGCTTTCGAGGGCCACGCCACCAAGGTGGATGCCACCTGGCGCCGTCACGATGACAACTTCGTCCTCTTCCGCGACCGGCCCCAGGTTTACCAGAACATCCACACCGACGAGACCATCCAGCTCAAGGCCGTGTCGGTGCTCGGCCGGTGGGCCGGCACCACCTTGACCGGGGCCCTAGAGGCGTCCCGGGATACCCTGGCCAGCGCACGCCTCGGGGACCGCCGCACGGACCGCTCGGCCGGCACCCTGGAAGCCCAGGGAGAAGTGGCCTCAGGCCTGGCCTTCCAGGCCAACCTCCGCGAGGACCACTACTCGACCTGGGGCAGCATCCTGACCCCCGGGGCGGGGCTGACCTGGTTCCCCTCGCCACGCCTGAAACTCAGGGTGGCTTGGGGCCGTGCCTTCCGGGCGCCCTCCTTCACGGAGCTCTACTACTCGTCCCCGGCCCAGGTGGGCAACGCTGCGCTTTTGCCCGAGCGGGCTGAATCCATGGAAGGCGGAGTGGATTGGTATGGCCCGGGAGGCACCAGCTTCTCCTTCACGGCCTTCCACCGCAGGGACCGCGACCAGATCGACTGGATCCGCAGTCAGCCATCCCAGCCCTGGGCCGCCGCCAACATCGGCACCGTGGCGGTGGAGGGGCTCTCGGCCAGCGCCGCCTTCCAGCCACTGCCCGGCCTCCGCTGCACGGCGGGATGGGCCTATACCCAGCAGAAGGTCCCCCAGGCGGACTTCACCTCCCTCTATGCTCCGAATGCCGTGCGGAACGAGGCTTCGCTGTCTGCCGACGCGGACCTGGGGCCGGGAACGCGCCTCGCCACCGCCTTCACCTACAAGCAGCGGACCTTGCCGGGACCGGATCCGGCCTTGCTCTCCTTCCGTCTGGCGCGGACCTTCCGGACCCTGGAAGTCTTTCTGAAAGGGGAGAACCTGCTGGATCGCCACTACGAGGAAATCGTCGGTCTGCCCATGCCCGGGCGCACCTTCAGCCTGGGCCTGCGCTGGAGTTCCCGAGGCCCGGCGCGGTAAGGCCGACCTGGCCGATCGGCCACCCACCGAACACCCCAGGCCTGGGCCCTCGGAGGGTGACAGATCCCAATTCCGAATCTACTTCACGAACACCATGTCGCCGTTGGGGCCGAGGTAGAACTTTTCGCCGCGACTGTTCTGCTGGACCACCTGGCCCCGCGCATCGACGCCCACTACCGAAACCTTCGATTCGCCCTTGATGCCATCGAACTTGATGAAGGATTTCCAGCCCACGGTCTTCACCGCGACGAGTTTGCTGGCGGAGTCCATCTTCATGTAGCCAAGGGATTCGGCGCTATGGAACTTGAGGTCGCCGGTGTTGGGCTCCACCGTGAAGAACTCACCCTTGCTGGTCTTGAAGACGGGCCGCCCATCCATCATGCCCACCGCGCTCAGTTCGTTCCGCCACTTGATGAAGTTGCCGGAGAATTTGATGTGGTAGTCAGTGGCGCTGACAGCATTGGCCGGAGCGGGTCTAGGGGCTGCCGGGGCCGGCGGAGCGGTCTGCTTGGGGGGGGCCGCCTTGGTGCCCTGGGCCATGGCCTGGGGCCCGGCGGACAGCAGGACGCCGGCGGAGAGCAGAGCGGAGGCCTTGGACTTGGCGTTCGGTATTCGCTTCATGAATCCTCCAGAAAGGGTGGAAACCGCATCAACCCTGCGGCGGGGAAGTGCGCTTGGGTGCAGTACGGGCACGGTCCTTTCGGCGTGCGGGAAGGGCCACCAGGCTGCCCCGGCAACTCGGGGCCCCGCAGTGGCAGGGGAAGAGTTCACGGCCCAGGGACCGGGAGATGCGCCGGGAAGTGGCGGACTGCAACTGATAGTCAAAGGTCAGCTCAGCGCCGGTGGGAATTTCCTCCATGGCGTAGATGTAGGGCGTTAGGTCGAAAATGTAGAGTTCGCAGTTGGGCTCGCAGCTGTGGTTGATGAAGCGGGCGTCGTTGCCCTGCTCCGCCCCGTCGATGGCCGTGTCCTCGTCGAGGTTCAGCACATAGGTCATCTTCCGCTCTCCCCGCGCCGCCTGCCCCAGCAAGTCGGTCTTGGCGAAGCGCCGTCCGGCGTACTCGATGACGCGGGTTCCCTTCGGGATGGGACGCTTGGCGAATACTCCCGTGCCATGGATGCCAGAGGCCTGGACCTGGATGAAGTCCCTGTCCTGGGCCGAGCCATTGGTCGTGGACATGACACCTTCCTGGAAGCGCGTGGGTGCGATCGTGATTCAATCGCAGAATCATTCGATGAGAAGTTCCACATGATGCCTCCATTTCATAGGTACTGCTAGCAAAATCAAACGTGCCGACCCGACCAGCAACCTGGGTGGAGGCCCCGGAAAAACCCAGTTCTCCAGGCAGGGCGAAGCCTTCGCGCAACGCCATCCGGTGGCGTCCACCCGGGACCTCATGCATGACCCACTGCCTGTTGCTGAAAGCCTGAGAACGCAGCTCTCAGGCTGTTCCAACACCATTCTCACCGAAGCTATTTGGTGGCTATTAGGACTTTCAATCTTCCCTCGTCAGGGGATGATGAACCTGAAGTTCGGCCTGATCCTTACTTTCCAGACGACCCCGCATTCTGACCTTGCAAACAGCCACTCTTGCACCCGATCCCGGTCAAGCAAAGGGACCCAACTGGCAACCCCTACCATCCAAAGGCAGCCCCATGAAATGCCGTACCTTGGTGACCTTTCTGAGCCTGGCTTCCCCGCTGCTGGCCGGCTATCCCTGGCCCAAAATTCCAGCAGAAGTCTGGACGATGAAGGAAGATCCCGCCAAGGGGATCATGGGCGCCGTGGTCCTCGAGGAGCGCCTCACCCTCAACAACATCTCCACCAACTACCTCTTCCGGGTGCGCATCCTCTCGGACAAGGGGCGTCGCGCCGCGCAACTCCCGCTGTTTTCTAAGCACGTGCATGACATCGAGGGGCGGACGATCTACCCCGATGGCCAGGAAGTCCTGTTCAACAAGGAGAAGGACTTCACCAAGTCTGAGTTCACCACGAGGTCTGGGTTCGGACTCCAGGTATCGCGGGTGATCCCACCAGGTGTGAACGGAAATTGCGTCGTGGAGATCCGCTGGACGGAATCCGGCACCCCCAAATTCGGACCCCTGCCCGACTATTCCCTCAGCCGGGGGTGGGGCCTTGGGAACGACTTCCCTACCCTCCTGACCTCACTGGAAATCCCCATCGCCTACCCCTATTCCTTCCTGGTCTTCGGCGGCAGCGGCACCTCACCCAAGCAATCCGAAAAGGGGAGCATGAAAATCTACACCTGGGAACACCTGCCCTCCTTCGAGCTGCCGCCTTACGCCCTGGATCCGACCATGCCCCGGCCCCGCGTGTTCGCCTTCTACCAGAATGAGGATCTGCGCGATCCGGCCAAGTATGGCCCAGACAAGTACTGGTCCGTGGTCGCAAACAGCTATGTCAAGTGGTCCTTCAACAGGAATGTGAGCAAGGGCTCAGCCTTCAAAGCCTTGGTCGCAGAAGGGCTCTCCCTGGCTCCGGCGGATGCCCCCCCTCACACCAAGGCCGCGAGGCTGCTCGAACTCCTGAATCGGAAGGTGAGGATCCTGGACCAGCTCACTTTCCGGGAACAGGCACTGCGGAATTCCAAGCAGCAGGAACAGGCGGTGGAGGCCAAGGACCTGGAGGACATCCTCACCCGCGGCGAAACGGACTCTGCCGGCATGGTCCGCTGTTTTTTTCACCTGCTTATTGATGCCGGGCTGAACCCTAAGCTGGCTTTCACCACGAACCGTGAACAGGCTCTGTTCAACTTCAATGCCACGAACTACTACCAGGTCTCGGAGTGGCTGGTGGGCCTCGACGAGGGACCCATGACCTACTGGTATGATCCCAGCGTCCGATTCATAACTCCCGGTGTAATCCGGGCTGGCTTCCAAGGGGCCCCAGCCCTCCTGGTGGACCCCCGAACCTGGGCCGCGAGCCGAGGAACCCTGCCCATCCAGGCCGGAGCCGTGAACCAGCGCCGGTTCGTCTACAGGGTGGACCTCGCGGAGGACGAAGACCGTTTCCAGGTGAAGGCGGAGTTCTCCGGGATCCCGGAACAGACCGAGCGCGACCGCTACCTGAAGCTCGAACCCAAGGAACAGTCGAAGGTCCTCAGGGAATCCTTCGAAAAGGCCATCCAGGGCTGCACCATCGAGTCGGCGGAGCTCACCAATGTGGTCCAACCCACGAGCCCCCTCGCCTACCTGGTGAAGGGCCGCATCGAGCGGGAAGGGACGCGCACCCGGCGGGTCGACCCCTTCCCGGGCATGGACTTGCCCCTCTGGATTCCGGACCAGTTGCCGGACAGCCGCAGCCTCCCCATCGTACTGCCCTACCTCAGTGTCAATACCGCGGAAGCCCTGATCCAGGTCCCCAAGGGCTATCGCTTCGGTGGCGGGACCCCCTTCCAGCAGCGGAACCAGTTCGGCTCGGTGACCTGGAGCGCCACCGCCACCGAAAAGGACGGAGCGACCCAGATCCGATGCAACTACCGCGTGGAGGTCACCACCTTCGCTGCGCTTCCGGGGGCCTATGGGGACTTCAAGGCCTTTCTGGGCTGGGTCTCCGAGGCCGGGCGGCGGCAGCTCGTGCTCGAGAAGGCGCGCTGATGTGGCGATTAGGCAGGTTTCTGCTCGCGCTGTTGTTCTCTCTCACGCTGGCTGCCCAGTCCATGTCGAAGCTGCCCGACTGGGCCCGGCCCCATGCCACCGCCGCGCTCACGGCCACACCACCGCCGGAAGCCGATGCCTGGGTGCTGCTGGATCGCACCGAGATCGCCTACGTGGGTTCCGGCACCATCAAGTTGAAGCGTTACCGGTTGACCCGCGTGGTGACGGAACAGGGCCTGGATGAGAATCAATTCCGCCTGAGCGGATTCGGAGGACGGAGCAGCGAGGTAACGCGTCTCAAAGGGTGGAACCTGCGGCCCGATGGGGAGATCAAGACGCTGGATGCAGACCGTGTGATCACACGCGAAGGCCGCCTGCGGCTGAACGGGAACGACTTTACCAGCGGGACTGATACGGTGGCCCACCTGCCCATGGTGATGAAGGGCAGCCTGGTCGCCTTCGAATCCGAACAGATCCTGCGGGGCCCCATGGGTCCCGTGGAGGTGGTGTTCATCATGGAGCGCCATCCGGTCCGCCAATGGGAACTCGAGGTCGCCAAGCAGGATTCCTGGTTTAGGGACCTTCGTTCGGTGCGCCTGGACCTGGATCTCCGGCACGGACAGCCCTGGCTGAAACAGGCGCGACTGGTTCCAGGCCAGAGCCTCATGGTGCAGGAGGTTCCCGCACTGCCGAAGGATGAGCGGGCCACGCCCCATTGGCGCAACCTCTTCCCTTGGGTGCTGGTGCGCTTCCAGGACCCGGAGTTGAAGGGCGTTCCTGGCCAGGATTCCTGGGACGCCCAGGCCGCCTGGATTCAATCCCAGTACGAAAGCCGCCTCACTCCCATCAAGGTCGTAGATACCACGAGTCTGAACCTCCTCGATTCCCTCCAGGCGATCCACTGCTGGATGAGCCGGGAACTCACCTACAAGCAGGTCTACCTGACGCCCGAGCGAGGGTGGATCCCCGAGTCCACGGGAGAGACACTTCGCAAGCGCTATGGGGACTGCAAGGATCTCAGCGCCTGCTTCCTGGGTCAGGTGAAGGGGCTGGGCCTCAGGGTCTATCCGGTGCTGGCACGCATCATCGAAGGCGACATCGAGCCGGATGAACCCGTGCATGCCTACGCCTTCAACCATGCGATCAGCGCCATCCGACTGGACCAGAGCCTCGGGCTGCCTGCGGAGGTGGACACTCCCCAGGGTCGGTTCCTCCTGGTGGATCCCACGGACCGATTCACGCCCCTGGGCTACCTGCCTGGTGCCCATCGGGGTCGCCGGGTCATGATCTGCCTGGAGGGCCGGGCCCTCTGGGTTGCCGTGCCCGCAGGCGCGACCCAGCGGAACGAAATGGCGCTGGATCTCGTGGGTGAAGCGCAGACGGATGGCCGCCTCGCCGGGACGTTGAAGGTCCGGGCCGGCGGGGAATCCGGCGACCTCCTTCGCCACCTCTTCCTCGAGGTGGACCCAAAGCTGCTGCGCCAGCAGCTCCCTGCCCTGCTGGGCCTGGATCTCACTCCGGAGGCCCCCTTCGAGGTACTGCGCCACGGCCAGCCCCTCGCCCTGGACGGCCCTTTCGAACTGGAGGTGCGCTTCACGGCCTCCCTGGCCTACCGGTCAGGCAGCGAGTGCACCCTCGACCTGCCCGGCGTGCCACTGGGGAAGCCATCTCTGCAGAAGCCCGGGCAAGTCCGCTTGAGCCCCATCCAGGTGCGGGACAGCCTACACCTGGAGGTCACCGCCGCCATCAACGTGCCGGCCCGGGTCGAGCCTATCCTGCCCTCCCTCAACCAGGACACACCCTTCCGCAAACTCGTCTGGACCGCTGAAGCCAAGCCCGTTGGCCACGGCTCCCTCGTCCGGGTTTCCCTGACCATGGACCGCAAGGACTGCGACTTCGACCAGGAGCACCTGGCCGCAGGCCAGGCCGCCTGGAAGCAGGACCGCAGCCTCCTTACCTCGCTACGCTCCGACGGGTTGGCCTTCAAGCGGCTGCCCTGACCCTAGCGCAATGTCGCAATGGAGGGCTCCTCACCAGCGGCTGCCAAGCCCCAGGAGGAAGATGTCAGCATCCCGGTTGTAGCTGCTCGCCACGCGGTCCACCAGCAGGCGCAGGTGGAACCGGTCCGAGAGCCGGCCGGTGATGGAGAGCGAGGCCAGGGGTGCGACGGCGGCAGGATTGAGCTGGCTTGAGTCCTCCGGGTGCTTGCGATCGATGTACAGGTAGGGACCCAGGCCAATGCCGAGGGAGACGCGATCTTCGAAGATATTGTTGACGGCCCAGGCCTGGGTTACGAGGCCGGCGCGGCGGACAATCTGCGGGTTCCCTTCGTAGATAAAGGAGGCCGTCCAGTCAACGTGGCGCATCAGACCACGGCGGTATTCCACGGCGTAGGCGCGGGCGGACTGGCTATTGAAGGTATTCACCACGCTCTGGCCTGCGAAGAGTGTCAGTTCGTTCCCAGTGATCGAGGCCTGCTCATCAGGGGCATGGCCGAATTCGCCTGGCGTGGGCTTCGAATTCTGGCCAAACCAGTAGCCGATTCCCAGCACTGCGCTGTTCACTTTCGTCTCATGCGCCGGGGTGATGCGGTCCAGCGTCACCCGATAGAAGATGCGGTTGGAGAGGTAGCCCGTGCCAGAGAGGCTGAGAATCGGTGCCGTGCCGTGCACGTCGGCCGAGCCACCACCAGGCAGTGGCTGAGTGTCATAGAAGAAATAAGCCCCGAGGCCCAGGGAAATGGAGAAACGATTGTGGGGTGTCGACAGCCGTCCCCAGGCCTCCACAGCGTAGCCATCCCGGTGATGCCCCGGCACGTGGCCTTCGTTGATGTAGGTGAGCGAAGCCGCCAGGTTCTGGTAGAAGTCCTGGGCGTAGCCCAGGTGGTAGGAATAGCTCGATTGCCCGGCGTCCGTGCTCATGACGCCGCCCAGCAGGTTGAGTTCCTGTGCCTGCAGGTTCTGAAAGGCGCCTAGCAGCAGAAAGGCACGGCAAAGGCTGGGGAACAACGGGCGCATAGCCGGCCTTTCACGGGGTCGAAGATGAGTGATTGGGTTCTTGCAAAGGACCGGGCAGATCCACCGAGGGGCAGAGTGGGGTCTTCACCGCTAGACCGATGTCTTGATTGAATGCAATTTTGTGACCTATCTTTAACTTTTTTATTTAGTTGAATTAATGAACACCGATCGAATATTGAGCTGAACCAACTTGATCAAAGTAAAGCAATCCTCACTCATTTCGAATGGAACCACGGAGCCTTGGGAATCCCCCTCAGCTCTCCTGTTTTTGAACGGGCCCGGCAACCAGGGCGACCGATTTCTAGCGGTCCGCCACCCGCTGGAAGCGGAAGGAGACCCGGCGCTGAAGGGCACGGCCTTCGGGGGTGCCACCATCGCCTTCGGGTTGGCTGTCGCCATGGGCCTCGGAAGTGAGGCGCGCAGGCGGAACCCCCATGGCCGCCAGGTACCGTTGGGCCGCCATCGCGCGCTGGGAACTCAGTTCCAGGGCGTCGGCGCCGTTCCGGCCCCGCTCTCCTGGCGCCGCATGGCCTTCGCAAACAAGGGTGAACCCCAGATAACGGTTGGCCAGCACGGACAATCGCACCAGCAGGACATCGCTGCCCTGCGTGAGCGTGGGTGTCCCCTCGTCGAAGAGCACGGCGCCGCGGAAATTCACGAAGCGCAGCCGCGTGCCCACATCGGGGCCCTCCGTGGACTGGACGGCACTGAGCAGTTTCTCCAGATCCGCGGCCTTGGCGGGGTCCAGGCCCGTGGAACCTGGCAGGATGCCGTCGCCCGCCGCCGGGGGGCCCAGCTTCTGCTCGACGCCCAGGGCCTTCTGGATGGAAGCGACCGCCTGCTGCATCTTGGTCTGGTCCGCCGCGGAGAAGGAGTACAGCAGGGCGAAGACGGCCATGAGCTGCATCATGAGATCGGCGAAGGTCAGGAGCCAGAGCGACTCCAGATCCGCCTTGCGGCGGATGAAGCGCATGGGGGAGGGATTAGCCACGGCTGCTTCCGCGCCGATCGCCGCCCCGTTCCTTGGGTGCCATGAAGGCGTGGAGCTGGGCTTCCAGGGTCAGGGGATGCATCTCCGCCTGGATGCCCAGCACGCCCTCCATCATGATCTGCTTGAGCTGCAGTTCCTCCCGGCTGCGCAGTTCGAGCTTGCCCGCGATGGGGATGGCCAGCAGGTAGGCGATGACAGCGCCATACAGGGTGGACAGCAGGGACAGAGCCATGGCCCCGCCGATGTTGGAGGGATCCTTGATGCTGGCGAAGAGCTGCACCATGCCGATGAGGGTGCCCACCATGCCGAAGGAGGGGGCGCTCAGGGCGATGAAGCGGAAGATTTCCTGGCCCTGATGGTGGCGATCCTGGGTGGCGCGCAGCTCCTGGGCCAGCACGCCGTGGATGTGCTCCCGCTCGGACTGGTCCACCACCATGCGCAGGCCCTTGGCCAGAAAGCCCTCCACGTCGCTGTTCTTCTCCATCTTCAGCAGGCCCTCCCGCCGCGCCCGCTGCGAGAGGCTCACGATCTGCGCCACCACGGCCTGGGTTGCCGGCGCCCGGGTGAAGAAGGCCCGCGAGGCGACCGAGAAGGCATCGCGCACCTGGCCCAGGGGAAACCGGATCAGGGTCGAGGCGATCACGCCACCCAGCACCACGATCAGGCTGGCCGGATGGATGAAGATCCGCGGATTGGGTCCCAGCCCGATGGCCACCGCCAGCAGCCCGATGCCCAGCAACAATCCCAGGAAACTGCCTCGATCCATGGTTCGGCCCTCGGGAGCTCATCGGCAGGACCTGCCCCCTGCCCTAGAAATGGCAAACACCATGCCTTGGCTGGTTTCCGGAGCTAGGATCTGTTCTGAAAACAGACACTAATGGATGACCCAGTCGCTCTGCTTAAGGAAGCCGTGCAGCCGGCCCCGGGGCAGCTGAACCACATAACAGCCCTTGGAAGCGAAGCGCTGGCCGGGACCGTAGCTTAGGCGCTCGTAGTCCGTCTCGCCGTCGTCCATCATCATGCCGTAGGCGTCCAGGAGAGTATCCCGGTAGAGGTCACGGCCCATGCGCGTAACGGCTTCCGTGAGCGTTTTCATCACGGCGAAGGCCCGGGAGCGCACTCGCCGGTGCGTGTCCCCAGCCACCAGGCTCAGCTGGGCCAGGGCCGCGGGTGGGGTGCCCTCGGGCGCCTTCATGGAGGCCGGTGGACGGAAGAGCCGGAAGGGATAGGTCAGCCAGGTGTGGTCCCGGGCCTCCTGGGGCAGGTCCCAGATCTTCGCTCCCAGCAGACTGGTGGACAGGAACACCCGGGTGTCCGGGCGGCGGAGGAGGCGGCCCAGCACGGGGTAGACCTCTGGACCGGTCCACAACAGCAGGATGGGCTCCCCCTTCCCCTTGGTCCCGACCAGGATCCGCTGCGGATCCAGACCCTGCCCGCGCTTGAGGTGAAGGGTCTGCACGGTCCCGTGGCCATGGTCTGCCCAGCTGCTGTCAAAACCCGCGGCCAGGGCCCGGGCCTCGGGCCGGTCCGCCACAATCTGCAGGATGGACCGGCCCGCGAGCGCCTCCTGGTCCGACAGAAAGGCGGCGGCGGCCTCGCCTTCCTGGAAGGGGCCCTTGGAGAAGTAGAGGGTGTACCAGCCCTCTCCCGCCAGCTGGGGCAGCTCGGTCAGCGGCAGGATGCAGGGGATCCGCCGGGCTTCGCAGAAGGCATGGATGGGCCCCCAGGGCTGGTAGGACAGGCCGCTCAGGATCGCGAAGACTGGCTCTTTCAAATAGTGGGCTTCCAGTTGCGCGGCCCAGCCGCTGGGGGGGCCCTTCAGCTCCCAGATCGTCAGTGACCAGTCCCGGAAGGCCAGGGCTCCTTCCCGGGCCGCGAGAGTCCGGTAGCCCCGGGTCTCCCGGTCCACACCGAACCGGTTGTGGCCGGCGATGCGGTACTGGAGCACTTCCAGAAAGTCCTGGCGGTCCCCAGCGCTGACCTCGTCCGTGATGATGGTGGCGAATTTCAGCGTGGTGGGCGTCGCGCCCGGGGACGGCACCGCGGACAGCCGCTTGAGGTACCGCACCAGCACGCCGACATCGGCAGAGTCGAGGGGGTACCGGGGCATCACATCGTTCAGGGTTCGGCCCGCGGGATCGATGCCCTCGGTGATGGCCCGGGCCAGATCCGCCTCTGTGTAGGCCGGGCGGCGCAGGCCATCGCGAAGCTGCTCGGGGAGTTCCCGGCGTTCCTCGGCGACCAGGGCCGGGTGATAGCGGAACCAGGGACGGAAGAGCCGCTCGGCATTGGTGGGGGGCGTCACCACGCCCCCTTCCACGGAGCCGAGCCCGCTGCGCAGGTGGCAGCTCGCGCAGGCGAAGGCGGTGCCCACCACTGGGACATCTCCCCGGACCGTCCCGGTCATGGGTTCGCCCGAAGGCAACGTCCCCTCCCTGAACATCCGCTCCCCGAGCCGGTATTCAACCTCGGGAGCCACAGTCACGGGCGCCTTGGGCACCTGGGCGGCAAGGTTCAGGGCCAGCAATAGGAAGCCGGACCGTAGCCCATGGAGGAGCCTGAGATCAAGGACCCGCTGATCAGATAGCCGCCCGCAATTCAGCATGGGCTCAGCGCGTCATCTCCAGGACCGTTCGGTCCTGCTTCTTCGCCAAAGACGGCGAGTCGTAGTCGAGGATGGCGGTGCCCTTCACCTTGTTCGGATCCTTCACCCTGGCATCGAGCGTGACCGCCAGGCCCCGGGTGGGCGGGGAGACCAGGTGCAGTCTCCCGCGGGTGAACGTTCCCTTGATGACCATGGGGGATCGGAACTTCGGCATCAGCAGAGTACCCTCCACCTGTTTCCCGGACTGCCGGAGCGTGATTTCCAGGTCCTGGATGGAGAGGCCAGTGGAGGCCAGGCTGAAGCTGCCCTTCCAGCTACCGCTGAGATCCACTGCCGCTGCTCTGGGGGCCGGCGGCGCGGCTGTGGCCAGGGAAGTAACGAGGCACCAGGAAGCCAGCAGCAGACGCATGGGTGCACCCCTAGAACAGCAGGGGCCGGATAGGGCCGGCCCCTGCCTTCAGCGTTTGAGTGTAGGTCAATTCCCGCTGCCCTTGGGCACCACCAGGAAGGAGCGCATCATTTCGTTCTCTTCGTGGGACAGGATGTGGCAGTGCCACATGTAGGCGCCAAGGGAATCGAACTTCAGGCGCACTTTGACGTAGCCAGGATACTGGACCGGCTGTCCCGATTCCAGCGCCTGGCCGGCCGGCGGCACCATGACTGTGTCCTTCCAGACATTGAGCTCGTTCGCGCTGGCCCGGTACAGCGATCCGATTGGTGCGGACTCGGGATCCGGGTCCGGGGGCTCGGCATTCTTGACGAAGGCCGCCGGACTGGACACGGTGGGCAGGGCGAACCCGTCGGCTGGTGTGTAGGAGTCCACCAGCCCGGGGCTTACATTGTCCACGTAGCCCTTCTCGATGACCTGGAACTTGGTGAGGTGGATGTGCATGGGGTGGACATCTGGGGTGGCGTTGATGAAGATCCATTCCTCCACACTGTTCAGTTCGGGCTTCTCGGTGATGGGGGCCCGGAACATCTTGTTGTTCAGCACCAGGATGGTGCGGAAGGTCACCAGACCTGAGGTGGGATCCAGGAAGGCGTTCACGGGATCCTTGCGCTCCTGCATGTCCACGAGGCGCGGGGCGCTGCGGGTCAGGGCGGAGCTGGCGATCCCCTGGAAGGGCACGAGGGCGGTCCGCAGGGAGGTGGTGGGGCCGGAGGCGGCCAGCAGGGGCGAAGGCGTGCCGACGGTGTTGGCCACCTTGAACAGCATGACGCGGCCGGTGGTCTTGGGATCCAGGGTGGTCGCATCCACGGACATCTGGCTGAAATCTCCACCGAAGGGAGCCGGGCAGTCGTTGCGCAGGACGATGTTGCGGCCCTTGAACACCGGATGGCCGAAATCCACCAGCAGGTCGATCCGTGCTCCATTGGTCAGAAGCAGGCCGTCGTTCCCAGGCCCCGTGGCCACATCGATGGCGGCATCCCGGTAGCCCTGCTCGGCAGCAATCTGGACCACCGGCCAGGTGAGGGTGGGGGCCACGGAGGCGGCCAGTTCGGGGTTGATGACCGCGCCGGTGTCCGCGTCCTGGAACCAGAGGTTGTACATCCGGGAGTCGGAGCCGTTCACGAAGCGGAAGCGGTAGGGCTGGGTCTTCACGCTTTTGTAGGGCCAGGCCTTGCCGTTCACGGTGATGACATTGCCCCACATCTCCGGCCGGAGGCTGGCCAGGGCGTTGCCACTGCTGTCATGCAGGGCATTGTAGGTGTAGACGCCCAGGTTCACGAAGGTGGGGAAGACCATGGAGCCGTCTTCGGTGAAGGCCTTGTCCTGGATCACGATGGGCAGGTCGAACTCATCGGACTGCAGTGAGGGCACCACGGGGTTGGCGTAGCGGCCCTTGGGCAGGTTGGCCAGGGCGCCGACACCTTCGACGGCCGGATCCTTGATGATGTAGAAGGCCGCGGCCCCCGCATAGGCGTTCAGGCGGGTGATGCCCATGGAGTGGTCATGGAACCAGAGAGTGGCCGCACCCTGGCTGTTGGGATAGTTGAAGGTCGGAAGGGAGTTGCCAGTCCCTCGGCCGGGAAAACCGACGGAGGGATCGGCCGCCTTCACCCAATTTGCCTGCACAGCAGGATCGTTGGCGACCCAGGCGTCAGGGTGGCCGTCCGAGGTGTAGGGCACGTCAGCACCGTGAAGATGGATGGTCATACGGCACTCAGGCTTGCCCAGGTCCGTGCCGTCCAGGGTGTAGTCCATCTGCAGGAGATGCTTCGTCAGATAGGGGCCAGTGCCCAGGGCGCCGTTGACTTCGTCGCGCAGGTTGTTGGTGTAGTTGAAGGTCAGGGGCGTGCCGTTGGTGGCCTCCACTGTGGCGCCGTAGATGCCCAGGAAGGCCCCGTTGATGTCGTAGCCCCAGGTCTTGGTGACGATGGGCTTGCCCGTGTAGGGATTATTCAGCACGTTCCCGCCCCGGTCCCGCAGGCCAAAGTCCCAACTGCCCTGGCGCATGTTCACAGCGTACTTCGCCGGCGTCGTGGCATCCTTCGGCGCGATGGGGATTTCTACGAAGGCATTGGCAAACTGCTGCAGCAGCTCTGGGTTCAGCGGGTTGTAGATGGGCGCCGGGCCAGCTGGCGCTGGGGCCGGAATAACGGTTCCAGAAGTGGTGCTGCCACCGCAGCCTTCCAGGAGCAGGAGGGTCAGGGCGCTGCCGAACAGGCCCACCTGGGCGAAACGGGTACCAGCCTTCATCGTGCCTCCTATGGTGGGAAAGGGTGCGCTCCGGCGTTACCGACTTGAGGCATAGCCCGAACGATCTAATCGAATGTTTCATTCTTGGCGGCTGGTGGCCCCGGAACAAGGTAGGGTTTCTCCTACTTCGACTCCCGGGAAATACCCAGTTAAGTCGTTTCCTCCGAATGGTAACTGTCCTGACAATTCTTATTGATGACTTTTTAGTCGTTTTTTTCTGAACCAGCGCTAATGGTGCCCGCGCGAAAGAGCCGGATCATCCGCCACGTCCGTGGGCAACCCGTGGCGGGGGTCTGGGGGGAGGCTCCAGGTCCGCGAGCCTTGGCGAGTGGGAGCACGCGCAGCGTGCGATCCCTGGGAGGCTCCAGGTCCGCGAGCCTTGGCGAGTGGGAGCACGCGCAGCGTGCGATACCTGGGAGGCTCCAGGTCCGCGAGCCTGGGCGAGTGGGAGCACGCGCAGCGTGCGATACCTGGG
>JBBRZL010000047.1:0-22286 GCA_038236735.1 Holophagales bacterium | reverse complement strand
TGCCCTGGACGGCCTCTGGCTTGGCCTGGTGCTGGTCACGTTGTTCTGGCTCCAGACGGATGGCCTGCGCTTCACCAGCACGTCGAAATCCGGGTTCATCACCGGCCTTTATGTGATCTTCACGCCCATGGTGGCGCTGCTGGTGGGGGACCGCCTCCGCCGCTTCCACATCCTGGGCGCCCTGGTGGCCGTGACGGGCCTGGCCCTGCTGGTGCGGGAACCCGGCACGGCCTGGGGCGGCTGGAACCGCGGGGATTCCGAGACCTTCCTGGCGGCGATCCTCTGCGGCTTCCACATTGTCATGACCGCCCACTTCTCGCGGCGCTCCTCCGCCTGGGTACTGGCCTTTGTGCAGGTGGCCGTGACCGGCCTCGTGTCCCTGGCCATCACCCTGGCGCTGCCCGCCCCCTTCGGCTTCCAGGCGACGGGGCAGGCCCTGGCGAGCCGCGGCACCTGGGTGGCCCTGGGCTTCATGGGCCTGCTGGCCACCACCCTCGCCTTCTACGTGCAGAGCACCATGCAGGCCCGGCTGGGGGCCACGGAGTGCGCCATCATCTTCTCGTCGGAACCGGTCTGGTGCGCCCTGCTGGCCATGAGTGGCTGGATCCCGGGCATTCGCGAGCACCTCAGCCCGGTCCAATTGCTGGGCGGCGGTCTCATCCTGGCGGCCACCCTCGTGGCCGAACTGGGTCCGCGGCTCCTGCGCCGGAGTCCGGCCCCGGAGCCAGAAGAGGCCATCGGCTAAGCTGAAGCAAGCAGAGGAGTCGGCATGTTCATCGTCACGGGCGGCGCGGGGTTCGTGGGCAGCAACCTGGTGCGGGCGTTGAACCGGCGGGGGCACACCGACATTCTCGTGGTGGACAACCTGACCCGCGGCGAGAAGGCCCGCAACCTGGCGGACCTCACGCTCGCCGACTACATGGACAAGCGGGAGTTCCGGGCCCGCCTGGATGCCGGGACGCTGGACCTCCAGCCCGAAGCCGTGTTCCACAACGGCGCCTGCTCCGACACGATGGAGGCCGATGGCCGCTACATGATGGAGAACAATTACGGCGACTCGAAGGCCCTGCTGCACTGGTGCCTGGCCCGCAAGACGCCCCTGGTCTACGCCAGCAGCGCCGCCACCTACGGCGCCAGCACGGGCTTCGAGCCGGTGCCCGGGAACGAGCGCCCACTGAACGTCTACGGTTATTCCAAGCTGGCCTTCGACCAGCACGTGCGCAGCCTCCTGCCCGCCATCCAGAGTCCCGTGGTGGGCCTGCGCTACTTCAACGTCTACGGCCCCCGGGAACAGCACAAGGGGCGCATGATGTCTGTTCTGCACCAGCTGCTGCGGCAGCTGCAGGAGACGGGCGCCTGCCGCCTCTTCAGTGGCTCCGATGGCTACGCAGACGGGGAGCAGCAGCGCGACTTCATCCATGTGGGCGACATCGTGGCCATCAACTTCCATTTCGCTGCCGCGGGCATGGCCAAGGCCATCGTCAACGCCGGCACGGGCCGCGCCCGCAGCTTCAATGCCATCGCGAAAACCCTCATCGCGCTGGTGGGCCAGGGCCGCATCGACTACATCCCCTTCCCCGACAACCTGCGCGGCAAGTACCAGAGCTTCACCCAGGCGGACGTGCGCAGCCTCCGCGCAGCGGGTTTCTCGGCTCCTTTCACTGAGCTGGAAGCAGGCATCGCCGCCACCTTGGCGGAATTCGAATAGCGGCAACGCGAGGCCCAGACCCGGGCCATCAACCCTGCCGAGCGGCCTGCAGCGCTGCCAGCCCCCGGTGCAGGACGCGCAGGGCCCGGCGCGCCTCGCAGACCTCGAGCTGGGCGAAGCCCAGCCGCAGCCCCGCCAGCTTCCGTCCATGGAAATCGTAATGACTGCCCGGGTGGACCCGCACTCCCTCCTGGAGGCAGAGCCGGACCCAGGCGACCGTTTCAAACCCCGGTGGCGTCCTGATCCAGACCGCCTGGCCGCCATGGCAAGGCTGGACCTCGAACCCTGCGCCCAGTTCCTCGTCCAGGCCCCGCAGGAAGGCGTCCCTGCGGTCCCGCAGGAGCTTGCGGCTCCGGGCCAGATGGCGCTCCAGGTCGCCGTCGCGGATGAGGTCCGCCACGGCCCATTCCAGCACGTGGTCACCCTCGACATCCAGCCGTTGCCCCAGACGGGCCAGGCGGTCCAGCAGCGAGGAGGGCGCCACCACGTACGCCAGGCCCAGCCCGGGTGCCAGCAGCTGCGACAGAGAGCCCAGATGGATCACCCGGCCTTCGACATCTCCCGCGGCCAGCGGCAGGTGGGGTGGCCCTTCCCAGGTGAGTTCAGCGTCGGAATCCTCTTCGACTACGGCAAACCCGAGGCGGCGAGCCAGGTCCAGCAGGGCTTCCCGTCGCTCCTTCGCGAGGGGGACCGTGGTGGGAAAGTGACGGCGGGGCGTGAGGTGGACCAGAGCGAGGGGCCGATTTCCGGCCAGGGCCTCCAGGGCTTCGGTATCCAGCCCCTGCCCGTCCACCGGAATCGGATGCAGGCGCGCACCGGCGGAACCCAGCACGTCCCAGACGCGGGGGTTCCCCGGGTCCTCCACCGCGGCATCCCGTCCGTTTACCGCGAGGGCCTCGGCGACCAGGGCGAGGCTCATGGACATGCCCCGGGTGATGAGGATGTTCTCCGGCCCGATGGACAGACCCCGGGCATCCCGCAGATGGCGCGCCAGGTGCTCCCGGAAGGCAAGATTCCCGTGGGAGCCGCCCCTGCGCAGCAGGTCATCGCCATGGCGCTGGAGGGCGCGATGGTAGCCCCGGCCCAGGGCCTCCTTCGGGGCGAGGCGGGCGTCCGGCATGCCATCGGAAAGGTCGAGCACGTCCGAGGCCAGGTTCGACACGGGCCGGAGGTGGCCGGGAACCTCGAAGGCCGGCTCCTGCGGCATGACCTGTCGTTCGGGGCAGCCACCCCAGGCGTGGGGAAACTCGGAGGGTGGGGTGCGCGCCACGTAGGTGCCACTGCCGGGCCGGCTCTCCACCCAGCCTTCCATCTCCAGTTCCCACAGGGCGGACATCACCACGTGGCGGGACAGGCCGAGGTCCTGCGCCAGACTGCGGGAGCCGGGCATGGCCTCGCCAGGCGCCACCCGCCCGGCCATGATCTCCCCCACCAGCAGACGGGCAAGCTGCAGCGCCAAGGATTCCCGGGCGCCGGGGTCCAGCAGGGTGGCAAGGTCGAGAAACGGCATCGTTCCACCGGCAAGGGAGAACTGGTCGAGTGCTAAGACTTGAACCGGTCGGAGAATTGGTGCCAGTGTAGCCGATTTTGAAGCCACTGGATTTCCAGGTTGGGGGGCGGTCCATGCTCTCGTCGCGCGTCGCATTCGCCATCGCCTCAGGGCTCGTCTGCACGGTCGGCGCCCAGGCCCAGAACCCGCCCCCAAAGCTGATCGCCCTCGCGCCCGCCACTGCTGGCGAGCCGGTGCGCTTCTCCTTCGCCGCGCCGACCGGCGCCGTCTGGGCCCTGGTGTTCTACCGTGCCGTGGGCGAAGAGGAGTTCCGAAGCCTCCCACTGCGTCCCGACTCCGGCCGATTGGCAGCCACGCTCCCCACCGGCGAGATCGGCGGCCGCGCCATCCAGTACTACCTGGCTTTCAAGGGAGTCGAAGGTGTGAAGTATCTGCCGGAGGATGCACCCGCGTCCATGGAGGAGCTGGCCCTCGGACCAGCGGGGGCGGGCCCGACCTCGGCATCCCAGAGCAAGCACAAGTTCCCCTTCCAGGTGGAAGCGAGCCTGGAGCAGGTGTTCTACCGTTCCCAGAAAGTGGAAGGTGAGCGCACCTTCTTCAACAGCGGCCAGGTGGCGCTGGGCTACGAACTGGAAGCAGGCGAACACCATCTGCGCCTGAACACGCGGCTGGCCTACCAGAACCAGCCCGTGGAGGGCCAGTCGCCCTGGTCCGTCGGCGAACTGCACGGGCAGTACAACTACCGGAACCACCGGGCCCAGATCGGCGACCTGGCCTTCCAGGAATCGGAATTCACGGTGGGTGGGATGGGCCGCCGGGGCATGGACTATCTCTACGATGACCACAAGCTCTACGCACATCTTTTCGCGGTGAACACGGAGCAGCTCGCCGGCTTCCGGGGCCTGGCCTGGCCCGTGAAGGGCACCGAACTCTTCGGCGGGGCCGTGGGCTGGGCCTGGCTGGACGGCCGCGTGAGGTCCAAGCTGGTGTTCCTCACGGGACGCGACGATCCCTCCCAGGGCGTCAATATCGGCGCCGCCCCTTTCGTGACCCGGCGTGAAGGCAGCACCGGAGCGCTCACGCTGGAGGCCGCCCTGCTGGAGAACCGCCTCAGCCTGAATGGCGAGTACGCGCGCACCAGCTACGACAAGGATGTGGATGACGCCTACGGCAAGATCCAGGATCAGGCCTGGCGGCTGGGTGGCGCCTGGTCCGAGCGGACCTACAGCGCCCGGGCCTCGTACCGCCAGATCGGACGGGATTTCGGCACCCTGGGCTATCCGGTGATGGAAGGGGATCGCCGCGGTTTCGATGGCGGGGGCTCCCTGAACCTGAACCCCAGCTGGTCCCTCAATGCCAGCGCCACGTCGGAGCGCAACAACCCGAACGCCGATCCCCTGGAAACCCGCGCCCGCAATGACGCGCAGACCCTGGATGCCCAGTGGACAGCCAGGCCCGGGCTCACCCTGAGGGCGGGCGTCAATCGCGGGGAACAGGAGGCCGGCGCGGCGTCGGGATCCCTGGTTCCCTTCGCCAACAGCAGGCGCTCCGGCGTCAATGCGGGCCTCGACTGGGCGCCCATGGCCACGGCCGCCCTGTCCTTCAGCGCACAGTTCGACAAGCTGGAGGGCACTGGCACCGCCGCCAGCACCGGGCGCAGCGCCACCCTGACCTTCGGTGGCGCTTTCCAGGTGCCCAACCGCCTACGCCTCGCCCCGACCCTTTCCTATTCCAAGAACACCGAGGATGTCACGGGCCAGGATTCCAAGGTGGTGAACGCCTTCCTCAACGCCGACGTCACCCTGGTGCCGAAGTGGCTGAGCCTCGCGCTGAACGGTGGCTACAACCGCACGGCGGCATCGGGCCTGGCCGAAGTGACGAGCACCAATGCCGACGCGGCCCTGCAGTGGTTCCTCACGCCGTACCTGGACCGGTCCTTCCACCGGGGTCAGGCGGTCCTGGCCCTCCGCTTCCGCTACACCCACGTCCAGACGCTTCCCGAGGCCGATCGACGCGCCTCCCTGACGCTCAACTTCTCGTTCTGAGCGGTGCCCCCATGCGAATGCTCCTCCTCTGCTCCGCCCTGCTGACTTGTTCCTTCCTGCAGGCCCAGGCCACGCTCAACGTGAGCCCGGCCCAGCCCCGGGTGGGCGCCCTCACCACGCTGACCCTCAGTGGCGTGACCCCCTTCTCCATCACCTGGGACTTCGGGGACGGCACCGCGCCGGCCCCGGGTGGCGCCGTCGCCACCCACACCTACGTCACCGTTGGCTCTTTCATCGCTCGGGCCACCTACACGACCGTTCCCGTGGGGGGCACCTCGACCACCATCCAGCGGGCGCTGCGGGTCACAGAACCCCGGACGATCCGTTACGTTCCCGCCGGGCCCGAGGCGGGCCAGGTGATCACGCTGCAGGCCCTGTCCTTCTTCCAGACCCTAGGCATCGCCTGGGATTTCGGCGATGGCACTGCGCCCTACATCTCTGATACCAACACGACCCGTCACACCTATGCCCGCAACGGGGCCTTCCTCGTGAGCGCCATCGACGGAGGCGACGGCCGCAGGATCCAGGCCCGGGTCGTGGTGGGCCCCCTGGGCCCCAACGCACCCTTCAGCATTTCCTACCTGGCCTTGCGCTGGGAGGACGGCACCGTGCGGCGAACGGTCAACCAGGGGGAACCCGGACTGTCCGCCTACGCGGATCTCAAGTACGAGGGCACCGGCCTCTTCCAGGCCCAGTGGGTGGTAGATGACGTGCCCCTACGGAGCTTCTCGCGGCAGCTGACCTTCGCGCACCGGGCCACCCTGGCGAGCGGCCAGGTGACCCAGGGCGGCCCCCAGATCTCCCTGCCCACGAACATTCCGGGCGCCCACACCGTCACTCTGAAGGTGCTCCAACCGGGGCTGGTCTTCCAGGTTCCGGTGATCCGCTACTTCGTGAGTCTGGGCCCCGATCCCGAGGGCCCGGTGCTGCAAGGGGTGCTGCCCAGGCGGGTCCGGGCTGGCGAGGAAGTGGAACTCCAACTCGCCGGGCCCAAGCTCAAGGCGGACATGGAACTGCATCTGGGCCGCGACATGGAGGTGGTGGGACCCATCCGCCTGGTGGGGCCTGAACTGGCCCTAGTCCAGGTGTTCGTGGCGCCCACGGCCCGCACCGGCGCCCGCGTCCTTCGCGCCTCCAGGGACCAGGGCGCGCCGGCAGGCACGGCGAAGCTGGAGATCCAGCCACCGCTGAAGAAAAGGACCGACCGCAAGTGAGGTGGTGCCCCCGGTCTCTCCGCACCCTCCGCCTTCCGAGGTGATCCATGCGCTTCATGCCTGTGACCGTCCCCCTCCTGATCATCGCGGCTCTGCCCCAGGTGCAGTCGCCGACCATCCCCACGCTCGCACCCGCCCTCACCGTCACGACGACCCGGCCCCGGGTGGACGTGGCCACGACGTTCAAGCTCGTGGGCAACACCACGGGTGGCCTCTGGGATTTCGGCGATGGCTCCGCGCCCCGGACCGGTGGGACCGCGATGTCCCACAGCTACCGGTCCGCCGACACCTTCACCGTGAAGGTCAAAGCGGGGCACAGCACCTTCCACCAGACAGTGACGGTCGTGGAACCGCGGCGCATCGTGAGCACGCCTTCGGTCCCGGTGCCCGGCAAGGCCGCGGTCCTGAGCCTGGAAGAAGCGCTGGGCACTTCCCTGGTCTGGACCATCGGAGAGGGCGGGCGGCCGGTCAACGGCGGCGCGAGCCTCAGCCACACCTTTCCCAGGGAAGGCACCTACACCGTGACGGTGCGGGATGCTGCGGAAACCCCCAGGGAATTCAAGGTGACCATTCCTGTGGGACTGCAAGGGCCCGCAGCCCCTTTCAGCATCTCCTACCTGGCTTTGCGCTGGGAGGATGGCACCACGGAACGCAGTGTGCGCCAGGGCGAGTCCGGCCTGGTGGCCTATGCGGATCTCAAGTTCGAGGGCACGGGCCAGCTGCAGGCCGAGTGGCTGGTGGATGGCCTGAGCCAGCGCGCACTGAACCGGCAGCTCGGCTTCGCCAAGCTCACCACCCTCCAGAGCGGCCGGGCCTTGCCGGCGCTCCAGGCCACCGGCCGCTCCGGCAGCGGCAACCATACCCTCGCCACCACAATCCCCGGTGACTTCCAGATCGACCTGCCCACCAATGTGGCCGGCGAGCATCGCGTCACCCTGAAGGTGCTCCAGCCGCGGCTGACCTTCCCGGTGCCCGTGCTCCGCTACTTCGTGAAGCTGGCGGGCGAGGCCCAGGGCCCCGTGATCCAGAGCATCAGCCCCGCCAGTGTCACACCGGGCCAGGAGGTGGAACTGCTCCTCACCGGCTCGGGCTTCACCGAGGACATGGCCCTGAACCTGGGCAAGGACGTGGCCGCCCTCGACAAGCCCCAGATCCTCTCCCCCGGCAAGGCTCTGGTGAAGGTCTTCGTGTCGCGCAGCGCCCTGCCTGGCACGCGGACCCTCCAGGCTCGCAAGGTTGGCGGCTCTCCCTCGGCCCCCGCCAAACTGGAGATTCTGCTCGCCGGGACCGGGCCCACAGGAACGGCCGCCCAGCTGGACTCCCTCAAGGTGACCACTCTGGCGACCACCGCCGACAGGACGAAAATGCGGTTATCCTCCTTCGGCCCGGTGCCTGCGGGCTTCCGGTCCCCTGCCGTGGATCTGGCCAGAGCGCCCAGACTCAGCCACGCGGCCTCCAGGCTCGTGAACGTGAGCACTGGAACTGGCTTCGGCATGATCCACGACGCCAACGCCAGGGTACGTCAGGAGAAGGTGCCGGTCTGCCGTGATGGGCAGCGGCTCGACCTCTCCAAAGTGGCTCTGACTGCGCCCAGCTTCTCGCTGATCGGGGTCAACACCAGCGGCGAATTCCAGAGCGACGACCTGCCGGTGCTGCGCGACACCACGCAGTTCACCTGGCAGGAGCAGAACCCCGGCACGTCGGAGTACTTCGAGCTGCAGTTCTTCACGGCCAAGGCCGGCGCGCCCCTGAAGACCCTGAAGGTCCCCGGCAACCGCCATTCCTACGACGTCGCGCCCAGCTTCGTGCAGGAGCTGAGCCGCCTGTATGCGGCCACGGACCTGGTCCAACCGGATCGCTCCGGAACGAGGACGGCTCAGGCGAACAAGGCCGCCAAGGGGTTGGCTCCCGGTGCCCAGGGCGCCACTGGGACCTTCGCGCACCAATCAACAATGGTGAATTCGAGCGGATCTGCCGGGGCTCAGGCACATACTCCGCAGACGCTGGTGAATGCGAGTGGATCCTCGACGGCCAAGGCAGCTGACCACACCCTCGCGGGGATCGGCATCGCCACGAAAACCAGCGAAACCCCTGGCCTTGCCTCGTCCATAGGCAAGGCGATGGAACCAGACCTGGTGATCCCCGGTCCCATGCAGAAGAAGGCCCAGGTCGTCTGGCGGGTGCTGGGGTTCCGCAGCTATCCGTGCCTCACCGATGGCGCCGCCGAGGACGAGAAGAAGGCCACTCCTTCCCACACAGCTCGCACGGAGAAGGCCATCGTTTCAGGCTACAGGGTCACCGCGGCCGCTCTCTCTGGACCTCCGAGCCAGACTCCCAGTCAGTCAGCCTCGAAACGAATGAGCGTCGGTTCCCAGTCCCCCCTGGCGGCCTCGGCGCGGTCCCGAAGCCTCGACACCTCCCTTGCCCCTGATCGGCAGTCCATGGCGGTGGCCCAGCTCTCGAGCGTACCCAGGGTCTACCAGTCCGTGGCGGTCGAAGTTTCCCGCTCCGGCGTCTGGCCCCTCCGCATGCCCGTGGCGGCCCAGGGCGTGACTCCCAACGGTGGGTGCGCCATCTCCCAGAACGATCCCAAGGTCGTGCTCGAACCGAACAGGAGCGGCAACAACGGCGGCGGGATGTACATGAACCTGTCCTCCGCCCTCGCGATCGGCAGTGCCGCCGGCTCCAAACCCAAGAATTCCCTGGACGAGAACACCTATGTCTACGACGAGGTGTGGCTCCATGGCACCTTCGACCTCGGTTCCCAGAAAGTGCCCTACCGCCTCATCCCGTCCTCCGTGCTGCCCAAGGGCACGACTGCCGCCGGGGCGGCCCTCCAGGCCATCGGCGATGCCATCCAGAACCTCAACAACCAGATCGGCGATGCCATCCAGAACCTCAACAACAGCACCCCGGGAGGACCCTTCCTTTCGTCCAGCACGACCCCTCCGAGCGGCCAAAGTCAGTCCATGATCGCGAAGGCGGTGGGACTGGTCACGTTCAAGAACGTGTTCGTGGACTGGGGCGACGGCACCATCGAGCCCTTCTCCGGCTATCCGCTGGATACACTCCTCATGGCCGCCAACGGCACCACCACTGGTACGAATTTCTACAGCACCTACAAAGTGGACGCGGGCACCTTCAAGCACACCTACCTGCGCGGTGCCATCGAACCACCCTACCGCGTGAAGGTCTATGTCCTGTCCGACGAAGACATGGGACGAAGCGACCTCGTGGGCCAAGTGGCCCAGGCCCTCACGCCAGTCCACTCCACCAAAGGCGTGTTCACCCGGTTGTCGGGCATGGCCACGACGGCTTCCGTGAAACCCGTTTCAGCCATCGCCACCCAGGGCAGCACCTCATCGAATATCGGGAAGGGGTTCACCAGCAATCAGGCGAGCCCTGCCATCATCACGAACCAGAGCAGTGGCGCCCTCCTCCATGGACTGAGCAGCGCGAACCAGGCGCTCGGCCGGGCCTACGTGGTCTTCTGCCATGATTTCAGAGTGGTGGAACGGGAAGACCCCTGTGCCAATGGGCCCCTCAACCTGGTCGCGGTGGAGCTCGAGTTCCCGAAGAACGAAGCCCCTGCCCCCAAGGCTGTCGACCCCAAGGCAGGCGGGAACCTCAGCGGAGCCTTCGCATCCAAGGCCCTCGATCCCAGGACCGCGGTAAACCCCAGCGGAGGCTCCACAACCAAAGAATTCGATCCCAAGACAGTCGCGAACCTCAGCGGAGGCTCCACGACCAAAGAATTCGATCCCAAGACAGTCGCGAACCTCAGCGGCTCCTCCGCTGCCAAGGCACCTGACCCAAAGGGCGTTGTGAACGCCAGCGGGACCTCGGCGAACAAGTCACTCGCACAGAAGGGCCTGGGGAACCGCAGCGCCTCCTCGGACAAAAAATTGGCAACGAGCACGCCGGCGGGCCCGAATCCCCCGAGCACCACCCCCTGCAACTTGTTCTATTCGGTGGCGACCCGGGTCAAATACTACGGTCAGGGCACGGTGCGGGTGATCTGGAAGGTGGATGGTCACCAGGTGGGCTCCCGCGAGGTGCCCGTGAAGTCCCCCAAGCGGACGGGGCTCAAGGCCAACGAATGCCTGACCTGCCTGAATCCCACCTATGGCGAACTGCCCCTGATCTCCCCGGCCCTCCCGGTGGATTCCCTGGGACGCCACATCGTGGCCGTGGAAGCCGACGTGCTCCCCGACAAATCCGGCGATGCGGATTTCATTGCCATCACCGATCAGCTGCAGGGTTTCACACCGATTCCCGCAGCTTCGCATCGCTCGGGTTCTGGGGCCTCGCGAGACTCGGGGTCCACACTATCACCACGTTCGGTTCATACACTCGCGGCCATCCTCGGAAAATCCAGCACCAGTAGGAACCCCGTCCATCTCGGTCTGCTCAATCCCAGCCAGGCGCCGGGACAACCCGCCTATGTATCACTCAGTCAGGTGGCAGGCATGGCCGATCTGCAGAAGGCCGTGGGTGGTTTGTTGGAGCCGCCCTACCATGTGCTGGCGGAGGGTTTGTACGAAGTAAAGGAGGCCCAGCCGGGCCAAAAGTGCAATCTTTCCTTCCCCACCAAGGGTGGAAATTTCGTCATCACCAACCTGGGTTCCACCCTGAAGCTCGTGCAGGACGGTGCGCTGACCCGGGCCAGTGGCAAAGGCCTCCTGGTCCTGGGCGTGAAGGCCGGCACGGCACCTGACGCCGTGGCCCCCTACCCGCTCGACCTCTCCTTCAGCAACTGGAAGTTGGACAACACCACCGTGGTCCAGGGCCAGATCAACCTCAAGCCCAACCAGCCCTACAACGGCCCCGGTGTGAGCGGCTCACTGCTCGAAGTCCACGGCGCCATCGCCGACCAAAACGCGCTTCAGGACCTGCGCGCCAAGCTGAAGCTCAGCCCCATCGACACCAGCATCGTGAGCGGGGACGGGGCCGTGCGACCCGAATGGATTGCGGAAGCTCCCATCACCACCCAAGGTGACTGGATCGCCACGAAGGGCCTGGACGAGAAACCGCTCCAGCTCGCGACCTCGAAACTGGGCCCCACGCCCTGGTTCTTCTCCGCCGAAGGCGTGACCATCGATCTTTCCGGCATCGATGGTACCGATCCCAACGGTGGCTCGCCGCAGTGGGTGGGTGTGAGGCTTGGCACCGTCACCGTGGTGCCAGCCACCCTGGGTATCCAGACCGGCCAATGGTCCAATCATCCCCTTCCCCAGCCCAAGAATTGGACCATCGAAGGCCTGGGCGTAAAGGGCAAGCTGGATACCGGCGCCTGGCAGGCGGACTACCGCGATGGCCATCTGGCCATCGCCAACATCCACTTCGAGGGCACCAAGGAAGGTCACTACTCGGCGTACTACACCGGCGTGGAGATCCGCTCCCCCTGGTTCAAGGATCCCATCAAGGGGGACGCCTCCTGGTTCAAGCAGGATGGCGCGGGGAACTACGCCCTCAACCTCGACAAGCTCCACGTAAACAAGCGACCCACCCTGGCGGGCGGCCCCCTGTCTCTGGACCCGCTGGATCTCCAGTTTGTGCAGATCAAGGCAGGTGGTCTGCTGCTCCAGGGGAGGGCTCATCTCACGTTGAAAGCCGAGGACAAGCCCCTCGCCACCTTCGATGTGGACCGCGTGGGTTTCGGCCTGGATGGTCTCCTCTACTTCGGGGATGACGGCCAGCGCAACACCACCGTCACGCTGAATACGACCAGCACGCTCGGCCTCACACCCGCAGAGCTTCAGACCGCGGTGCTCACAGGTGGCAACGCCAAGGAAACACCCCTGGACCTCCTGGTAAGTGGCAAGCTCCGCCTGTCGGCCAATCCCGTCATCCCGGGCACGCCCGTGGCGATGCACTACAGCTTGAAGGCCAGCGGAAGCCCTGGTACCTTCACCGCGCCCGAAGTGAAGGTGGATCCCTTCAGCATGGATGTTTCGTTCCCCATGGGATCCCCGTCCATGCAGGCCAAGATCGCCACGAACTACCAGCCTGGCGGGACCGTGGGCGGGGCGCCGGCCCTGGCCGGCAACCGCTTCAACGGCAGCGTGAACCTGAGCCTGTTCGGCGGAGCGCCGGTGAAGGCCCAGTTCGTGCTGGGCTACGCTCAGGGCAAGGACTACTTCGCCACCCGCGTGGACGTGCCTCTGGGCCCGTCCGGCGTGGTGATCATCCCCGAGATCGTCAGCCTCTACCGGTTGAGCGGCGGCTTCGCCTACAACTTCGGCCCGGATGTCTTCGTGGATGGCGGCTCCATCACCAACGCCCAGCCCGATTTCAAGGGCGTCACTCAATTCATGGCCGGGGCCCGGCTGGGCTCCGGGGATGGCTTCATCTACACCCTGGACGGCCAGCTGGTGATCGGCAGCACCGGCACGGCCCGCATGGATCTGGCCGCCTGGCTGCTGGCGCACAATCCGTCGGGCAGCGCCCCCCTGAAGGGCCAGCTGACCTACGCCAACGGCAACTTCGATGGCGCCATCTGGGGCGGCTACAGCTTCCTGGATGGCCAGGTGAGCCTGAACCTTGGGACGGCTGCGGCCCCTTCCTGCAGCCTGCATTTCGGCGGGGGTTCCTGGCACGTCTATGCGGGCAACCGCAATGGTTCGCGCATCGCCGGAACGCTCTTCGGCAATTCCACGGAAGCCTACCTGATGCTGGGCAGCGACGTGGGCCTGGCCGTGGGGGGCCGGCAGAATTGGTACTTCGGTGCCGGCGTGGGCGTTAAGGCCTACGCCAAGGGCTGGATGGACATGGGCCTGCAGATCACACCGCAGCCGAAGATCGTCGGCGATTTCAGCGCGGGCCTGGAGGCGGGGATCTGCATTGCCAAGGTGGGCTGCCTAAGCGCGGGCGTGAGCGCGCACGTCCACGCGGAGGCGCTGCCCGTCTCCGTTTCCGCCGACTGCTGCATCGACCTGCCCTGGCCCTTCAGCGAGGCTTGCTTCACCGTGAAGATGTGAGGTCCCCCATGCGCGTACCCCTGCTGGTCCTGCTCTGCCTCACCCTCGCCGCCCAGACGCCACCCAAAAAACCCGCTCCCGACGGCGCCCTGCTGGCGGTTTCCGACGGGGGCGGCCGCGTCCGCCTGCTCGTCTGGCAGCCCCTGCAGGCTCCCCCGCCACCCGGAGGCTGGCAGGTGCAGGACAGCGGCGGCACGGCCCTTGGGACAGCCTTGAAAGCCGGAGATCCCGAGGCCTTGAAGGCCCTCGCCCCCGAAGAGGCGCTGGAGGTGATGAGGCAGCCTGGCGAGCTCCAGAAGGAACCGGACCCGGGTCGGCGCCGCCTCCTCGCCCTGAATGCCCTGGTGACCGCGGGCAACCGGATGGAAGTGGGTCGCGCCCTGGGCCTGGCCTGCTCGCTGGCCGACCAGCCCGCAGGTCGCCGCACCTACGCCGTGGTGGGCCTGGACGCCTCTGGCAAAGCCAGCGGTCCCAGGCTCGTGAGTCCCGCGCTGGACCCGGCCCAGGCCTCGCCCGTGCCGAAGGCGCCCGGGGACCTGCGGGCCGAGGCCGCCAAGGAATCCGTGCGGCTCTACTGGAAGCCCGTGGATGGGGGCGAGATCCCCGTGCTGGACTACCGGATCCAGCGCGGCGACCAGATGCTCACGCAACAGCCCAACGTGGTGGGCCTCTGGGACCCTGCGCAGCCGGCCTTCGAGGACCGCGAGGCCCCCGGCGACCAGGCCAGCGAATACCGGGTCTTCGCGGTGGACATCTTCGGACGGCGCGGCCCGGATGCGGCGGTGGGCGTGTACTTCCCGGATCCCGCTACCCTGCGTCCCCCAGCCTCGCTGTCAGCCCGCTCCGAGAACGGCGCGAACCTCCTGGCCTTCAAACCCAGCCCCACGCGGCACAGCGCAGGCATCCTCGTGGAACGCGCGCTGGCGCCCGCCGGCCCCTTCGAGTTGGCCACGGCGAAGCCGCTGGCCCCGGACACCGGTACCTTCAGCGACAGCAGCGTGGGTGGCGGCGCCACCTACTACTACCGCCTGCGGGCGGTGGATGGCGAAGGCAACGTGGGCGATCCTGGCCCCACCGCCTATGTGATCGCCCGCTCCAAAGACCGTCCCGCGCCACCCTCGGGCTGCGAGGTCCAAGCCAGCCCTCTGGGTAACGTCCTCAGTTGGAACCTCCCCGAAACGCCCGTAGCCGGCTTCCTGGTGGAACGCCGCCTGGGCCAAGGCGCCTGGACGCGCCTAGGCTCTGGCCTGGTCCAGGGGAGCCGGCAGGAGGACCTGCTGACCGATGACATCAGCGGCAGCATCAGCTACCGCGTGTCCACCCTCACCTTCGACAACCTCCAGAGCGACCCTGGCCCTGAGCTCAAGGTCCTGCGCGACAACCTGTCCGCGCCCGAGCCGCCGGTGATCCAGGGCGTGGATGGCGCGGATGGCAGGGTAGTCTTGCGCTTCCGGCCTGCGGGCAACGAGGCGCGCACCGCCCAGTTCCTGGTACTGCGGGCGATCCGACGGGCCGGGGAGCAGGGTGCCGATCGCTGTGGTACCGAACTCGTGATCGGTGATCCCCTGCCCGCCGCAGCCCGGGAGTTCACGGATGCCTGGGTGGATCCTGGCGAGACCTACCGCTACCGGGTCGTGGCCCTGTCCCCCGAGGGCATGCGCAGCACCTTCGGGACAGGCGTGGAAACGCGGGTGAGCCCGCCCCCCGTGCCCGAGCCGCCGGTGCCCGTCCTCGCTTTCGCCGAGACTCCGTTCCGGCATGTGCAGGTGAAACTGGCCGCCCTCCCCGAAGGGTTCCGCGCCTACCTGCACCGCAAGGCTCCCGGGGAGCAGTTGTGGACCGAAGTCCAGGGCCCCTTCCAGAGGCTGGAGGTGGTGGACCCCCGGCCGGTTCCGGGCCGCGTCCAGTACCGCATCCACTTCGAGGATTCCCGGGGGCTCACGGGCCGCTCTGGGCAGCCTGCCGAGATCATCGTGAATTAGCGCCTGAACTTCAGTTCTTCCGGTCCAGGATCACCAGGGTGACGTCATCGCCGAAGGTGGCGGGCTGGTTGAAGGCACGGGTCTGGGCGATGACGGCATCGGCGGCCTCTTCAGCTCCTGCCGGCAGCTCGGCGCAGATGCGACGGAGCCCAGCCTCCTCCAGCATGGTGCGGTCTTCCCGCTCCACTTCCACCAACCCATCGGTGTAGAGCACCAGGCGATCCCCCGGCAGGAATTCCGCGTCGTGCTCCATGAAGGGGAGCTGCGGGTCAAGGCCGAGCATGAAGCCCTTGCCGCGCAGCACCTCGGAGCGCTGCAGCCCGCCCTTGGCTCCCCCCGCAATCCGCAGGGGGGCGCAGTGTCCTGCCACCACGTAGCGGAGGTGGTTCGTGACCGGATCGAGGTGGCCCAGCCAGGCGGTGGCGAACTGTTCGGCCAGGGTGGAGCGGCAGAGGTCCTCATTCATGCCCTGGGCCCAGGCCAGGGGCTCGCCGCCCTGCCGCACCTGGTTCTCGAAGGAGGTCTTCACCATGGCGGAGATGAGCGCCGCGGTGACGCCGTGCCCGCTCACGTCTGCGATCATCATGGCCGTGCACCCATCTGGGAGCGGCAGCACGGCGTAGATGTCCCCGCCGATGCCCGAGGCGGGTAGATAGCAGTGGGTGTAGCGCACCGAGGGCGCTTCGCCGGGCAGCTTGGGGAGCAGGCCCATCTGCAGGGCCGCGGCCAGTTCCATCTCCTCCCGAACCCGCTCCTGGAACGCGGTCAGCTCCTTGTTCTGGCGCTTGATCTCCTTCTGCATGGCGATCAGGCGGAACGTCGATTCCACCTTGGCCAGCACCTCCTGGGCGTGGAAGGGCTTGGGAATCATGTCATCGGCACCCAGGGACAGGCCGCCGATCCGGGACGCCGTGCCGTCCAGCGCGGAGAGGATGATGAAGTAGACATCCCGGGTCGCCGGATCGCTCTTCACCCGCTTGCAAAGCTCATCGCCCGACATCTCGGGCATGCGCAGGTCCGAGATGATGAGATCGGGCCGGGAACGGGCCATTTCCTCCAGCGCTTCCTGGCCGTTGCCCGCGGTCAGGACCTGATAGCCCGCCCGCTTGAGGTAGAAGCTGAGGATGTCCCGGATGGAGGCTTCATCATCCACCACCAGGACGACACCTTTGGCCATGGGGCGGGCCTGATCAGGCGCCGCGGAGGGCGTCCTGCTCGGTGGCGAAGATGGAGAAGTAGTTGGTGAGGTTGGTCTGGTCGAAGGTCTTCTTCACCGGCGCAGGCAGGCAGCAAAGGTGGAGCTTGCCACCGGACTTGTCCACGCTGTTCCGGGCGGCGACCAGGAGACCGAGCCCCGAGGAATCGATGAAACTGACGCCTTCAAGGTTGATCGCGAGGAGCTTCGGTTGGGCCGTGGCCACAGTTTCGCGGATGACGTCCCGCAACTGGGCGGTCACCTCGAAGTTGACCTTGCCCTGGATCGACACCACCGAGGAGGTGCCTTCTTGGCGGGTCTGGATGTTCAACATACTTCCTCCTGAAGGATTCCTTGGAGCACTCTCCGCCGGGCGGATTCCCGCTGGCGCTGTTTGTATTCCGAATGGGAGGCCGGACCTGATCGGGAACTTTGAAACCCTGATTGTTCCATCACTTGGACTTCATGTGCGAAGAAGAAAGCAAATTCCTCCTGATCCTGGATCAATTCCGGAAGGCCGACCAGATCCGACAGCTCCGTATCCCCCATGGTCTGGAGCCGGGTCTGGAGGGTTTCCAGCACCCGGGTAGCCGGGCTGGGTAGGCGCACCAGGGTGCGGGCGGTGAACTGGACCGCGGAGTAATCCTTGCTGGAAAAGGGGTTCTGTTCCCTTACCGGGATCTTTTGGGCCAGGGTCTGGTTGAGGACCCGGCGCTCCTCCGGGCCCAGATCCTGAATGCTGAACGCCGGAGGCAGGCCCTCCATCCAGGTGGCCAGGGCCTGCATGTCGATCATGAGGTTCCGGCTGCGGCTGGGCTTGATATGGGTGGGCATCAGCACATGGTGGTCCAATAGGAAGCGGAGGACCATGAGCACGCCCAGCTGATCCTCGGCCACCAGGCGGATGCCGATCTGATCGTAGATGGTCTCCGCCACGTTCTCGGGCTTGTGCAGCATCTTGAGGAGCATGGAGACACGATCCTTGTTCTCCTTGCGCTCCACGGCCACCAAGGGCACGTCGTAGGCCCCGCGCAGGCTCCAGCGGCCTTCGTCGCAGACCAGGTACTGGTCGTAGCGGCTGAACACTTGCCGCTGGATCTCCGGGAGGAAGCGCAGGTTCACATTGTGGTCCACGTGGAAGAGGGTGTGCATCACGCGGAGGATGGCGCAGGCCCAGCGGTCGCGGGCGGTTTGCGGACGCTCCGAGGCCCAGACCAGCAGATCCAGCGGATCCTGCAGGTCGCGCACGGCGAGCGGCACGTGGAGGTCCGTCCCCTCCAGGACCACCCCCTCCAGGAAGTCCACCGCGTCTTCATAGACTCGCATCACGGCGGCCCGCTGGACCGGTACCCCCATGTCGTAGCCGTAGTTGAGGGCGAAGTTCCCGGCCTCCTCCGCGGAATGGAGCCGCAGCCCGTCCAGATCGATGGGGGAGCCGCCGCCCAGGAAGACCTGGGTGACCTCTGGCGGCATGGGGAACAGCGGGTGGGGTGTCATGGTGTCCAGAATCTACATCGGCAGGGCTGGGGAATCATAAAAAAACAGGGCGTCCCAACCAAGGACGCCCCGCTCCGATCTCGCTGGGCCTACTTGATGGCGAAGGCGGCCACGAGCACGTAGATCACCAGGGCCTCGATGAGGGCCAGGCCGATGATCATGGTGGTGCGGATGGCGCCGGCGGCCTGGGGGTTCCGGGCGACGCCCTCGCAGGCGGCGACCACGGCCTTGCCCTGGCCCAGACCGCAACCGGCGGCGGCGATGGCGAGGGCGATATGGGCGGTGAACTGGCCTTCAAACAGGCTCTTCTGGACGACGGGGGCACCCTGGGCAAAGGCCACGGCGGCCAGGGTGAACAGGAAGGCGGTGGTGAGGAACTTCTTCATGGTGGTGCTCCTGGGTGGTGTGTCCAAGGGGTTCGGAATCCCAGGGACTGTTAGGGGAAAAAGGGATCGTAGGAGTTGGATGCGGGGGTCAGGCTTCGCCTGAGACACGCATCGGGGGGTCCCGGGGGGGCCTTTGCCCGCGCAGCGGGCACCCCCCGGACAGCGCTAATGCTCGTGAGAAACCGCGCCACTGAGGTAGATCGTGGCCAGCATGGTGAACACGAAGGTCTGGATGAGACCGAAGAACAGGCCCAGGAACATCATGGGCACCGGCAGCAGGATGGGCATCAGGCCGAAGAAGATGCCCGCCACCACGTGCTCGCCAGCGATGTTGCCAAAGAGGCGCAGGGAGTGGCTGAGGATGCGGCTGAGCAGGCCCAGGATCTCCAGCGGGAACATGAGGGGGGCCAGCCACCAGATGGGGCCGGCGAAGTGGGCCCAGTATTTCAGGAAGCCCTGTTCCTTCATGCCGTGGAAGTTGTAGTAGCCGAAGACCACCAGGGCCGCGCCCAGGGTGACGTTCCAGTTGCTGGTGCCGGGGCTCAGGCCCGGGATCAGGCCGAAGAGGTTGTTGAAGAAGACAAACAGCGCCATGGTGCCGATGAAGGGCAGGTACCGCTCGCCATGGTGGGCGATGTTGTCGTTGATCATCTCCTTCAGGCCGCCAACCACGCCCTCGAAGACCTGCTGCCAGGCACCGGGGATGCGGGTGAGGCCCTGGCGCACCAGTGTGGTGATGACCATGGCCAGCAGGGCCGCCAGGGCCGCGTTCAGCAGGTGGTCGTAGCGTTCCAGCACAGACAGGGCCGCCCCGTGGGCGAAGCCGGGCCAGGCATGCTGGGAGAGACCCAGGACATGGGTGAGCCACTGGGCGAGCATCGATGCGTGGTGTTCCATCTCGGGCGAACCTCAATCAGGCGGCGGGATTTCGGACTTCTGGAACAGCAGGCGCAAAGCTTCCAGGAGGATGCCGGCCACGAACAGGAGGATTCCCGTGGCCAGCGGCAGGGCTTCCGTTGGGTACCTGCCCATCATCCCACGCAGCACCAAGGCGATCAACGCCAGTTTGCCCAGGGACAGGAACCCGTAGATCCACCGCCAGCGCACCAACGGGGTCAGCATCCGGGCCGTGAGCACCCGGTGGAGGCTCCAGAAGGCCAGGCTCGCCAGGGCCCCCACGGCGAAAACCAGGGCGGCGGTCCAAGAGCGCAGAAAGCCCCAGAGGGGGATCCCCAGGAGGGTCAGGGCCACCATGGCCACCGTCACCCGGCGCAGCTGGTCTTCACCTTCGTCCAGCACCTCAGGCATGGGGTTCCTTGGCTTCCTGGGCCCGCTTCAGCTCTGCCTCGTCCCGCCGGGTCAGGCGCCGGTTCACCTTGTAGAGCTCCCAGAAGGCCGTGCTGATGCCCCAGACCAGGCCCACCCACTGGCCCAGGTTGCGATGCCCGAACCAACCGCCAATCCAGCGGCCCAGGAAGAAACCCAGGGTGATGCAGATGGGGAACACGAAGCCCAGGGACAGGAGATCGCCCCAGAGGGCCCGTTCCCCCGGATCCGCCTCCGTCCCGCGCTTGAGGATCACCGCCACTCCAAAAGAAAGACGCGGGTCACCCCGCGGCTTGCAGTGTACCCCCATGTTTCGTAAGGCTTTGGTTTCAATAGCCAAAAGCCATCACGACCGAAGTTCAAACGACTCCCTGACCCATGGAAGTTCCGGCACAACCTGCATGGTCTTGAAAATGGGGGTTCTTTTCTCGGCTGCCGCGGTGAGTTCCTCTCAGTTTTACGCTTCACACACTGGCGCTCACGCTCGATTTTGTCCTGATCAAGCGGTACGTGCCCATACCTTGGCAGTGGCCCAAGTCGGGTGCCCAGCTAAGGCGCGCCGTTGAATCTCATCGCCCATAATTCTTGCGGCGCTCCCTATCAATGGCCATGGACTTGTCCATCCAGTACCGGTACTGCTTTTCGTCCTTGTTGAGACCGAGGTAACCATAGCGGTATGCCTCGGCCAGTTTTCCCATGCAATTCGGATCCCCCGCTTCTGCACCTTTCCGGAACCAATACAAGGCTTTCGAGTTTAGTTCCCAGCCATCCCCGCCACCAGAAAGAATCGATGCGAGTTTGTACATCGCATCTACATCCCCGGCCTCGGCGGCCTTGGTTATCCATTCGATGGCTTCTGGTATCTCGCGTTCACGTCCGTGGCGATAGAGCCATATCTCGTATTCACGTTTGGCTTCACGGCCACCCAAGCTGGCTTTAGTATACCTGCGGCTTTGCTCCGTGCACCCCAAGGAGACCAAGATCAGGAAGGCGGCACACAGTCGCATCATTTGTAGAGACATCCCTTCTCCCCTCGCACAAGATTCGGGTTCTCATACATCCAGGGCCAGCGTTCACCCGGGGTTTGTGTCGGGTTGAACGGCCCGGTATTTCTTGGACAGTGAGTTGAGTGTATTCACGCGGCGGAGTCCTGGCCAAGGAGGTCTTGGCGAACGAGTGCAGGAGGCCGGTGTTTGTGGCGCTGGATGAGCCAGTTCTGGTTGTAGTGGTCGCGGAAGTCTTGGAGAGCCTGGTTCAGGTCTTCGAGGTTGGCGAAGGAGTGGATCCAGAGAAGCTGCTCCTTGAGGGTGCGCCAGCACCGCTCGATGCAGCCATTGCCCTCGGGGGCGCGGACGAAGGATGGGCTGGAGGCCATGCCGAGGAACCGCAATTCAGCCTGGAAGGCCCTGGAGACGAACTGGGAGCCGTTGCCATGGCGGAGCTTCAGGCCCGCCGCGATGGCCCGGTCCACGCCGCCGAAGGCTGCCCTACAGGCTTGGTGGAGGGGCACCATGGCCTCATAGCGATCCGCGTAGAGGGCGGCGTGGATGCCCATCAATTCGCAGGTGCAGTGGTCGTAGACGCCAAAGAATGGTGGCCTGCAGACCATCCAGAAGGAGGGTGGCGGTGGCATCGGTTCCCCACATTTCATCAGGCTTCAGAGTGGTGATCGTCCCGTCGTGGACCCTCGGCCCAAGCACGCGCCGTGGTTTTCCCGGCGCCTGCAGCCCGTTCTCCCGCATGAGCAGCCGCACGCGCTCGCGGTCGGCGTGGAGGCCACGGTATCGGAGGCGAGCATGAACCTTCCGGTAACCCTCCCCCATGAAGGGTGGATCTGTGAGCACGGTGCGGATGGCGCCCAGGAGATCCTGGTCCGGTACGAGCGGCTTGGAACCGGGCTTGGAGATGGGCACAGGCGTCTCCTCCCTCGCCCGCTGGGCATAGACCGTGGAGCAGGGGATGCCCAGCTCCTCGCAGACGGGCGCGAGGCCAACGGCACGATCCAGGGAAGCGGCCACGGCCACGCGGATCACTTCCGCTTCCCTGGGATGAAAGGGAGTTCACCCGCCCGCAACTTCTCCGCCTGGCGGTGGATCTCCAGGCGCAGGGTGAGGCCCCCCAACAAGGTCTTCAACTGGGCGTTCTCCTCGCTCTGGGCATCCGGATCTCGGGTCTTGAGGCCCGCGTGGCCGGCGGCGAGGAAGGACTCTTTCCAACCTGCCAGGGTGGCCGCTGCCACGCCCAACTCCCGGGAAAGGGCATCCAACGCCTCCCCCCGCAGAAGCCGCAGCATGGCCTCCATCTTCCGACCGGAACTGAACCGCCCCCGCTCGCCGCGCCCGGTAGGGGCAGGTCCCGTGGGCCGACGGCCGCCCACCCCGGCCCCCGCCGGCTGGGGTCCTTGCTTCTTATCTTTCCGGGGCCCCGCGCAGGGGGTCCTACC
>JBBRZL010000046.1:0-22567 GCA_038236735.1 Holophagales bacterium | reverse complement strand
CCCACGGCCGCGCCAAAGTCCTTGAAGGAGCGGGAGCCCGCCTTGAGGATGGCCGGATGCACCAGGAACTTCAGGGCGTCGGGGTTGGGTGTGGGTTCGATGTTGATGACTTTGGGCATGCGGGGCTCCCAGTAAAGTTTACCAAATTCGTCAGGTAATTTGCGGTCCATAATTTCAGCGATGACCCAACCCATCGGCGCGAACCTCATGGATCCCGGGAAACCCCTGATCCTGGTGACCGGCGCCACCGGCTACATCGGGGGGCGGCTGGTGCCCCGGCTGCTGGAGGCGGGGCACCGCGTGCGCTGCCTGTCCCGCAACCCCGAGCGGCTGGCGGGGCGACCCTGGCCCGGGGTCGAGGTGGTGAAGGGGGACGTCTCGGATCCCGCCGTGCTGGGTACCGCCCTGCGGGGCGTGAGCCAGGTCTACTACCTGGTCCATGCCATGGGCGAGGACCGGCCGGATTTTCGGGGCCGGGATCTGCGCCAGGCCACCACCTTCGCCGCCGCCTGCGCCCAGGCCGGCGTGCGCCGGATCATCTACCTGGGTGGATTGGGCGACGCCACCCGCCACCGCAGCGATCACCTGGCCAGCCGCCAGGAGGTGGGCTACGCACTGGGTTCCGCCGGGGTGCCGGTGCTGGAGTTCCGGGCCGCCGTCATCGTGGGCAGCGGCAGCGCCAGCTTCGAGATGATCCGCCACCTCACCGAGCGCCTGCCCCTCATGATCACCCCCCGCTGGGTGAACACGCGCTGCCAGCCCATCGGCGTGCGCGATGTGCTGGCCTACCTGCTGGAGGCCCTCGAACATCCCGAGGTGGCGGGGATCTTCGAGATCGGGGGCCAGGACGTCCTCGACTACCGGAGCATGATGCTGGGCTATGCCGAGGTCCGGGGTCTGCGCCGCGTCATCCTGCCCATGAACGTCCCCCTGCCGATCCTGTCGGTGCTCTGGGTGGACCTGGTGACGCCCATCCCCCTGGAGCTGGCGGGGCCCCTGGTGGAAGGCATGGGCACGGAGGTGGTGGTCCAGGATCCCCGGGCCCTGACCGTCTTCCGCGTGCGGCCCATGGGCTATCGCGAAGCCGTGGTGCTGGCCCTGCAACGCCTGGACGAGGACGCGGTGGAAACCACCTGGGCCTCCAGCCTCGCGGGTGAGCCCGAGGGCCGGGCCCTGGGCTCCCATGAGGGCATGCTGCTGGAGCGCCACCACCGCCACGTGAAGGCCCCGCCCCACGTGGTGTTCCAGATGTGCTGTGCCCTGGGTGGCGAGAATGGCTGGCCGGCGGGCAACTGGCTGTGGCAGCTGCGGGGCCTGCTGGATCGCGCCGTGCGGGGCGTGGGCATGCGCCGGGGGCGGCGGCACCCGCGGGAGCTGCGCGTGGGCGACCCGGTGGATTTCTGGCGCGTGGAGGCCCTGGAGACGGATCACCTGCTGCGCCTGCGGGCCGAGATGAAGGTGAACGGCGATGCCTGGCTGCAGTTCACGGTGCGGCCGGAAGGGACCGGGTCGCGGCTGGAGCAGACCGCTTTCTTCGAGCCCCACGGCCTGCTGGGCCTGCTCTATTGGTACTCGGTGCTGCCCTTCCACATCTTCGTCTTCCCCGGCATGATCCGCGCCCTCAAGCGCCGGGCCGAGGCCGCCATGCCAGAATGAGCCCGAGGACGGTGCTCATGTATGACGCGCAACGGGATGCCTGTGTGGCCGCGGCCCAGGCGGGCGGCCAGGTCTTGCTGAGTTATTTCCGGAAGCTCGATCCCGGCATGATCACCGAGAAGACGAAGAATGATTTCGTGAGCGATGCCGATCGCGCCGCCGAGGCGGCCATCCGCGCTGAGCTGGGCTTTCACTTCCCCCAGTACGGCTTCGTGGGCGAAGAGGGCGGGGCATCTGGAGATGCAGAGCGCCGCTGGATCGTCGATCCCCTGGACGGCACGCTGAACTTCGTCCAGGGCTTTCCCCACTGGTGCGTGTCCGTGGCCCTCTGGGACGCCGACGGCCCCGTGGTGGGCTGCGTGCTGGATCCGCTGCGGGACGACTGCTTCCTGGCCGTGCGGGGCCAGGGCGCCACCTGGAACGGCAAACCCATGCACGTGTCGCAGCAGGCGGGTCTCGATGACGCCTTCCTGGCCACGGGCTTCGCCTTCCAACTGGGCGACCGCTGGCCCCTCTTCAACGCTGCCCTGGGCCGCGTCTTCCCCCGGGCCAAGGGCCTCCGCCGCGCCGGCAGCGCCGCCCTGGATCTCGCGCATACGGCCTGCGGCATCTTCGACGGCTACTTCGAGCTGGGTCTCAAGCCCTGGGACCTCGCCGCCGGAGCCCTGCTGATGCAGGAGGCCGGCGGCGTCATCACGGACTGGGAAGGCGGCCAGGGCTGGTTCGAAAGCGGGAATCTGGTGGTGGGAACGCCGGGCGTTGCGCGGGAACTGCTTGAATGCGTCAGGCCCTGAAGCAGCAGGTCCATCCCGCTACTTCACCAGCCTGGCCGTGAGCACCACAACCAAGCCCTGATCCCTGATCGCGATGGTTCCGACCACCACATGTTCGCCTTCCTTGAGGTTCACACTGGTCTCGATCCTGGCTAGGCCGGTGCCAACGCCCCGCGTGCACTTGGTCCATTACTTTGGCGTGCTGGGCCCGAATGAGAAACTGCCCAAGCAGGTGGTGCCCGAACCACCCAAGCATCATGATGCTGATCCTTGCGGCCATTGTGTGGTCTATCGCGAAACCAGGAATGGCAGGACCATCCGCAGACGCTGGTTGCCTTGGGCCCCACTGCTCCTCAAGGTATTGGCCGTATATGTGGTGGTCCTTGCTTGGGCTGCTATCCACCGGGCAGATGGCGGGGATGCGGCCCACCCCTGCGCAGGGGACCGTGGGTTCAGTAGTCCACGCCCTTCCAGTAGTTGGGCGTGTTGACGGTCTCAAAGCGTCGGGGATCGGCCTTCACCAGCGCATCGGCGGTGGCGTTCCAGGCGGTGCCGTGGCCCACAGTCCCCTGGTTGTGCAGGTTGTTGTCCTGGATCACGGTCTGATCGAGCAAGTAGTTGTGGAAGCCCTGGCTGGTCCTGGCCTTGGCATCCTGCCCCGCGTTCCAGCTGCTGTGCTGGGCCTCGTTGCTGCGCTGCTGGGCCCAGTAGCGGGCGTGCTGCGCATCGTTGGCGGCGTTCGTGGCCGCGGACCGGGCGGCCGCCTCCCTCCCGATCTGCTGAATGGCCGCGATGGCGGGTGCGGCATTGCGCGCCGCCTGGGCGTTGACCACCTGCATGTTCACGGAGTAGCTCTGGAGGATCGCATGGACCGTCGACCGCGTACGGTCGGCCTGCTGCAGGGGGATGAACGAAACGAAGAACACGCTGTAATAGGATCCTCCACCGAGAGGAGGCATCTCATAGTGCAACGCTTCGAATTCGGTTGGGACGGATTGGGGGGTGAACTGCGCCTTGCCGACGATGTGCACTGTGCGATAGCTGGATTGCGGGGCCGCCGGTTCGGTTTTGGTGATGGTGAACTGGGTTACGGGCAGGCGCTGCTGGCGCTGGTGCTGTTGGTAGATGTAGACAAATGCCTTGGCCAGGTCGCCACCATAGGGGCAGTAGATCTTGGTGTCCACGTAGCGCACGCCGTACTGCCCATTCATCGCCTGCAATTGCCGAACTTGCGGGTTGTTGGGATCGGTGGCCAGGATGCTCCCGAAGTACTGCAGGATCTCATTGTTCGGGCCGGCGATGTTCATGTAGCCACCGCCGCTGGGCGGGGCGATCCGCCAGCCGGCGGGCAGCGACACCGAGGCCGAGGTATCGGGCAGGGTGATCTTGCGCAGGGCGGGAACCGCCGCGAGGTGTCCGTCGCCCACGCCAGGCCCGGTGCCTTCTCGGCCAGTGGCCGCGGCGACGCTGCCGGGATGCCAGGCACTGAAGAGCTGCTGGAGCATGGGATTGACGGTCCTGCCGAAGCGCGAGGCATCGTCCGAGACCAGGGCGGCCTCGACGCTGCGCGCCCCCGTCTGCGTGGCGATCACCAGTCCCGCCACTCGCTTGTTGCCGCCAGGATGGTTGGTGGCAGTGAAGAAGACCCCTACCGAATCGGTGCCCCTGAACCGGAAGACCTTGCCCACCTCCGGCTTCTCTCCGCAGTTGTCGTGAACATTGCGCAGGATCTTGCCCATGGCTGCGGCCTGGGTCGCCACGCCGGAAACCTGGCCGTAGACGATCACACCTCCCTGCGGGGCGCTGAGCGTGGTCAGGGGCGTCGGACCCGAGGACCTGCAGCCCTCCAGGAGGCAGGCAAAGCAGAGCAGCGTGCGGAGTCGGTGGCTGGATATGCGCATGGCAACAGGTCCCTCACCTTTTTAACGAGGCACAGAAGACAGGCTTTCAACGGATCCGGAGCGGTGGCCCCACCATGCGCCCAGGCTGCGCCTCGGTCAAACCACCCCAAGGGAGGCTAGGGTCAAGCCCTACCCAGGGCTCGTTCACTCCTGCAACTGCAAGCGCAGTGGATCACGGATGGGCCGGGCACGGGGCAGGGATTCCGGAGGTTCTGAGATTCCTCCGGAGGATCAGGACAGAAATCTGGAGCAATGGGCAAGCCCAAGGCTCATCCGGTTTCTAGACCTCTTGGTGACGCTACCCTTCTATTCACTAATTTCGCCCCTGTTGCTTAAGTGACAGCAATTCCTGGATAGGCACAATTGCTCTTCGGGATATTCACTGGCTATTCCCCCTCTGGCTCGCGATATCAAGCAGCGGTGGGTGGGGGCTCCTCCGGCGGCTGGGTGTACAGGTCTAGTGCCCAGAGGGCCATGGCCGCGATCACCGGCCCGAGAAACACGCCCGCCCACCCCATGAGCTCAATGCCGCCGAAGATCGCCACTAGGGTCACCAACGGGTGCACCTCCGTGTCCGCGCTCTGGATCCAGGGCCGGATGACGTTGTCTGAAACGCCGATCACCACCGCCGCAAGGGCCATCCCCAAGGCCGCGCCGACGCGACCCGAGGCCAACAGGTAGAGGGTCGCTCCCACTGTGATTGGCATGGTACCGACCACAGGCAGCACCGACATCAGCATGGCGATGACCCCGAGCAGCAGCGCGCCCGGCACCTGGAATGCATAGAGCGAGAGGATCGTCAGGCCGCCCTGCACCGCGGAGACCGTGAGCTGGCCGAGCAGGGCGCCATGCACGGTCTTCCGGATCGACTCGAACAGCTCGTCGGTTTCGGGCATTGAGAATGGGAGGATGCGCAGCAGCCAGCGCGTGGCCACCGCCCCATCTCGGAGGAAGAAATAGAGTGCCACAACGAAAATAAACACGTCGATGAGCTGTCCGGGCACCGCGGAGGCCACTCCGCCAGCAAAGTCCCCGAGGGTATTTGCGATCCGTTGGGCAGCTTCGATTGCCCCGCTCCGGATGCGCGCCACGGGCAGCGAGAGGGCGGCTGCGATGCCCGAGAAGTGGCGAGCAACGAACTCCTGCATCCGCGCAGTGATCTGCCCGAGGCCACCGTCGAGGAACTCCTGGGCAGAGGTGACCACCCGCACGGCGATGAGTCCGAATGGAATCACGAACATGACGAGGGACCCGACAGTGAGCAGTGCGGGAGCCGAACCTGCTAACCGGGGGGACTTACGCACGATCCACCGCCGCAAGGGGTCGAGCAGCACGGCCAACACCAAGCCTAGCGCGATGGCCACGAGCAGGGTGCGCACCATCCAGAGAAACAGAAGCAGCGCCGCAGCACGCAAGATCGCCGAGAGCCAGCGGTCGTTTCGCTTCATCATCGTGAGGTCATGGTCACACGAAGGCTGGTGCGGTGTATTGCGAAAACAAGGATCAGGGAAACGCATGGGACCAAACGAGTGGTCGAGGCCATTCTCGCAGTAACCGCTTCGGTCTCCCGGTGAGGACGCCACCCATTGAGGATCGCCCAGGTGCGATTCAACGAGGCTGGTGACTCGGTTGGGGCGGATCGAATCGGCATCGTGCTTTTCACATGTCTGATCGAGGTACGAGGGCGCCAGCTCAGTCATAGCTCTGACGCAGGTCGAGGGTCTGGCTCGCGGCGGAGGGGGCCAAGGTCGTCCCTTCCAGCGCGCCATCCCCGGTCAAAGGATGGTGTAGGGCATGGGCCGGGCCACGCCCGAACCTTCTGTGTCCGGCTGATCCTGGGGGAGCCGGGAGTCCTCGAAGGCGCTGTCGCCACCGGGCCTGGAACCGCAGGCCATCTCGGTGCGGAGTTCGTGACGGGTAGTGGTTTCGAGGGCTTCGGACATGGAGTCTCCTGCGGGGACGGCGGGGGCCGTCCAGGGCCTCATTGCGGATTCCATACCAGTCTTCAACCTACTTGATCTAAGAGTTTTGGATCAGATTGCCAGGCGGCTTGAAGGAACTGCCCCATCAATCTGAGTGCCTGCTCCGTTCAATTCGAACGGGCTGGCCCATGGCGGAGCCTTACTCGAAGCGCAGGGCGTCGATGGGGTCCATGCGGGCGGCCTTGCGGGCCGGGTAGAACCCGAAGATCACGCCGATGGCCATGGAAATGCCGGAGGCGATGCCAATCCAGAGGGGGGTGAGGACGAAGGGCCAGCCCATGCTCCGGGCCAGGACCAGGGAAGCCCCAAGGCCCAGGGCGATGCCGACCAGCCCACCCATGGCCGAGAGCACCACGGCCTCGATGAGGAACTGGAGCAGCACCTTGGTCTCGCTGGCCCCGATGGCGAGCCGGATCCCAATCTCCCGAGTCCGCTCAGTCACGGAGACCAGCATGATGTTCATGATGCCGATGCCGCCCACCAGCAGGGAGACGGCCGCGACATAAAGCAGCATCTGGGATTGGGTGTCCGCCACTTTCTCCTGGGCGGCCACAAGGTCCGCCAGGTTGCGCACGGTGAAGTCGTCCTGCTGGGCGTCCGCAAGCCGGTGCTGCTGGCGCAGAATGCCGGTCACCTGGTTCTGTGCGTGCGAAATCTCCTCGGGCGAGACCGCCGAAACCAGGATGCTGCCCACGTGGATGCGGTCCTGGCTCATCATGCGGGACTTGAAGGTCACCCAGGGCATCACCACGATGTCGTCCTGGTCCTGGCCCTGGGAGGACTGCCCCTTGCTCTTGAGTACGCCGACCACCTCACAGGGCATGGCCTTCAGGCGCACGATCTGGCCGATGGGATCCCCGTTGCCCAGCAGCTGGGTGGCCACCGTCTTTCCCAGGACGCACACTTTGGCGCCGGAGTCGGCTTCGCTGGCATTGAAGAAGCGCCCCTGGGCGAGGCTCCATTCGCGGATGGCGAAGAAGTCAGGGGTCGACCCGTACACGGTCGTGAGCCAGTTCTGGTCGTCAAGCACCACCTGGACCACGGTGCGGTCCGTGGGCGCGGCATAGCGGGCGGCACTGGCCCCGGCGAGGATGGCCAGGAGATCCTCGTGGGTCAGGGGCTTGCCCGTGCCGGGTCCCCCGCGGGCCCCGCCGGAGGTGCTGGAGCCCGGGAGCACGATGAGGAGGTTGGTGCCCAGCGTGGCCAGCTGCGCCTGGAGGACGGCCTTGGAACCCTCCCCCGCCGCCACGGTCACGATGATGGCTCCGACGCCGATGATCACACCCAGGGAGGTGAGCAAGGAGCGCATGCGGTTGCGCTTCAGCGCTCCGAAAGCGAGAGGGAGAATGGAGGCCACGGCGCTCATGACGCTTTCTCCGGTGGGAGGGCGGCGAGATCGGCCAGGGCATCCCGCGGAGTTTGTTTCTCGTCCGAGAGGATGCGGCCGTCGCGCACCACGAGGCGGCGCTCCGCGTAGGCGGCGATGTCCGGCTCGTGGGTGACGATGACGATCGTGATGCCCGACTTGTGCAGCGCCTGCAGGAGTCCCAGCACTTCCTGGGAGGTCCGAGTGTCCAGAGCCCCGGTGGGCTCGTCAGCGAGGATCAGGCGGGGGTTGTTGACCAGGGCCCGGGCGATGGCCACGCGCTGCTGCTGGCCTCCGGAGAGCTGGGCGGGAGTGTGGTCCTCCCGTCCCGCGAGGCCCACCCGGGCCAGGGCCTCCTTGGCCCTGCGCTTGCGTTCCCCGGAGGGTACGTCGGCGTAGACCAGGGGGAGGGCCACGTTCTCCAGAGCCGAGGTGCGGGCGATGAGCTGGAAGCCCTGGAATACGAAGCCGAAGGCGGCCAGCCGCAGGGCGGAGAGTTCGGGCTTGCCCAGCTTGGCCACCTCCCGGCCCTCGAAGCGGTAGCTCCCGCTGGTGGGCCGGTCCAGGCAGCCCAGCATGTTCATGAGGGTGGACTTCCCGGAACCGGAGGGGCCCATGATGGCGACCATCTCCCCTGGTTCCACGGTGAGATTCACGTCCATGAGCGCGTGGACCTGGACCTCCCCCGTAGTGTAGGTCTTCGTGATGTCCACGAGTCGGATGACGGGCTCAGAGGCCACGGCCGCTGCCTCTGCTGGCAGGGGACTTGGCCTTGGTGCTAACCATGTCGATGATGACCGCCCGGCCGACCTCGAGCCCGGCCACTTCCGTGAGGTTGCCATCGGTCACGCCCGTGCGAATAGGCACCCGCACGGCGAGCCCGCCCTGGGGCACGAAGACGGAGGCTTCCAGCAGTCCGTCCGCGGCCTTCGTGCCGGCCGGAACCTTGGCTCCGGGGGCCTTCCCGCCCGCGGGACGGAAGCGCAGGGCTTCGTTGGAGAGGGCCAGCACCTGCTTCTTCTGCACGATGAAGACGAGGACGTTGGCCGTCATGCCGGGGCGGAGCGTGCCCTGGGGATTCTCCACATCCAACAAGACGTCATAGGTGACCACGTTCTGTGTGGTCACCGGCGCGTTCCGTACCTCATTCACCACCGCCTGGAAGGTCTGGCCGCGGAAGGCGTCCACGGTGAAGGTGGCCTTCTGTCCGGCGTGGACCACGCCAATGTCGGCTTCGTCCACGGCGGCATGGACCTGCATGTGGTGCAGATCCTGGGCGATGGTGAAGAGGGTGGGCGCTGTCAGGGTGGCCGCCACGGCCTGGCCCACGTCGATGTTGCGGGAGATGACCGTGCCATCCACCGGCGAGCGGATGATGGAATGCTGGAGGTCGAGCTGCGCGCGGTCTAGCTGCTTCCGAGCCTGGCCCACCTGGGCGGCGCCTGCCTTGGCCATCCAGTCAGTCTGGCCGAAGGTGGCTGTGGCGGCGTCCAGGTCGGCCTTGCTGACCAGGGACTGACTGGCGAGGCTCAGGGTGCGATCCCGGATGACCCGGGCCCCCTTTACCGTCGCCAGGGCGCTGGTCTCGTTGGCCTGGGCCTGGGAGAGCGCGGCGCTGGCCTGGGCCACGGCATTGTTGAACAGCGCGGGATCCAGTTCCACCAGTAGCTCGCCGGCCTTCACCTGGGAGTTGAAATCTGCGTGGAGCTTCCAGACGATGCCGGAGACCTGCGCGCCCACCGGGGAGGTGACGACCGGCTGCAGGGTGCCTGTGGCCGTCACCACCTGGGTGATGTCGGCCACGACGACCGCCACGGTGCGGAAGGTGGCTTCGGCCGGGTGCTTCGCCCGGTACCAGAGCAGGCCCGGGAGGAGCAGGGCCAGGGCCAGACCCAGCAGGCCCAGGACCCAGAGCTTCGGGAGACCCAGCCACTTCCTCGCTGGGGGACCTTCGATTGGAGCCGGTGTTTCTGGGGAGGCCGCTTCCTTGACCGGGTTCGTATCCAAGGCCTAACCTCCCATGTCAGGGCGGTGCCAAACCGGCGCCGCCCAAGGCATCCTTCACGTTTGCTACAGCTTCGTAATCAAGTTCGCGGTGAGGTTCCGCTCATCGCCCTTCACCTCGTCGAGCCAGTAGGCGGGACGACCGTAGAAGTCGTAGAGACGGGATTCGAACTCCCGGTTGATGGCCTGGCCCGGCTGCCATTCGGGGGCGTTCTTGATGGTCTCCCGGGGCAGATCCAGGAAGACGCAGTTCTCCTCCCAGCTGATGCGGTCCACCCAGTGCGGAGCCAGAAGCACACTCTTGCCGAACCACCAGTTCTTGGTGTCCACCACCAGGTAGCGGATGGCCCAGGTCTGGTCGTCCACGATGAGGTCCTGGACGTGGCCGATCTCCTCGTCGGTGCCCTGGATGCGGTAGCCCACGACCTCCTTCATGCTGCGGAGGTGGTGGTCACCCTTCACGTCCCCGTCCCGGAAACCCACCCAGGAGCCCAAGGCCAGGTTCTCCGGCCGTGACCAGTTGCCCCAGAGGCCGTCCTGGCCCCAATAGTAGGGCCAGTTGTAGTACTGGAAGTACTGTTGCTCGAACTGGCGGGACACGGGCTTGTCGAGTTCGGCCCGGGGGCTGTTCCTGATCTTCTCCCCCGTCAAGGCCAGGTGGAAGCGCTGGGTAGACCACTCCACATGCCGGAAGGACAGGGGTGAGATCAGCACCTGGTGGGCGTCCTGCCAGAAGCTGGAGGTATCGACAATAAGGTAGCGGATGGTCCAGCGTTCGTCGTTGAAGTAGACGTCGCGCACGGTGCCAATGTCGCCATCGGTGGCGGTGACGGTATAGCCTTCGATTTCCTTGACGCTGCGCAGCATGGCTTCTTCCTCTGGGAAACGAAGGCCGGACCCGCGCTCTGCGGGTCCGGGACCTTCAAGCGTGGTGGGCGGCGAGGGCCCGGAGCATCCAGGCCATCTTTTCGTGAGTCTCCATGACGCCGGTGACGAAATCCTGGGTGCCCGCATCGCCCCATTCGTCCAAGGTGTCCACCATGGTGCGCAGTTCGCGGATCACCTGTTCGTGGTCCTCGAGCAGCAGGTATTCCATCCGCGCTTCCGGATCGGAAGCGTGGGCGCCAGTCACTTCGGGGATGTCCGTCAGCTCAAGAAATTCCTTCATGGACCCGGCGGCGTAGCCGCCCAGGGCGCGGATGCGCTCGGCCACGTTATCCATGACCGCGTCGAGCTGCTCGTACTGGGCCTCAAAGAGCTTGTGCAGCTGGTAGAACTCTGGCCCGTTGACGTTCCAGTGGAAGTTGCGGGTCTTCAGGTAGAGGGTGATCTCGTCCGCGAGCAGGTGCTGCAGCACGTGGATCACGCGCTCGCGGGCCGTGGGGTCCAAGCCGATTTTGGGTTCCATGGGATCCTCTGGGAAGAGATGAAGGCGCGGCTCTGGGTGGCGGGCGGCTCCACCGGATGGGAAGGGCATTCGCGGCACTCCAGGTCGGCCGGGGCCTGCTTCTGAAATGACGTCAAGCCCACGGTGCAGGTTCCGGGCCAGGGCCCGGAGGCCAACACTGCCAGCTACTTGCAATTTCAATTTATTAAAAATAAAGGGTTTATACGATCAAATTGATGCACCATGGCGGTCAATCTGAGCAACCGAGGCGCCATCCGCCGAGGGCCCCCAATCCAGCTCACCATTCACAGGCGATCGAGTACTCGACCTCGCTGTAGGCCGCCGCCACATCGCCGCCGGCGTGGCAGGCAGGGGAGCGTTCTGGGGGTCTTTCCTCACCCGACCCTCCTCCTCCTTCGCGACTGTGCCGAGGGCGGCCTTGGGGTTATCTTCGTGCAGGAGGTGGCCCATGACGATCCTCAGGAGTCTGGCCCTGGCAGCGGGCAGTGCGGTGATGGCCTTCGGGATGCTCCCGGAGCAGAAACACATCAGCGCAGCCACCGAGCCTGTCCTGGAGTTGGACGGCGTGTTCTGCGGCTACCTGCTCACCTCGGACTTGACCCAGACGCCTGGCAAGGCCAGCGAAGTGGTCACCTTCCACCCCACGGCGATGTCCTCCGCCTTCTACACCACCTGGCTGAGTGCCTTCCTCAACGGCCAGCGCTTCCCCCGGAACCTGCAGGTGCTCCAGGTTGGCCCGGGGGGGAAGGTCCAGTCCGCTGCGGCGTTCCTGAGCGTGCTGCCCCAGCAGGTGGATCTCCCGGCCCTGGATGCGACCAGCAAGGAATCCCTCAAGTGGACGGTGCGGTTCTCCGCTCCCACCGTGGGCCTGACGACCCCCACCAACAAGGTCCAGGGACCCATCTCCAGGCGCAGCCCAGCCCTGGCCGATAACTTCCGGGTCGCCATCGACGGGATCGACACCAGCCGGGTCTTCAAGGTGGAGGCCATGACCATAAAGCCGCCGACGTCAGGGGGGGTCGGGCCGGAGCGCCAGACCAACGTAGCCGTGTCCAACCTTGTCCTCTATATCTCCGTGGGCTTCGAGCAGCCCTTCCGGCTGTGGATGGCCAACAGCCCAACGCAGGTGAAGAGCGGCTCCCTCACGTTCCTCAAGCCCAACCTGCAGGCGCCTTGGGGAACACTAGCCCTGCATGGCCTCGTCATCAAGAAGGTGGAGACGGTCTCGACCGCTGCAAGCGGCAGCATCCCGAAGGCCCGAGTCGAGATGACGGTGGGATCGATCCAGTTCACGCCATCGCTGTAGGTGATCACCCCATTCCTGCTATTCACTCAGGAACGATGCCATAGTTGCTTCGACTCGACCCTGGGGAGCCCCTCGGGCTTCCCCCCTCCAGGAGGTCCACCATGCGCTCACGGAGATTCGTCTTGGTCACCTCGGTCTGCGCGCTCCTTGGCGCTGGGCCCCTGGCGTCGGCCCAGGGAGTCAAGCTCGACCCCACCAAGGTGGTCCTGGCCCCCAAGGTCAATCAGGCGGCACCGGAGGCCCCTGCGGCGATCCGGCATCCGCCGGCCCCATCGGCCCCGGTCCGCCTGAGCGACGCCCAGTACGCCCTGCTTCGCCCGCACCTGGCCAGCCTTCTGGTGGTGGCGGAGCACACCCTGGCTCCCCACCTTCTCCCTTCGACGAACCTGAACACGCCCGGCAGCAGCGTCCTCCTCATCCCCGGCAACCAGCCCCCGGCCGGTTTCGAATGGGAGGGCCAGAAGGTGGGCGCCACCAGCGGATCCCTGACCACTGGGTCCATCGCATCCGGAGATTCCCAGATCATTTTCCGGGCCACGAACGTGCCCGTTGGGGTGTACCTATTCACCGTCCGCGTCATTACGGCGGAGACCCAGACCCTCTCCTATCAGATCGTGGACAACTTCCATTACTCCGCCAAGGTCACCGCCCCCATCCAGTCCGGCATGGCCTTCATCACCTGCGCGAAGAACGTACAGGGGGGCAACCTGTCCCTCTATCTGTCCGTTCCCAGCTACCTTCTCCTTTCCTGCGGCGGTTGCGAAATTCTGCGGGTCAAATGAGCCGTTCCGGTCCGGTCAGCCCTTCGCATAGGCACGCTTCTCGGCGACTTTCCCCTCCCCGAGCCTGAACACGTTTACACCGCGGATGTGCCAGGGTTGGCCGGCGCGGCGGGTGAAGCTGGACTGAGGATGAGCCGTCGCCTTGGCCAAGGGCGGACGCTTAGGAGGCCTCGGTCTGCGCCTTGCGGCTGCTGACGACGACGTAGACGCAGAGGGCAGTGAGGGCGACGATGGCGAGCCACTCGCCCACGGCACCTTCAGCGGCGGCTTCGCTGAGGATGGGGAAGCCGTCGCGCCAGCGCATTTTCACGAGTGCTGCCACCACGCCCATGATGGCGCCGCCGGCCATGAGGCCGCTGGCGATGAGGACACCGCGGTTCTCGCGGGCCTTGGCGATGGCGTCGCTGTCACCGGCCTTCTTGCGGTTCACCAGGTGGGCCAGGATGCCGCCCAGCAGCAGCGGCGTGTTCAACTCGATGGGCAGGTACATGCCCAGGGCGAAGCCCAGGGCCGGCACATTGATGATGCGCAGCACCAGGCTGAGCATGACGCCCAGGCCAAAGAAGTACCAGCGCAGGGGCATGGCCGTGGTGCCGAAGACGCCTTCGAGGATGGCCTGCATGGCGCTGGCCTGGGGCGCGGGCACGGCCTTGCTGCCGAAGCCCTGGTGGGCCAGGATCCACATGGCGACGCCCGTGAAGAGGGCCGCCACGAGGGTGCCTGCGAACTTCCAGGCGATCTGGCGGGCGGGCGTGGCACCGATCCAGTGGCCGATCTTGAGGTCGGTGGCGAATGCGCCACTGGCGGCCAGGGCCGTGCAGACGACGCCGCCCACCATCATGGTGACGTACATGCCGGCCCCGCCCCGGAAGCCGAGCCGGAGCATGACCACGCCCGTGATGAGCAGGGTCAGCATGGTCATGCCGGAGATGGGGTTGGTGCCGATGGTGGCGATGGCGCGGGCCGCGACCGGCGCAAAAAGGAAGGCGATGACCATGACCAGGGCCGTGGCGCAGAGAGCAGGGACGAGCGCCTTCTCGATGCCCAGGCCGAAGCTGAAGAAGAGCAGGGTGAGCAGGCCGGCGATGACCAGGCCCGCACCCACGAAGGCGCCGCTGAAGCTGCGGTCCATGCGGGGTACCGCTGTGGCCTCGCGGGTGTCCTGGTGCTTCAGGCCCTTCAGGTTGCTGACGATGGAGCGGAGCATGTTGGGCATGGAGGCCAACACGCCCATGATGCCGGCGCCGGCGATGGCGCCTACGCCCACGATCTTCACGTAGTGCTTGAAGACTTCTTCCGGTGCCATCTGCGCGATGAGCTTGGTGCCAGGCGCCAGGATGACGGGCACGTGCTCGCCGATGGCGTGCACGGCGGGCACCAGCACGAACATGCTGAAGAAGCTGCCCGCGGCGATGATGGCGGAGTAGTGCAGGCCGATGATGTAGCCGATGCCCAGGGTCGCGGCGCTGTTCAGCAGATTGAAGTTGAGGTAGCGCTTCTCGAGCACTTCGCCGAGGTAGGCGTGGCGGAAGCGGATGGTCTCCGACATGGCCCGGAAGATCCCCACCAGGCCATCATAGACACCGCCAATGACCGCCGAGACGGCCAGGGTCTTGGCCTGATTGCCTGCACTTTCGCCCGTCACCAGGATTTCCGTGGTGGCCGTGGCCTCGGGCCAGGGGAAGACGCCGTGGTTTTCGATCATGAAGTGGTAGCGCAGGGGCACCAGGAAGAGGATGCCGAGGCTGCCGCCCAGGAAGCTCACCAGCACCACCTGCCAGAGGTGGGGCTGGGTCACGCCGCTGCCGGGGATGGTGGCCAGCATGTAGAGGGCCGGGATGGTGAACACCGCGCCCGCCACCACATGGCCGCTGTTGGCGCCGATGCTCTGGATGATCACGTTCTCCAGGATGGTGTTGCGGCGGCGGAAGAAGCGGCTCAACCCCACGGCCAGGATGGCGATGGGGATGGCGGCCTCGATGCCCTGGCCCACCTTCAGGGCCAGGTAGGCGGCAGCCATGCTGAAGATGGCGCAGAACAGCAGGCCCAGGCCCACGCTGCGGGGCGTGACCTCGGCCACGCCGGTCTCCTCGGGCACCAGGGGGATGTAGACCTCACCTGGCTCCAGGGGCCGCCGTGCATTCTCGGGCAGACCCTTGATCTCCTGTACGGATTCGTCGGACATGAAGGCTCCTGGGCGCTAGGCGGGATAGGCTTCGAGGACGGACTGCACGACCCGGCGGGACAGGCCGTGGTAGCCGGGGCTGGCGGCGGCAAAGAGCTCCCGGGCCAGGGCGCGGGTGCGCGCATGCAGGCCCAGGGCGCCGTAGAGGGGCCGCAAGTATTTCATGCGGCCCACGCGCAGCAGTACCTCGCGGATGCGGGGAAAGGCCGGCTCGAAGTCCGCGGCGGCGGCCAGGGTCAGCCACTCCACCAGGATTTCGTAGTTGCCCCGGCCCATGAGCTGGAAGTGTTCGTCCAGCCAGGCGCAGTCAGTTTGGCTGAGCTGGCGGGGCAGCTTCTGGAGGAAGACCTGCAGTTCGGTGGGCTTCCAGGCGGCGATCGCTTCGGCGCTGGGGCGGCCGCCCGCCGCCCAACTCTCCGCCAACGCCGTGAGCGTGTCCAGCTGCGCGCTGCGGAAGGTGGGCGCGGTCACGGGCAGGCCCGGCTGGTCTAGGTAGGCGCGGGCGTTCACCGCCGCCAGGGCGCCCGGGAGCTTGGCATCCACGAAGGTGCAGAACTGCTCGGTGGTGATGGAGGTGAAGCGGAAGGCGTCGATGTAATCGCGGATGAAGCGGAGGAACTTGTCCTCGCCCACCTCCCGCTCCAGGGCCGCCACCAGCCGGGCGCCCTTCTCATAGGGAATGCTGGAGAAGGCGTCGTCGGGATCGATGCCCTCCAGGTGCATGCGCAGCACGGTGAGGTGGGGCTCGTGCTTGAAGCGCTCCAGGCTGTCTTCCAGGGCCTTCTGGCCCATGGCCCAACCCAGGGCGGCAGCGTCGTCACCATGGAGGATGCGCAGGATGCGCCGCTCGGCCCACACGGTGAAGCCCTCGTTCAGCCAGAAGTGCTCCATGCTGGCGTTGGTGACCAGGTTGCCGGTCCAGCTGTGGGCCAGTTCATGGGCCACCACGTCCACCAGGCTGCGGTCGCCGGCCAGGAGCGTGGGGGTGAGGAAGGTCATGCGCGGGTTCTCCATCCCGCCGTAGGGGAACGAGGGGGGCAGCACGAGCATGTCGTAGCGCTCCCAGGGGTAGGGCCCGAAGAGACCTTCGGCTTTGAGGATCATGTCCTCCACGCCCGCGAACTCCCAGGCGGCGGCTTCCACGGTCTCCGGCTCGGCCCACACGCGGGCGCGGGGGCTGAGGTCCCGGGCTTCCAGGCGCCCCACGGCCAGGGCCAGCAGATACGAGGGGATGGGCTGGGGCATGGCGAAGCGGAAGACGTGGCGGCCATCCCCCGTGGCCTCGTCCCCGGCGGGGCCCGCGGACATCACGGCCGTGAGACCCTCAGGCACGGTCACTTCGGCCTGGTAGGCGATGCGGGCCAGGGGCGTGTCCTGGCAGGGCACCATGGTGCGGGCGTGGATCTGCTGACACTGGCTGAAGAGGTAGGGCGCCACCTTGCCCTCGGTCTGCGCCGGATCCAGCCACTGCAGGGCCATGGCATCAGCGCCCGTGCGGTAGCGGAGCACCACTTCCTCGGTGTCCGCAGGCAGGTCCAGGCGCAGGCGCTGGCCCAGGATGGCATCCACCTCGCCCAGCTTCCAGGTGATGGGGCCGTAGCCCGGCACCTGCACGGAGTGGATCTCCAGGCCCTTGGTGTCGAGATCCAGCGGGCCCGAGACGGCATTGCCGAACATGAGGGCCACTTCCCCGTCGATGCGCTTCGCCTTGAAATCCACCTCGAGTTTCAGGCGCAGGCGCCTCGTCCGGGGCTGGGAGGAATCGTAGTAGGAATGGGGATCGGGGCGGTGCATTGAAACCTCATGAGAACCGCCCATGATCCCATGGGCGGGCCTTTTTGACAGTCACAAGCGCCTGGGAAGGCGCAGGCCCCGCGCTGCGCGGCCTGCGTCAGGAATGGCCTGTGGCTATTCCTTTGTTTCTACCTGAAAACCGCAGGTTTTCAGCCCAGGGCTACTCCTCGTCGGGGACGAGCCCCTCCACCTTCTTCACCTTGATGACATCGCCGTGATCCTTGACGATGCAGCGCAGCCAATCCTCGGGGGCCTTGGGGTGGGTGACCTCGCCTTTCTCGTTGCGCACGTTGCCGTCCAGATACTTCCAGATGAGGAACTCGCCCAGCTTCTTCCAGCGGGTCATGAGCAGGTCCGTGTTCTTGGCGGCGTACTGGGTGAGGTAGTCCTTGGCCAGGGCCGGATTCTGGTTGTAGAGCGCCAGGGCGGTGCGGTCGACTTCGGCCTGGTCGGCGAGGTAGCCGCCTTCGTATTCGCGCTGCACCTTCTGGACGTCCACGATCATGTCGCTCCAGCGGGTATAGGTGTAATTGGATACGAAATTGAAGGTCCAGAAAGCACTGTCCCAGCTGAACTCGCTGAAGTTCCCGGTGCCCACGGCGAAGGCCTTGGGGGCCTCCTTGACGCCGCACGAAATGGGCACGTAGACGGTGGTGAAGGTGTCATCCACACCGAACCAGATGACGCCGCCCACGGCATTGGGCAGCCAGGAGCGGCTCTGGGTCACGAAGGAGAAACCGGTCTGCTGAGTGCTGATGGCGCGCTCATGAATATAATCCTGGCCGTCGATCTTGAAGCCCATGGGCCGCCAGCGGTAGGGCAGCTTGTAGGGCCCGGCGCCCACGTCCTTGGTCATGTCGAACTCGGTGCCCTCGAAGTGGTCGCGCATGAGCTCCATGGCGTCGCGCACGTCCAGCTTCTGGTCGGGCTTGATGTAGAGCGGCATGGGCTGGGCGCCCTTCTCGGCCTTCACGTAATCCATGGGAATCTTCTGGCTCTTGGCGGCGCGGTTGAAGATGCTCCACACCCGGGCCTCGCAGGCGCGCAGGGCGCCGAAGCTGAGGGGCGCATAGGCATCCACGAAGCTGAAGGCCTTGTCCTCGCCCTTGTAGTAGCCGTTGGCGCGGGCGAAGGGAATGAGGTCCTTGCTGAACAGGGCGTTCTTGGGATCGTTCTGGGGGAACTGGCGGATGCGGGCCTGGTTGGCGTGGGCGCTGATAGTGCCGTCCGGCAGCTTGTGGGCCACCCAGAGGGCGCCGGTCTTGCCCTTGCCCTTGCCGATCATCTCCAGGATCCAGACTTCGTTGGGATCGGCGATGGAGAAGCTCTCGCCCTCGGAGGCGTAGCCGTAGGTCTCGGCCAGGCTGGTCATGACCTCGATGGCTTCGCGGGCCGTCTTCGCCCGCTCCAGGCCGATGTAGATGAGGCTGCCGTAGTCCATGATGCCGCTGGGCACCTGCAGCTCCTTGCGGCCGCCGAAGGTGGTCTCGGCGATGACCACCTGGAACTCGTTCATGTTCCCCACGCGCGTGTAGGTGATGGGCGCTTCGGGGATCCTGCCGAGGGCCTTGCCCGTATCCCATTCCACGATGTCGCGGAATTCGGTGGGCAGATGCTTCATGCCCCGCTTGAAGTAGAGCTCCCCGTAGAGCGTGTGGCTGTCGGCGGCGTAGGTGATCATGGTCGCGCCGTCCTTGCTCGCGCCCTTGGTGACGAGCAGGTTGGTGCAGGCTTCCAGGCCCGCGCCCGCGGCGAGCAGGCTGGCGAGCAGAACGAGGGGGCGGATGCGCATGGAGGTCCTTTGAGACAGGGGGAGTTCAGAAACGGAGGCCGGTGCCGATGGTCAGGTAGGACCGGCTGGAACCGTAGTTCGGGTGGTTGCGGAAGGAGATGTCGGTGTGGACGAGGCGGGCCTCCAGGGCCGCGTGGGGGTTGAACCGCCAGCCCACGCCGGCGCTGAGGGTGAAGCCCAGGTCGGTCTCGGTATAGCTGCCGCGGCCGAAGCCACCGGAGGGCCGCAGGCTCTCGTTCCAGAGGGTGCCGCCCATGCCGAAGATGCCGAAGAGGCCGTGGCGGGGGTTGTCCTCCACGTGCGGCAGCCACTCGTAGGCCACGGAGTAGGCCTCCATGCGGCTGGTGGCGAACTGGGGCGTCAGCACGTAGGAGGTACCGTCCCAGACGTCATAGAGGCCGGTCCGGATGGGGCCCTTGGAATCCGCCTGCAGGTAGTCGATGCGGAGGCGGCCCAGGTGCCGGCTCTCACGGTTGAAATAGACGTGCAGCCCGGCCTGGAACCCGGTTTCGAAGGAGGAGCCCCAGGTCTCCTGGGGCGACAGCAGGGCCAGCCCGATGCCCATGCGGTTCCCACCGGGGTTGTCCTGGGCGGCAAGGCCCAGGGCGGCTAGCACCAGGAGGGAGGCGGCGCGTTTCATGGCGTTAGATTACCAGATGACCGGACGGTCCTTTTCGGGCCGCTTCATGGGATCGCCGTCCTGACAGCCGAAGGCCTGGAAGAACTCCGGCAGGTTCGAGAGGGGGCCGTTGACCCGGAACTTGGCGGGGGAGTGGGGGTCGGTATTCACTCGAAGGCGGGTGGCCTCCTCGCGGGTGAGGGTGCGCCAGGTTTCGGCGTAGCCCAGGAAGAACCGCTGCTCCGGCGTAAAGCCCTCGATCTTGCCCACGGGCGCCTTGCCCTTCTGGCTGAGCTTCCAGGCGTCCCAGGCGAGTTTGAGGCCGCCGAGATCGGCGATGTTCTCGCCCAGGGTGAGGTGGCCGTTCAGGTGCAGGCCGGGCAGGGGCTCGTAGGCGTCGAACTGCCTGGCCACCAGCTCGGCGCGGACGTTGTAGGCCTGCTCGTCCGCGGCGGTCCACCAGCTCTTGAGGTTGCCGTCGGCATCGTACTGGCGGCCTTCGTCGTCGAAGCCGTGGGTCATCTCATGGCCGATGGTGGCGCCGATGTTGCCGTAGTTCACGGCGTCATCCGCCGTGGCGTCGAAGTAGGGCGGCTGCAGGATGCCCGCCGGGAACACGATCTCGTTCATGGTGGGGTTGTAGTAGGCGTTGTTGGTCTGGGGGGTCATGTCCCATTCGGTCCGGTCGATGGGCTTGCCCAGGTTCGCCAGGCGGCGCTGGAACTCGAAGCGGCGCGTCTCCAGAACGTTCAGCACGTAGGGCTGGCGCTGGATGTTCAGCTTCGCGTAGTCCCGCCATACATCGGGGTAGCCGATCTTCACGCGGATGGCGGCCAGCTTCTGCTGGGCCTTGACCTTGGTGGGGGCGCTCATCCAGGGCAGGCCTTCAATGCGCCCCTTCAGAGCCGTGCGCAGATTCTCCACCATGGCCAGCACCTGGGCCTTGCTGCTGGCCGGGAAGGCCCGCTGGACATAGAGTTTGCCCAGGGCCTCGCCCAGGCCGCGATCGGCGGCGAACATGACGCGCTTCCAGCGCGGATGCTGGGCGGTGGTGCCCTGGAGCCGAGTACCGTAGAAGGCGAAGGACGCCTCTTCAAAGGCCTTTGGCAAGGCGCTGGCCGTGCTGCGGAGCAGGGTCCAACGCAGGTAGACGCGCCACTGATCGGCTGGGAGTTCCTGCATCATGCGCCCGAGCTCGGCCAGAAAGATGGGCTGACGGACCACAAAGCGATCCGGGGTGGTCACGCCCAGGGCCTTGAGGTAGCGCTCCACGGGCAAGCCCGGGGCGCCTGCGCTGAGCTGGGCCGGAGTCTGGGCGTGGTAGATGGCGTTGGGGTCACGCTGCTCCACCCGGGTCATGCTGGCCTTGGCGAGGCGGGTCTCCAGGGCCAGGATGCGGTCTGCATCCCTGGCATCGAGTCCCGCCAGGCCGAGCAGCTTTGCCACATGGGCGCGATAGGCGGCCAGGAGCTCCTTCGATTTGGGATCTTCTTTCAGGTAGTAGTCGCGATCGGGCAGGCCGAGACCCCCCTGGGCCAATATCATGGAGTAGCGGCTGCTCTCCTTGTCGTCCTGCTCGACGCTGAAGGAGAAGGCCGCGAAGGCGCCGAACCGGTGCAGGTCCGCCAGGACGACAGCCAGGCTGTTCGCGTCCTGCACCGTGTCGATGCGGGCAAAGAGCGAATGGAGGGGACTGATCCCCTTGGCTTCGATGCCCGTCTGGTCCATGCCACTGGCGAAGAAGTCGCCAACTTTCTGGGCCTCGGAGCCGGCTGCCGCCTTGGCGGCGGCGGCTGCTTCCAGGATCCCCTTCAGGAGCTGGTGCGTGTGGGCATCGATCTCCTGGTCCACGCCGTAGCGTTCGTACTCCGCAGGGATCGTGGTGCGCTTGGCCCAGGCACCTACGGCGTACTGGAAGAAATCCTGGGTGGGTTTCACCGAGGCGTCGATGTTCGCCGGGTTGAAGCCCTTGTAGGGCAGCTGGGCTGGCAGCGGCGCCAGCAGCGCGAGTGCAAGCATTACCGATCGTGTGTTCATATGTTTTCCTTTGCTATCTCCGGAAGGCGCAGCCTTCCGGAGCAATCACTACCAGATGGCCGGCCGCACCTTTGCATCCCGCTTCATGGCCTGGCCGTCGGCGCAGCCGAAGGCCTCGTAGAATTCCGGCAGGTCGGACAGGGGGCCGTTCACGCGCTGCTGGCCGGGGCTGTGGGGATCGGTCTTGAGGCGCACGGACAGCGCGGCCTCGCGGATGTGGTTGCGCCAGACGGTGGCGGCGCCCAGGAAGAAGCGCTGGGGGCCGGTGAACCCGTCGATGGGTGCCGGCACTGCCTTGCCCTTCAGGCTGTTCTGATAGGCGGCGTAGGCGATCTTGAGGCCGCCGATATCGCCGATGTTCTCGCCCAGGGTGAGCTTGCCGTTCACGTGCTCACCCTTGAGGGGTTCGTAGGCGTCGTACTGCTTCACCACCAGGTCGGTGCGGGCCTCGTAGGCCTTCTTGTCCGCCTCGGTCCACCAGTTCTTGAGGTTGCCCTCGGCGTCGAACTGGCTGCCGCTGTCGTCGAAGCCGTGGGACATCTCGTGGCCGATGACGAAGCCCAGCGACCCGTAGTTCACCGCATCATCGGCCCTGGGGTCGAAGAAGGGGGGCTGCAGGATGCCGGCGGGGAAGACGATCTCGTTCATGGTGGGGCTGTAGTAGGCGTTCACGGTGGGTGGTGTCATGCCCCACTCCGTGCGGTCGATGGGCTTACCGAGCTTGGCCAGGTTCTCTTGGATGCGGAAGGCGGAGGCCCGGCGCACGTTGCCGAAGTAGTCGTCGCGCTTGACGTCGAAAGCGTAGGTCTTCCACTTGTCGGGGTAGCCGATCTTCACGCCGAAGGCGTTGAGCTTCTTGATGGCCTGCAGCTTGGTTTCGCTGCCCATCCAATCGAGGTTGGTGATGCGCTCTCGCAGCGCCAGGCGCAGGTTCTCGATCATCTCGAGCACCTTGGCCTTGG